>JAGWOC010000137.1 GCA_028872875.1 Chloroflexota bacterium | reverse complement strand
CATCACTGGTGTGCCCGGCGTCGCCTTCGCCACCTCGGGGCCGGGCGCGACGAACCTGCTCACCGCGATCGGCTCCTGCTACTTCGACTCGACGCCGGCGGTCTTCATCACCGGGCAGGTGCCGACCGCGGAGTTGAAGAGCGTGCGGGGCGTTCGCCAACTTGGCTTTCAGGAGACGGACATCGCCAGCATGGCGCGCCCGGTGACGAAGGCGGCCTGGGCCGTGACCAGCCCGCGTGAGGTCCCTGGCGTGCTGTTCAGCGCCTTCTACCGCGCGCTCGACGGCCGCCCCGGGCCGGTGCTCATCGACATCCCTCTCGACGTGAGCCGCGCCACGCTCGACGACGCACCGCACATCCGGCGCGTAACGCCCGCGCAGAGCATGTTCACCTGGGGGCGAGAGCAGACGGCGTCGGGCCTGCTGCACGATCTCTTCGACGGCGCGAAGCGCCCGCTGGTACTCATCGGCGGGGGCTGCGCGAGCCCTCGCGTGCGCCCCGTCGTGCGTCAATTCCTGCACGGCCTGGATGTTCCTGTCGTCACTTCGCTCATGGCCCTCGACGTGCCCGTCAAGTCGGTAGGGTTCATCGGCAGCTACGGGAACCGCTGGGCGAACTGGGCGCTCCAGAACTGCGACGCGCTCCTCGTGCTCGGAAGTCGTCTCGACGTTCGCCAGACCGGCGCCGACGTCGGAGCTTTCCTGTCCGGCAAGAAGATCCTGCGCGTGGACGTGGACGAGGCCGAGCTTGTGGACGGCCGGCTGCCGGCGCGCGCGGCGCAAAACGTCTGCTGCACCGTGCCGGCTTTCATCGCAGCCTCCGCCGGCCACGTCTACGACACGGGCCCTGTCGAGTGGCGCGAGCAGATCGCGGAGCGCCGAGAGCGTTGGTGGCACGAACTGGCTGTGCCAGCGAACACGATCCATCCGAATTCGTTCATCCGTGCGCTGGGCCTGTTCAACTCCGCCTCCGACATCTTCGTGCTCGACGTGGGCGCGCATCAGATGTGGGCCGCGCAGAGTCTCAGAGCGGATACGGCATTCCGTGTCATCACGTCCGGCGGAATGGGGTCGATGGGCTGGGCGCTCCCGGCAGCCGTCGGCGCAGCGTTCGCGGCGCCGAAGCAGACCATCGTCGTCATCACCGGCGACGGCGGCTTGCAGGTGAACATCCAAGAGCTTCAGACGATCGCCGAGCACGGCCTGCCGATCAAGATCGTCGTCCTGAACAACGGTGGGCACGCCATGGTCCGGCAGTTCCAAGACCAGTACTTCGAGCACCGGCACACCGCAACGAGGCCACGGGCCCCGCTGTTTCGAGAGATCGCGCTGGCCTACGGGCTCGCCGACTACGGCGTGGCGGCGACGCCCGCGCACGTATGGTCGGGGCTAGGCAAGATGTGGCGCATCCCTCAAGAGGCAGGCCTGCTCGAAGTCCTGATCGACCCGGGTGTCGGGATCGCGCCGAAGATGGCGTTCGGCAAGCGCCTCGACGAGATGGATCCGCCGCGAGAGTGAGAGGGGACTACACGATGAAGCCGCTCAAGATCAGCAAGACGCTGTCGCTGCCGCTCGACGTCGTGACGCAGACGCTCGCCGCCGTTGCCCGCAAGGGCGCCGGCAAGACCTACTTCGCGACGCTGCTCGCGGAGTTGATGCGCCGGGCCAGCGCCCAGGTCATCGCGATCGACATCGTCGGGAACTGGTACGGACTCCGGCTCGGCCCCGGCGGGCGCGGGAAGGGCGTGGACATCTACGTGTTCGGCGGCGAGCATGGCGACCTTCCGCTCACGCCGGACGCCGGGCCGCGCATCGCGCGGCTGCTCGTCGAGCGGCCGATCTCGGCGGTGCTCGACATCTCCGCCTTCCGCAAGGCGGAGCGCCTGCGCTTCGCGGCGCAGTTCGCCGAGGAGTTCTTCCACCTGAAGAAGACGCAGCGGAGCCCCGTCCACGTCTTCGTCGAGGAGGCGCAGAAGCTCATCCCGCAGGTGGTCCGCGGCGAGTCCGCCGCCATGGTCGGCGCCTGGGAGGACATCGTTCGGCTCGGCCGGAACTACGGCATCGGCTGCACCCTCGTCACCCAGCGCCCGCAGTCGGTGAACAAGGAGGTGCTCTCCCAGGTCGAGTGCCTCGTCGCCCTTCAGGTGAACGGCGTCCACGAGCGCAAGGCGCTGGAGGAGTGGGTGCAGGAGAAGGGCGCCGACCGCGCGCTGGTCGGCGAGCTTCCCGGACTCGCCGTCGGCGAGGCCTACGTCTGGTCGCCGTCGTGGCTGCGCATCTTCGAGCGCGTGAAGATCGCGACGAAGGGCACCTACGACGCCTCGGCCACGCCCGAGGTCGGGAAGCGCCGTCGGACGGTCAAGCTCTCGCACGCCGACGTGGCCGCGCTCAAGGCCGAACTGGCCGAGGTCGTGACGCGCGCCGAGCAGGACGACCCCTCCGCTCTAAAGCGGAGGATCGCCGAACTGGAGCGCGCGCTGGCGCAGAAGCTGCCGGCGAAGCCCGTCGTCCACCTCCGCGAGCCGAAGACCATCAAGGTCGAGACGCTCGTGCTGCGCGAGCGTGAGGCGAAGCGGCTGGAGAAGGTGGTCGCGCGTGCCTCCAAGATCGTCGAGCAGGCCCACGCCGTCGCGGACTCCGTCGCAGAGCTCGTCGCCGCTAGCGTCGAG
>JAGWOC010000072.1 GCA_028872875.1 Chloroflexota bacterium | reverse complement strand
GGCAAGCTGCGCCCCTACCCCATCCGGCCCTCCGTTGCGCCGCGCGATCGCAGGGTGCGCAGCGGCATCGCGCGCAACCGCACGGGGCGCGGCAAGCAGCGCCCCTACCCCATCCGGCCCTCCGTTGCGCCGCGCGATCGCAGTGTGCGCAGCGGCATCGCGCGCAACCGCACGGGGCGCGGCAAGCAGCGCCCCTAACCCATCCGGGCCAGCATGTGCGCGGGGCACGCCGCGCGTTAGCCCGCCAGGATCGCGTGCTCGATGGCTTCGCCCATGCGCTGCGTGCTGACGAGCTCGCCGCCGGCCGCCGCGATGTCCGCCGTGCGCAGGCCGTCGGCGAGGGCGTGGCGCACGGCCGACTCGATGGTGGCGGCCTCTGCTTCGAGCTGGAAGGACAGGCGGAGCATCATCGCCGCGCTGAGGATCAGGGCGATGGGGTTCGCCTTGCCCTGGCCGGCGATGTCCGGCGCCGAGCCGTGGATCGGCTCGTACATGCCGAAGCCCTCGGCGTTGAGGCTCGCGGAGCCGAGCATGCCGAGCGAGCCGGCGAGCACGCTGGCCTCATCGCTGAGGATGTCGCCGAAGATGTTGTTCGTGAGCAGGACATCGAACTGGCGCGGGTTGAGCACGATCTGCATCGACGCGTTGTCGACGTGCAGGTAGTCGTGCGTCACGTCCGGATACTCGGGCGCGATGCGCGCGAGGACGTCGCGCCAGAGCACGGAGCTGTCGAGGATGTTGGACTTGGCGACGAGCGTCAGGTGCTTGCGGCGGCCGCGCGCGATACGGAATGCGCCGTGAGTGATGCGCGCGATCTCGCGCTCGCTGTAGGACTCGGTGTCCCAGACGGTGCGCACGCCGTCAACCACGCGCTCGCCGCGCTCGCCGAAGTAGACGCCCCCGGTCAGCTCGCGGACGATGAGCATGTCGGCGCCCTCGACGATCTCCGGCCGCAGCGGCGAGAGGGCGACGACCTCCGGGTAGACGACGACGGGGCGCAGGTTCATGAAGAGGTCGAAGGCGCGGCGCAGGCCGAGGATCGCCGTCGTCTCGACGCCGCTCCACTTCGGGGCGTGCAGCTCGCTGAGGGGGCCGCCGAACGGGCCCTTGAGGATCGCGTCGGCGTCACGGCAGGTCTCGAGCGTGGCGGCGGGCAGGTGTTCGCCGTAGCGGTCCCACGCCTCGCCGCCGGCGTAGGCCTCGACGAACTGGAACTCATGTTTGAAACGCTGACCGACGGCCCGCAGCGCGCGCAGCGCCTCGTCGCTGATCTCCGGGCCGATGCCGTCGCCGCGCAGGAGCGCGATGGTGCAGTGCATGGGGGGAGGGTAGCAGAATGGAGGACGGAGGACGGAGGACGTGTGTGCCGCGCGGGTGATCCGTAGTACGCTTGGCGCGAGGAGCACGGGCTATGGCCGAGGTGACGATCGCGACGCTGAACCTCTTCAACCGCATGGGGCAGTGGGGGTTCCGCGCGCCGCTGGTCATCGACCAGCTCGAGGGGCTGGCGCCGGACGTGCTGGGCTTGCAGGAAGTCGACCTGGTGCTCGACCAGGGGATGTGGATCGCGCGTCAGATCAACAAGCGGCTTCCCGGCCAACCGCACTATCGCATCAAGCACGCGACGAACCCGGACACGCGGGCGAGCTACCACGCGATCGCGACGCTGGCGCGCATCGGGTGCGAGGAGCACGAGATCCTGGACCTGATGTCGTTCGAGCGCGTGGCGCAGCGGCTGGTGTATCGCTGCGGCGCTGAGCCGTTCGTCTTCGTCAACACGCACCTGCACCATCCGCCGGAGGCGCAGCAGGAGCGCGTCGCCCAGCTCGAGCGCCTGCTCGCCTGGCTGGACCGCGACACGCGGGGACTGCCGACGGTGATCGCGGGCGACTTCAACGCGTACGCGGAGCCGCCGGAGCCGGCGGTGCGACTGATGAAGTCGCGCTTTCGCTCGGCGCACGAGGCCGCGCACGGCCGCGAGCCGGAGAAGACGTGGACGACGCCCGTGAACACCTACGACCCGGCGCCCCACGGCACGCTGGACTACATCTTCGTCTCGGGCGCGTGGCGCGTCGTCGATGCGGGGCTGGCGTTCGACAAGCCGGCCGCGCACGACGCCAACATCTACCCGTCGGACCACCTGGGCTTGTACGCACGGCTGGCGCTGGGATAGCGGGGAGCGGAGCTGAAGCTCCTTCGCTACGTGGCTCGCCCGCGGCCGGGGCCCGTTGGCACGGCGAGGCAGGCGTGCAGAAAGAGGTCGCTGATCGCTGCCGCGGCGCCGGCGTACCCGCGCTCCGCGACCAGCCGCACGACCTTCCCGGACGTAAAGACGGACTCGAGCGCGGCGATCATCATCGGGATGTCGAGGTCGGCACGAAACGTGCCGTCAGCGACGCCGCGACGCAGGAGGCCGGTGAAGGCGGCAGTGAGCTCTTCGTGTCCGTCCGGGCGCAGGTGGTCCAGGCGGCCGGCGAGCGCGACCTCCGTCAACGCTCCGAACTGCCGGTAGACGTCCGTGGCGGCGTGGATGACGGCGCGGAGGGCGTGGGCCGCGTCCTGCGTGTCGGCCGCGGCACGCAACCTCTGGAGCAGATCATCGTGGGTCTGGAGGATGAGGGCGCGGAGGAGGCCGTCGCGGCTGTCGAAGTGACGGTAGAGGGTGCCGACCCCGACGCCGGCGCGGTCGGCGATCTCCTTGATCTCGGCATCGAGCCCGCGGCGGGCGAAGACATCGCGCGCGGCCGCGAGGATGCGCTCGTGGTTGGCGGCGCTGTCGGCCCGCTCGTGGCGGGCTGTTTCGGGGGCGCCGGGCTCTTCCATACAGAACCTTAACACTCCTGGCCTTGTAGGAACCGGAACTCCGGTTCATACTGTAGCCGATTCGTCAAGGACCCGTCCACCCGAGGCCCAGGAGGCCCCCGCGCCCATGGATCAGCCCCGCTCGTTCATCTTCGACCGGTATCCCCGGTTCGCGGCCCGTCATCCCTGGCGAGTGCTCGCGGTGACGCTCGCCATCGTCGCCGCGCTCGTCGTCTCGGCGCGGGCGTTCGGCGGGAGCTACACCGACTCGTTTAGCATCCCGAACACCGAGGCCCAGCGGGCGATCGACCTCTTGCAGGCGCGCTTCCCATCGCAGGCGGGCGACTCGTCGACGACCGTCGTAGTACACGCGCCGGCCGGGATCAGCACGCCGCAGGTGCGGGCGCAGGTCGACCAATTGATGGCGGAGCTGAAGAAACTTCCCGAGGTGGTGGGCGTCGCGTCGCCGTACACGCAGCCGGACGCGATCTCGAAGGACGGCACGATCGCGCGCATCGGCCTGCTGTACGACGCGAAGGCGCAGAACGTCCGGACGTCGAGCATCCAGGCGCTGGCCAACCTGCGCGGGCAGGTGTCGACGCCGGGCTTCCAGGTGGAGGTGGGCGGACAGCTCATCCGGCACGTCGAGATGGGCGGGCTGGGCAACACCGAGCTGATCGGCGTCGGCGCGGCGGTGATCATCCTGCTCATCGCGTTCGGGTCGGTCGTTGCGATGGGGCTGCCGATCGTCTCGGCGCTGCTCGCGCTCGGCGCGGGGCTGCTCGGGATCACGGTGATGGCGCGCTTCGTGAGCCTGCCGTCGTTCACGTCGCAGTTCGGCGCGATGATCGGGCTGGGTGTGGGCATCGACTACGCGCTGCTGACGGTGACGCGCTTCCGCGAGGGGCTGGCGCAGAAGCTGAGCCTGGAGGACGCGATCGCGCAGGCGGGCGCGACGGCGGGGCGCTCGGTGCTCTTCGCGGGCACGACGGTCGTCATCGCGATGCTCGGCCTGTGGGCGGTGGGGCTGCCGTTCGTGTCCTGGCTGGGGACGTCGGCGGCACTGATCGTCGCGCTGTCGGTGGCGGTGACGCTGTTCGTGCAGCCGGCGATCCTGCGGCTCGTGGGGCACCACATCGACCGCTGGCGGTTGCCGTTCCTGCCGACGGTCTCGCACGAGAGCGAGTCGGGGCTGGGCTACCGCTGGAGCCGCGTGATCCAGCGCGCGCCGGTGCCGGCGCTGGTGCTCTCGCTGGGCGCGCTGCTGATCATGGCCGTGCCGCTGCTCAGCCTGCGGCTCGGCTCCTCGGACGCGGGCAACAACCCGACGTCGTACACGTCGCGGCGGGCGTACGACCTGCTGTCGCAGGGCTTCGGGCCGGGCTTCAACGGCCCGATCCTCCTGGTCGTGCGCGTGGACACGCCGAACGATCCGGCGACGATCGCACGGGTGGAGGCGCTGCCGGCGGCGCTCAAGCGGATCGCCGGGGTCGACGCCGCGTCGCCGCCACGCTTCAACGCCGCGAAGACGGCGGCGATCATCACCGTGACGCCGACCACCTCGCCGCAGTCGGCGGCGACGAGCGCCCTCGTGCAGCGGCTGCGCACGGACCTGGCGCCGACGCTCCAGGGCAGCGGCGCGACGGTGCTGGTCGGCGGCGCGACCGCGGCGTTCATCGACATCGGCGACCGGATCGCGAGCCGGCTGCCGCTGTTCTTCGGCGCGGTGATCGGCCTCAGCTTCCTGCTGCTGATGGCGGTCTTCCGCTCCGTGCTGGTACCGCTGAAGGCGGCGCTGATGAACCTGCTGGCGATCGGTGCGGCCTACGGGGTGCTGGTGGCGGTGTTCCAGTGGGGCTGGCTCGGCGGGCTCATCGGCGTCCGTCCGGGGCCGGTCGAGTCGTTCCTGCCGATGTTCCTGTTCGCGATCCTGTTCGGGCTCTCGATGGACTACGAGGTGTTCCTCGTGAGCAGGATCCGCGAGGAGTACCTGCTGAGCCGCGATGCGTCGGCCTCGGTCGCGCGCGGGCTGTCGCTGACCACGCGGCTGATCACGGCGGCGGCGGCGATCATGGTCTCCGTGTTCATAAGCTTCGCGTTTGGCGACAACCGCATCATCAAGGAGTTCGGCATCGGCCTGGCGACGGCGATCTTCGTCGATGCGACGCTGGTGCGCCTGGTGCTGGTGCCGGCGTTCATGCAGGTGGCGGGCGACTGGAACTGGTGGTTCCCGGGCTGGCTGGACCGCGTGATCCCGCGCATCAGCGTCGAAGGCCACCACCTGCTGCCGCCGCCAGCGCGGCGGCCGGAGCCGGTGCCCGTGCGGCACCGGGATTGACCGCCCCCTTGCCGCGGTGACACCGATGGGCGCCGTCCCGGCGCGGCCCCTCATGTTGCGCTGCTGAGGGGTGCACGGCCATCCAGTTCGCGCTCGCGCGGGGGATTGGGGATACTGAGATTCGATGGCGTTCCCCGCACAGCCCCCGCTGCCCCCTTCGCGCGCCCCGGACACCGGCGGCGCCGACTGGACGGGCCGCGACGTCCTGACCGGCGTGGCCTGGTTCATCGCGCTGTTCGTCGTCGGGCAGATCCTCGTCGCCATCGCCGCGGTCGCGACCAGTTCGGCGACCAGCAAGGGGACCTACGCGACCGCCTTTGTCGTGGGCGCGGCGGTCGAGGTGGGCATCGCCGTGGTGGCGATGCGCCTGAGCTTCGGGCGCCACGGCGGCGGCATCGGCCGGCTCGGGCTACGCCCGCCGAGCGGGGCGACGCTGGCGTGGGCGCTGGCGGCGTTCGCCGCCGCGCTCATCGTCTCGACGGTCTACGGCGAAGTCATCACGCGGCTGGACATCAAGCAGTTGCAGAGCAGTTGCGCGCAGCAGATCCCCGCCGGCGTGCGGCACACGCGCTGGCTGCTGGCTCTGGCGAGCCTCGTGGTGATCGCCTTCGCGCCGGTGTGCGAAGAGCTGTTCTTCCGGGGATTCGTCTTTCCCGGCCTGGTGCGAGTGTGGGGGCTCGCGGCGGCCGTCGTGGTCAGCGGGCTGCTGTTCTCCTCGGCGCACCTGGACTACAAGTCGTTCATCCCGATCGCCGGCGTCGGCATGGTCTTCGCGTTCACGTACTGGCGGTCGGGGAACATCGTCTCGACGATGCTGGCGCACGGCGCCTTCAACAGTACATCCATCGCGCTGATCGCCGGCGGCGCGTGCGAGAAGAGCACGAGCACGGCCGGGGCGGTAGCGCTGGCGCACCTGCTGGCGACGGTCCCCGTAGGGCACTGGCTGTGAGCCGCCTGGCGGACGTATTCGAGCGGACGCGGCGCGAGAAGCGGGTGGCGCTGATGCCGTTCATGACGGTCGGCTACCCGGACTTCGAGACGAGCCTGGCGCTGGTGCGGGCGATGGTGGAGGCAGGCGCCGACGCCATCGAGCTGGGGATCCCGTTCAGCGACCCGCTGGCCGACGGGCCGACGATCCAGCGCGCGTCGTACACGGCCCTTCAGGGCGGCGCGACGCCCGCGAAGGCGCTTGACGCCGTGCGACAGTTACGTGACGCAGGGGTTGAAGTGCCGCTGATCCTTATGGGATACTGCAACACGTTCCTCGCCTATGGCGAGGGACGGATGGTCGCGGACGCGGCCCTCGCTGGCGCCGACGGGTTCATCATCGTGGACCTGCCGCCGGAGGAGTCGGACGAGACGCTGGCGCTGTGCCGGGCGAAGGGGCTGGACCTCATCTACCTGCTGGCGCCGACCTCGGACGACGCGCGGATCGCGCAGGTGACGGCGCGCGCAGGCGGCTTCATCTACTGCGTCGGCGTCGTGGGCGTCACGGGGGCCCGGGAGACGCTGGCGGAGGAGTTGCCGATCTTCCTGCGGCGGCTGCGCGAGAAGACGGACCTGCCGCTCGCGGTTGGGTTCGGGATCTCGAAGCGGCAGCACGTCGAAGCGCTCGCCGGGCTGGCGGACGCGGCGATCGTCGCCAGCGCGATCATCGAGATCGTGGAGCAGGCGCCGCGCGAGGAGCGCGTCGCGAGGGTGCGAGAGTATGTTGGGGTGCTCACCGGCCATGCGGAGGAGAGCGCCGGGGCCTAGCGCGGGCCCGGCGCCGGCTGCCGCTGGCCGCGCCTGGGCGCCCGCCGCCGTCCGCGGGTACGGACGGGAGGGGCGCGCAGCCGGCGGCGACGGGCTGTCGCGCGGGGATCGCCGAGCAATCGCCTCGCCCGAGGCGAACGAACGCAAGCAGGTGTCCATGTCGAGGTGCTCACCGGCCATGCGGAGGCCAGCGTGCAGAGCCAGCGAAGGTTGGTTGCCGACCTCCGATGGCCGCACGTATGTCTTCGCGGCCGGCGTCTTTGGACGCCGCTAAGCCGCTTCAGCGGGAGACGGAGGCGTCCGAAGGCACGGCGGCGGGCCGCGCGGCCGGGAGTACGGACAGGACGATGCGGCTGCGCGGGATCCGTGGTGCGACCACGGTGGAGGCAAACACCCGAGCAGCGATCCTCGCGGCGACGGACGAACTCCTCCGGGCGATCATCGAGACGAACGGCGTCGAGCGCGACGACGTCGCGAGCGTGTTCTTCAGCACCACGCCCGACCTCGACGCCGAGTTTCCCGCGGTCGCGGCGCGCGCGATGGGCTGGTCCCGCGTCGCCCTGATGTGCGCACACGAGATGGACGTCCCCGGCAGCCTGCCGATGTGCCTGCGCATCCTGATGCACGTCAACACATCGAAGGCAGCGGACGAGATCGAGTTCGTGTACCTGCACGGGGCGCGGGCGCTACGGCCCGACCTGGCAGACGATTGAGATTGCACCCCCCGATCGGCGGGGCGGAGGAGAACGCGACGATGATGGTGGTCATGAAATCGGGGCATAGCCGCGACGAGTTCGACGGCGTGATGCGCCGTCTGGAAGAAGTGGGCCTGTCCGGCCACCCGATTGAGGGTGCGGAGCGCACCGTGATCGGCGTGGTCGGCATCGTCTACCCGGAGCTGTCGGACGAGCTCGAGACGATGCCCGGCGTCGACAGCACGGTGCGGATCAGCAGCCCGTACAAGCTGTGCAGCCGCGAGTTCAAGCCGGCGGACACGATCGTGGACGTGAAAGGCGTGAAGGTCGGCGCGGGCACGGTGGCGGTGATCGCGGGCCCGTGCGCGGTCGAGAGCGAAGAGCAGGTCATGACGACGGCGCGGGCCGTCAAGGAGCGCGGCGCGTCGATGCTGCGCGGCGGCGCCTTCAAGCCGCGCACCTCGCCCTACAGCTTCCGCGGGCTGGAGGAGGAGGGGCTGAAGCTGCTCGCGCAGGCGCGGGCGGAGACCGGCCTGCCGGTCTGCACGGAGGTGATGTCGGAGGCGACGGTGGACGTCGTCGCCCGCTACGCCGACGTGATGCAGATCGGCACGCGGAACGCCCAGAACTTCTTCCTGCTGGAAGAGGTGGCGAAGGTGGGCAAGCCGGTCCTGCTCAAGCGCGGCATGTCGGCGTCCGTGATGGACTGGCTGCTGGCGGCCGAGTACATCCTGGCGAAGGGGAACCGGAACGTGATCCTCTGCGAGCGGGGCATCCGCACGTTCGAGACGGCGACGCGGAACACGATGGACATCAACGCGATCCCGCTGGTGAAGGAGCTGAGCCACCTGCCGGTCATCGCCGACCCGAGCCACGGCACGGGGAAGTGGCACCTCGTCGAGCCGGTGTGCCTGGGGATGGTTGCGGCGGGCGCCGACGGGCTCATCCTGGAGGTGCACCCGAACCCGGACCATGCGCTCAGCGACGGCGCGCAGTCGCTGACGTTCGATTCGTTCGAACGGGTGATGCAGCGCACCGCGACGGTGGCGCACGCCGTTGGGAAGCGGATGGAGCGGGAGGCGGTCGGCGCGACCGCGTAGGCTGCGAGAATCCCGAAGGAAGCCGGACAGGGCGGCCAGGCGGCCGCCCTGTCCGTTTACCCGGGCGCCCGTGGAGCCTTGCGCCGCGGCTCCGGGACCCCGTCTTCGCCGACTCCCAGGATCTCGCGCGCGCGGACGAGATCGCGGTAGCGGACACGCAACTCGAGCGCGGCCGCCCAGTTCATATAGCCGCGGTACAGGGGGCTGACATCGCGCAGCATGCAGTGGATGCCGCGGTCATGGAGCATGCCCGCCCAGAGGGCGCCGACGGCTTCGCCTTCAGGGTAGGCCGCGACCACGAGGTCGTCCGGCTCCGGAGGAGCGGCGGACTGGAGCAGGATCCCGAGCAGCCACGCGCGCAAGCTCATCGCGGCGCCCCGCCCGCCTCGTCGTCGAGTGCGAGCACCTCGCGCGCGCGGCGGAGGTCCTTGCGCAGCACCCACAGCTCGTAGGCCCACGACGGGCCCCAGCCGCCCCCGTCGACGCCGACCGCATCGCGGTTCTTGACCATCGACCGAATGCCGTTGTCTCCGAGGATCTGGCGGAGGAGCTGCGCCTCGGGTTCACCCTGCGGCCGCGTCAGCAGCACCAGCTCGTCGGGCGAGGGGAGGCGCGGCGGGGCACCGCGGTCAGCGGGTGCGCCGAGCAGCGATCTGAGGCGAGAGAGCATACTCATGGGCGTGAGGTGGCGGAGGGGGAGGGATTCGAACCCTCGATCCCGGTTTCCCGAGATAAGCGCTTAGCAGGCGCCCGCACTAGGCCACTATGCGACCCCTCCGGCGGCCGTTCATTCTAACAGCGGCTCCGGCGGCCCAACAACGAGCGCTCGCGGCGGCCGGACGCACTCCGCGCCGCCGGCGCGCCGCCCCGGCGGATCAGCGCCCGGTCGAGCCGTGACCGCCCGCGGCGCGCGCCGTCGCGTCGAGCGCCGCGGTCTCGACGAGCACGACCTCGGCAAGCCGCGCGACGACCAGTTGACCGATGCGGTCGCCGTCACGCACCTCGTAGGTCTCCGTGTCGCCGAAGGTCCACATCGTCACCAGGATCTCGCCGCGATAGTCGGCGTCGATGGTGCCCAGCGCCGCGGCCACACCGCGAACGGTGAGGCCGGAGCGGGGGCGCACCTGCACGTCGACGCCGGGCGGCGCCTGCAGCGCGATGCCGGTGGGCACCATGCACGGGTGCCGCCCGAGCGGCAGCGGCGCGTCGAGGCGGGCGCGCAGGTCGAAGCCGCTCGACCCCGGCGTCGCCCGCGCCGGCAGGGCCGCGGCGGGATGCAGCTTCATCACGAGAACGACTGCGGCGTCCATCGGCAGTAGCGTAGCAGCGGCCGGGCGCTGGGTCAGCAGATCCGCATGGCGCAGATGGGCGCCACCACAGATGACCATCGCACGGGTACGCGCGAGCGCGAGCCTCGGAGGGCGCTTCCCCAGCGGGCCGCGCGCATGGTGATGCGCGTCGGCCGCGGGCCCAGGAGAGGTCTACGAGTTTGGACGGGTGCCGAGCGTGACGTCCACGGTCTTCTTCGCGCTACCGCGATAGAACTCGAGCGGGACCGTGTCCCCGGCCTTGTACTTCGCCAGGATCGCGAGCAGTTGGCCGTTGTTCGTCACGTCCTGGCCGGCGATCTTCACGATCACGTCGCCCTCCTGCAGGCCCGCGTTGTCGGCGGGGCTGCCGGCACCGACCTGCGTCACCGCGACGCCATGATCCACGGACAGGCCAAAGTTCTGGGCCACGCTGGCGTTGACGTCGATCGTGCCGACGCCCAGGTACGCGCGGTTGATCTTGCCGTACGTGATCAGCGTCTGCACCGTCGGCTGCACGAGCGCCGACGAGATGGAGAAGCCGATGCTCTGTGCGCCCTGGATGATCGCCGTATTGATGCCAACCACCCGGCCTTCGGCGTCGACCAGCGGGCCGCCGGAGTTGCCGGGGTTGATGCCGGCATCGGTCTGGATCGCGTTATTGATGGTGTAGGGCTGCTCGTCGATCGTGCGGCCCAGCGCGCTGATCACGCCGCGCGTCACGGTCGGCGCGCCCTGGAGGTCGAGGGCGAAGCCGATGGCGACGACGTCCTGGCCCACCTGCAGCGCGTTCGAGTCGCCGAAGGTCGCCGGGGTGAGGTTCGCGGCATCGATCTTGAGCACGGCGAGGTCCGTGGGCGCGTCGCGGCCGACGAGCGTCGCCGGGACGGTGCGCTGGTCGCTCAGCGTGACGGTGATGCGGCTGGCGACGCGGTTTCCCACCATCACCACGTGGTTGTTGGTGACGATGTGACCCTGCGTATCGTAGATGACACCGGTACCGACGCCGCCGCCGGGGATCGAGCGGCCGAAGATATCGAGCGTCGCGCCCTCCGTCTGTACGCGCACGATGGACGGCGCCAGCTTTTTCGCGATCTGGACGGTCGTGAGCCCGCCCTGGGACTGCAGTTCTGGCACCGTGGCGGGCGTCGATGACGGCGGCGTGCGCGTCGCCGCGGCCGTAGCCGTAGCGCTCGCGGCCGGGGCCGTTGCCGGCGTGGAGGTGCCGCTCTTGCTGCTCCGCGAGCAGGCCGCGCCGGCGACGAGCAGCAGCACGAGGAGCGATGAGGCGAGCGTGCGGCGGAGACTGGTCACGATGGCATCGTAAGAAGGGGCGCCGATCTTCCGCCAGCGGGAACACCCTGAGACTGTGACGAAATCGATAAGAAATCACTCACGCCGGGCGCGTTTCAGCGCACCTGTTCGTGCGTGAACGGGCCCACGGAAAGCGACGACGGCGCGGCCGAGTTGTCGCAGCGCGGCGTCGCGGCGGCGCCCGAGCCGCCACCGAGCGTGGCGTTGATCTCGGCCTGCCGCGCCGACACCGTCACCTTCAGCGGGGCGGCCGGCGCCGCGCCACACCAGTTGCTCCAGACGTAGACGACGAACGCCTTCTCGCCGGGCTTCAGCAGCACGGTCGACCCGGCGGACGCCGAGGCGCTTCCCGTCACCAGCACGATACCCCTGGCGTCGGCGATAACGACCCTGGGCACGACGGCGCCCGCTGGCGGGCTCAGCGTGCAGGCCGTCGAAGACGCGTTCGTGATGATGATGCTCCCCGCGAGCGAGCCGGTGGCGCCCTGTTCGGCGACGCGCGCGGTGACATCGCCGGCGGCGCAGGCGCGCACGCCCGCGGGCACCGTCGCGACGGGCGTCGCTGTGCCCTCGCCGGCGACGGTGGCGGAGGGCGCTTCCGTGTTGAGGGCGAGGGGCGTCGAGGTCTGGCCGGTGGCGGCTGTGCCCGTTGTGGGCGCGCCGGCTGTGCCGGTCGCGGTGCGGCTGCTGCCCCCGCCACCGCTGCACGCGGCCAGCGCCGCCGCCGCCCCGACCACAAGGGCGGCCAGCAGCGTCCTGAAGCCATGTCCTGCCGTCTGTCGTCCCACCCGCATCGCCACCTCCCAGGCGCGCCTGCCGCGCCGTCACGACTGCAAGGATACACGCCCCGCAGGCGGAGGAGGCCCCGCCGCTGGCCGCATCGATCCGCCGCCGGCGGACCCGCGACCTGACCGCGGCCCCGCTACACCGTCGTGCCTTCGCGCGCGTGCTCGCTGGACGCGGCCGCGTCTCGCGGCGTCTCATCGGGCGCGAACAGCTCGTCCTCCGATGCTGGCGGCGGCGGGGTCTCCTCCGGCGCGTGGCGGTGCGCGAGCCAGTAGTCGAGCGCCACGCGCCCGGCGGCGGCGGCAGGGAGCGCGAGCAGCACGCCGGGGATACCGAGCAGCTCGCCGCCGGCGAGCACCGCGATCAACACGATCAGGGGCGGCAGGTTCAGCGTGCTGCCGTAGACGCGCGGCACGAGGTAGCGGTCCTCGAACTGCTGATACAGCACGAGCAGGCCAAAGATGATCGCGGCGCGCGTCGGCGAGTCGTGGAAGGCGGCGGCCGCGGGCGGCACGGTGGAGAGCGTCGCACCGATCACCGGCATCACGTCGGCGAAGGCGGCGAGGACGGCGAAGGCGACCGGGTTCGGCGCGCGCACGATCAGCAGCACCACGAGGGTGTAGACGGCGATCGCCAGCGATGTGATCACCTGGCCGCGGATGTAGCCGCCGACGACGCGGCTGAGCGACCGCATGATGCCAGCGACCTCGTCCTCGCGCCCGGGGGGGATGAACTGCGACAGAAACTTCCCCAGGCGCGGGGCCTCGACCAGGAGGTACACGGTGAGGAAGATAATCGTCAGGATGGAAAGCGTGGTGGCGACGACGCGCTGTCCGTAGTTGACGGCCACGCGGCCAGAGACGAGGGACCCCCAGTCGACGTTGCGGGCGCGCGACTGCAGCGCGACATCGATGTGGAAGTTGCGCAGGAAGTCTTCGAGCTGCTTGGCGTCGTCTGGCAGGTTGTTGCGGAGATCCTTGAACTCGCTGACCATCGCCGGCACGACGAGCGCGAAGAGGCCGGCGATCGCCGCGAGCACGACGATCAGCAGCAGGATCACCGCTGCGCCGCGCGGCAGCCGCCGCTGCACCAGCCAGTCGACGTAGGGGAGGAGCGCCGTCATGAAGATGAGCGCGGTAATGACCAGGAGGATGACGGGCCAGAGACGGATGAAGAACCAGAGGCTCACGAGCGCCAGGCCGATGGCGATGAGCCCCCGATACGACAGTTCGAGCTTGAGCATGGGCGCCCCCCGGAATGGGCGATGTTCCACAGATGGTACTCGACCGCGCGGGACGCCGCGACGCGGGCGGGCATGGACGGCCGCGGTGGCCGCCGTGCTACAATGGGGGTGACCGCGAGGTATGGACAGGAGAGCAGCGTGGCCGTCCTGATCGTCGTCGTCGTGATCGTCGCGTTCCTGCTGGTGTTCGGCCTGATGATGCTCGGCATCTACAACGGGCTGGTCAGCGGCCGGCTGCGCGTCAAGGAGGCCTGGTCCGGCATCGACGTGCAGCTCAAGCGGCGCGCGTCGCTGATCCCGAACATCGTCGAGACGGTGAAGGGCTACGCGGCGCACGAGAAGACGACGTTCGAGAACGTCACCGCCGCCCGGGCGCAGTTGCAGCAGGCGACGGGCCCGGCCCAGGCGGCGGAGGCCAACAACATGCTCACGCAGACCCTGCGCTCACTGTTCGCCGTCGCGGAGAACTACCCGACGCTGAAGGCGAACGAGAACTTCCTGCAGCTCCAGAGCGAGCTTTCGGACATCGAAGAGAAGATCGCGTACGCGCGGCAGTTCTACAATACGAACGTCCTCTCCTACAACACGAAGACCCAGCAGATGCCAAGCGCCATGGTCGCCAACATGTTCGGCTTCCAGCCGGCGGAGTTCTTCGAGGCCGAGGAGGCCGCGCGGGAGGACGTGAAGGTGGACTTCTCGTCGGCGCCGCCGGCAACTCCAGCAGCCGCGCCGCCGGCGACGCCGCCCGCGCCCGGCTCCTGACATGACCACCAGCGGTCCGATGGCCCCGCAGGGCCCCCAGCAACCCGTCCTCATCTACGACCGCATCGCGAAGAACCGGCGCCAGACGTGGCTCATGATGTTCGTGTTCGTCGTCTTCCTGGGCGTCTTCGCGACGATCATCGGCCTCGCGTTCGGCATGCCGCTGTACGCCGCTCCGGTCGTCTTCGCCGGGCTCGCCGTGTACGCGGTCTTCAGCTACTACGCCAGTGCGAGCGTCGCGCTGGCCGTCAGCCGGGCGCACGAGGTCACGAAGGCGGACGAGCCAGACCTGTACGACGCCGTCGAGAACCTCAGCATCGGCTCGGGATTGCCAATGCCGAAGGTGTACGTCATCGAGGACGCGGCCCCGAACGCGTTCGCGACCGGGCGCGACCCGCAGCACGCCTCGGTGACGGCGACCCGGGGGCTGCTGGACAAGCTCGACAAGTCCGAGCTGGAGGGCGTGATCGCGCACGAGATGTCGCACGTCGGCAACTACGACATCCGCGTGATGACGATCACGGTGGTGCTCGTCGGCCTCGTGGCGCTGCTCGCGGACCTGTTCCTGGTCTGGACGTGGTTCGGCGCCGGCAGCCGCGAGAACAACCGCGACCGCGGCGGCAGCGCCTACGTGCTGCTGTTCGCGCTGGCGCTCCTCTTCGCGATCCTGGCGCCGATCGCGGCGCAGCTCATCCAGCTCGCGATCTCGCGCCAGCGCGAGTACCTGGCCGATGCGTCGGGCGCGCTGCTCTGCCGCAACCCCGACGCGCTCGCGCGGGCGCTGGAGAAGATCTCTGCCGACCCGACGCCCCTGGGTGAGGCGAACAAGGCGACGGCGCACCTCTGGTTCTCGAACCCGCTCTCCGAACACTCGTCGTGGCT
>JAGWOC010000071.1 GCA_028872875.1 Chloroflexota bacterium | reverse complement strand
CGCCGAGGCAGGCGGGCGCGGCGTGGAGCGGCCGGCGCTGGCGGTGACACCGCCGCACGCGGCGGCGCCGAGCGCGACCGCGCAGAGGACCATCGTGGCGGAGCGGAGCATCGCGGGCATGGTAGCACCTGGGGCAGTGCCCGCACGGACGCGCGGCTGCCGCGCGCACCGCGGCCGGATCCGTCTATGCTGTCGGGCGTGGACCTCCTCGTGGTCAACTGCGGCAGCTCCAGCCTCAAGCTCCAGCTCATGTCGGTGGACGCAACCAGCGTCGCGAGCCGCATCGAGGGTGCCGTCGAGGCGATCGGGCCCGCTGCCGTACTGACGCTACAGGCGCCGGGCGAGCGCGAGGTGCGGCGCGCGGCGCCGGTCCTCGACTGGCACAGTGCCCTCGGTCAGCTCCTGGATCTCCTCGGCCCGGAGGTGCGCGATGCGGTCGACGGCGTCGGCCATCGCGTGGTGCACGGCGGCGCGTTCACGCAGCCGACCGTCATCGATGATGGGGTCGTCGCGGCGATTGCGGCGGCGCGACGCTTCGCGCCATTGCACAACGGGCCGTCGCTCGAGGGCATCCGGGCGGCGCGCGAACACCTGCCCGGCGTGCCGATGGTCGCCGTCTTCGACACGGCGTTCCACGCCACCATGCCCGCGGTCGCGGCGGAGTACGCGCTGCCGCAGGAGCTGTCGCTCAAGCTCGGCGTGCGGCGGTACGGGTTTCACGGCATCGCACACCGTTCGATGAGCGAGCGCTTCGCAGCGCTGACGCGGACGCGCCCGGAGGATGTCTCCATCGTGACGCTGCAGCTCGGCAACGGCTGCTCGGCCGCCGCCGTGCGCGGGCGCGCTTCCGTCGACACGTCGATGGGCTTCACGCCGGTCGAGGGGCTGGTGATGGGCACGCGGCCGGGCGACGTCGACCCGGCGGCGATCACGTATCTGCAACGCGAACAAGGCCTGTCGGCCGACGACATCGACCACCTCCTCAACCACGAGTCCGGCTTGCTCGGCGTGTCCGGCAGCAGCTCCGACATGGCCAGGCTGCTCGCCGAAGAGGCGCAGGGCCACCCGCGCGCCCACGCCGCGGTCGAGCTGTTCTGCTACCGCGCACGGAAGTACATCGGCGCCTACCTGGCGGTGCTCGGCCGGACGCAGGCCGTCGTCTTTGGCGGCGGCATCGGCGAGCGGGCGCCGGAGGTGCGGCGGCGGATCTGCGAACCGCTCTCGCCACTCGGCATCTCGGTCGACACCGAGCGAAACGCGGCGCTCACGGGAGAGGAGGGCAGGTTCAGCAGCGAGGCGAGCGCAATCGGCGCGTACGTCATCCCCAGTGATGAGGCGCGGATCATCGCGCGGGACACGTACGACGTGCTCTCGGCGCAGGCGCGCGCGGTACGATGAAGCAATGCCGGCCAGCGCGATGGACCGCACAGGGAGGTCACGATGACGAGCAACACCCCGAGCGTGGCGGCGGCACAGCCGGAGGGTCCCCTTTCGGCCGATGAGCTTGGCCTGATCGACGCCTGGTGGCGGGCGGCCAACTACCTCGCGGTCGGCCAGATCTACCTGATGGACAACCCGCTGCTGCGCGAGCCGCTACGGCTCGATCACATCAAGCCGCGGCTGCTGGGGCACTGGGGCACCACGCCGGGCCTGAACTTCATCTACGTGCACGTGAACCGGGCGATCAGGGCGCGCGACCTCAACGCCATCTACGTGATCGGTCCGGGCCACGGCGCGCCGGGGATCCTCGCGAACGTCTACCTCGAAGGCACGTATACGGAGGTCTACCCGCACATCACGCAGGACGCCGATGGCATGCGGAAGTTCTTCCGTCAGTTCTCGTTTCCCGGCGGCATCCCCAGCCACGTCGCCGCCGAGACGCCCGGGTCGATCCACGAGGGCGGCGAGCTGGGGTACGCCCTGGCGCACGCGTACGGCGCGGCGTTCGACAACCCGGAGCTCGTCGTGTTCTGCGTGGTCGGGGACGGCGAAGCCGAGACCGGGCCGCTCGCCACGAGCTGGCACGCGAACAAGTTCCTCGACCCGCGCCAGGACGGCGCCGTCGTGCCGGTGCTCCACCTCAACGGCTACAAGATCGCCAACCCGACGGTGCTCGCCCGCATCCCGCACGACGAACTGCGGAGCCTGCTCGAGGGCGCGGGCTATGCGCCCCTCTTCGTAGAGGGAGATGAGCCAGCGGTGATGCATCAGCGGATGGCCGCAACGCTCGATCAGGCGCTGGACGAGGTCGCGCGCATCCAGAGCGCGGCGCGCCGCGACGGCCCCGGCGAGCGGCCGCGCTGGCCGATGATCGTGCTGCGCACGCTCAAAGGCTGGACGGGGCCAAAGGTGGTCGACGGTCTGCCGGTCGAGGGGACCTTTCGCGCGCACCAGGTGCCAATCACCGGGTTCGCCGAGCAGCCGGACCACATCCGCATGCTCGAGGACTGGATGCGGAGCTACCGGCCGCAGGAGTTGTTCGCGGAAGACGGCGCCCCGGCTCCGCAGATCGCGGCGCTGGCGCCGCGGGGCGAAAGGCGGATGAGCGCCAACCCGCACGCGAACGGGGGACTCCTGCTGCGCGACCTGACGCTGCCGGACTTCCGCGACTACGCGGTCGAGGTCGCCAGGCCGGGGACGACGTCGACCGAGGCGACGCGCGTGCTCGGCGCCTACCTGCGCGACGTCGTGCGGCATAATCCCGCGAACTTCCGGATCATGGGCCCCGACGAGACCGCGTCGAACCGCTTGACCGCGCTGTTCGAGGCGACGGACCGCGCCTGGGACGCGGAGCACATCCCGATCGACGACCACCTGGCTCCGGACGGGCGGGTGATGGAGGTGCTCAGCGAGCATCTCTGCGAAGGGTGGCTGGAGGGGTATCTGCTCACGGGGCGCCACGGCCTCTTCAACTGCTACGAGGCGTTCATCCACATCGTCGACTCGATGTTCAACCAGCACGCGAAGTGGCTCAAGGTGACGCGCGAGATCCCGTGGCGGCGGCCGATCGCCTCGCTGAACTACCTCCTGACGTCGCACGTCTGGCGCCAGGACCACAACGGCTTTTCGCACCAGGATCCGGGGTTCATCGATCACGTCGTGAACAAGAAGGCGGAGATCATCCGCGTCTATCTGGCGCCCGACGCGAACACGCTGCTGTCGGTCGCCGACCACTGCCTGCGCAGCCGCCAGTACGTCAACGTGATCGTGGCGGGCAAGCAGCCGGGGCTCAACTATCTCCCGATGGACGAGGCGATCATCCACTGCACGCGCGGCATCGGCATCTGGGACTGGGCGAGCAACGACAGCGGGACGGAGCCGGACGTCGTGATGGGTTGTGCGGGCGACGTGCCGACGATGGAGACGCTCGCCGCCACGGCGCTGCTGCGCACGCACGTCCCCGGCCTCAAGATCCGGGTCGTCAACGTCGTCGACCTGATGCGCCTGCAACCGGCGAGCGAACATCCGCACGGGCTATCGGATGCCGAGTTCGACGCGCTCTTTACCAGGGATCGCCCGGTGATGTTCGCCTATCACGGCTACCCGTGGCTGATCCACCGGCTGACGTACCGCCGGACGAACCACGCCAACCTGCACGTGCGCGGCTACATCGAGGAAGGCACGACGACGACGCCGTTCGACATGGCGATGATGAACAACCTTGACCGGTATCGCCTGGTCATAGACGTCATCGACCGCGTCCCGGGGTTGGACGTGCGCGCGGCGCACGTCCGGCAACTGATGGTCGATACGCGGCTGCGGGCGCGCCAGTACACGCGCGATCACGGGGAGGATGCGCCCGAGGTCCGGGAGTGGACCTGGCCGTTCTGACCGGTGCGATGCACCGCGAGGCGCTTGACGTGCGACGCGGCCGCCGGTATGGAGTGCCCGATGACGGACGCGACGACACCCGCGGCGGGGCGCTTGATCGTCCTCGAGGGCGGCGAGGGCACCGGCAAGTCCCGCCTCCAGCACGCGCTCATCGACCGGCTGGCGGCGGACGGCTACCGCATCGACGCCCGGCGCGAGCCCGGCGGCACCCCGCTGGGCGAGCGCATCCGCGACCTGATCAACGCCGACGCCCTGGGCGATGACCTCGCCGAGCTGCTGCTGTTCGAGGCGGCGCGCGCGCACCTCGTCGAGCGGGCGATCCGGCCGGCGCTCGCGGCGGGTACGCACGTGATCTGCGACCGCTTCACGGCGTCCTCGGTCGCCTACCAGTCGTTCGGGCGCCTGCTCGACCGGGCCCTGGTCGAGCGGGCGAACGCCATCGCGACGCGCGGGCTGACGCCGGACCTGACGCTGCTGCTCGATGCGCCGCCGAGCGTGGGGCTGGCACGCCGGCAGCAAGGCGGCGCGCTCACCCACTTCGACGCCCTCCCGCTCGCCTTCCACGAGCGCGTGCGCGATGGTTATGTCGAGCTGGCCCGCGAATCTCCTGCCACCTGGCGCGTCATCGACGCGGCGCGCCCGTTCGAAGCGGTCTTCGCCGACGCGTACGCGGCCGTGCGCGCGGTGCTGGGTGAGCCGCAGCCGCCGGCGGGCTGAGCGAAGACGGTGCGGCGCAGGGCGCAAGCCGGAGGGGAGCCACCCGGTCAGAGGTGCACTCGTGAAGAGCGGGCCCGCGACTCCGCAACCGAGGGGGCATCTCCACCCCGCTGTTGGCCGCTCGTGACGGGCCAGACACGCTCAGTTCCAGACCTTGTATCTCGTGGAGGCAGTAATGTGGGCCGTGTAGCGGGGAAGCCGCGGCCGGCGCGCCGTCCGGTACAATGTCGTGCCTATGCTCGAAGCACTGTCCGACAAGCTCTCCGGCGTCTTCCAGAAGCTCGGGTCGCACGGGACGATCACCGAGAAGGATCTCGATGACGCGATGCGCGAGGTGCGCATCGCCCTGCTCGAGGCGGACGTCAACTTCAAGGTCGTCCGGCAGTTCATCGCCACCGTCCGCGAGCGCGCGCTCGGGGCGGAGGTGCTGAAGAGCCTGACCGGCCCGCAGCAGGTGATCGCCATCGTCAACGAGGAACTGGTGAACATCCTCGGCGGCAGCCAGGCGACGCTGCAGCTCGCGTCGAAGCCGCCGACGGTGATCATGCTGGTCGGCCTCAAGGGCTCCGGCAAGACCACCACCGCCGCGAAGCTGGCGATGCACCTGCGCAAGCAGGGCGCGAAGCCGCTGCTCGTCGCCGCCGACCCCTACCGCGTGGCCGCCGGCGAGCAGCTCAAGTCACTCGGCCGCCAGCTCTCGATGCCCGTCTTCGAGGGGTCGGACGGCCAGAGCCTGCCGCAGGCCTGCGCCGCGTCGCTGGCCGAAGCGAAGCGCCAGGCGGCGACCGTCGTCATCGTCGATACGGCGGGGCGCTCGACCATCGACGGCGAGATGATGTCCGAGATCACGGCGATGCGCACGGCGCTGGAGCCGGACGAGATCATCCTCGTGCTCGACGCGATGACCGGCCAGGAGGCCGTGAACGTCGCGCAGGAGTTCCATAACCAGCTCACCGTGACGGGGATCATCGTCAGCAAGATGGACGGCGACGCACGCGGCGGCGCCGTGCTCTCGATCCGCGCCGTGACGGGGCTGCCGGTGAAGTTCATCGGCGTCGGCGAAAAATCGGACGCGCTGGAGCCGTTCTACCCGGACCGCTTCGCCTCGCGCATCCTGGGCATGGGCGACATGCTCGGGCTGATCGAGCGGGCGAAGGAGGCGATCTCCGAGCAGGACGTCGAGGCCATCGAAAAGAAGATGAAGAACCGGCAGTTGGACCTGGAGGACTTCCTGCTGCAGTTCCAGCGCATCAAGCGGATGGGGCCGCTGAGCCAAATCGTCGAGATGATCCCCGGCATGGGACAGGTCAAGCGCCAGATGAAGGTGGACGACCTGGACGACGGCTTCTGGAAGCGGGCCGAGGCCGTCGTGTATTCTATGACGCCGGAGGAGCGCAAGCACCCCGAGATCATCAACGGCAGCCGCCGCAAGCGGATTGCCGTCGGCAGCGGCACGACGCCGCAGGAAGTGAACCGCCTGTTGAACCAGTGGAAGGAAGCGAAGAAGATCATGCAGACCTTCGCCAACAACCGCTCCGGGTTCCTGAACATATTCGGAGGGAGATAACACCAGTGCTGAGGATCCGGTTGCGCCGCGTCGGCAAGAAGAAGCAGCCCGCGTATCGCGTGGTCGTCGCGGACTCGCGGTCGCCGCGCGACGGCGCCTTCATCGAGACGATCGGGACGTACAACCCCCTGACCGAGCCGGCGACCGTCACCATCGACGAGGCGAAGGCGCGCGACTGGCTGAGCAAGGGCGCGGTCCCGTCCGAGCGGGTCGTCCGGCTGCTGGCGCAGCAGGGCATCGGCGAGATGCCCGTCTTCCCGGCGCGGCCGAAGAAGGCGCCGGCCGCACCGGCGGCGGAGTGAAGCGGGGCGCGGCCGTATGAAGGACATCATCGAGTTCATCGCGAAGGCGCTGGTGGACCACCCGGACGACGTCAAGGTCACCGAGGAGGAAGAGCGCGGCCGCGTCGTCGTGCGGCTGGAGGTGGCGGAGGACGACTACGGCAAGGTGATCGGCAAGGGCGGCCGCATCGCGCAGGCGATGCGGGCGATGCTGAAGGTGTCGGCCGTGCGCCACGAAGAGTACGCGTCGCTCGAGATCGGGGACTGACGGCCGCGTGGCGCGCGCGATGCGCCAGGGCGCAGGGCCGAAGACCGCGGGCCGGGCGCGCAGACAGCGGCTCCAGCGCGACAGCAGACGGCAGACAACAGACGGCAGTGGCGCCGCCCAGGCGCGCCAGGACCAAGGACCTGGAACCCAGAATCTGACCAATCTCCCCACCGGCGCGACCGGGCCTGCCGACTCCCGCCTCCCACCTCCCATCTCCGCCGGAGCAGTCCGCCGCACGCCGGAGCGCGAACCGCGGCCGGGGTACGTCGCCGTCGGGCGCGTGCTGGGGCCGTTCGGGCTGAAGGGCGAGCTGAAGGTGCAGGCGCTGACGGACAACCCGCGGCGCTTCGCGGCGAAGTCGCGGCTCTGGGCCGGCGACCAGCCGGTGACCGTCGCCGCCTCGCGCGGAGCGGGCGGGCACCTGTACGTGCGGCTCAAGGGCTTCGCCGACCGGACGAGCGTCGAGAAGTTCCGGCACGCGCTGCTGCAGGTGCCGGAGGACGCCCTGCCATCGCTGCCAGAGGGGCAGTACTACCGCTTCCAGCTCCTGGGCCTGACGGTGGCGGCCCGGGACGGCAGCGTGTTGGGCACGCTCGACGAGGTCATCGAGACCGGCGCGAACGACGTCTACCGCGTACGGACACCGGCCGGCACGGACATCCTGCTGCCGGCGCTCGACGACGTGATCGTGCGGGTGGATCTCGCGGCGAAGCGGATGGTCGTCGACCCGCCGCCCTGGCGGTAGAGGGCGCGGTCGCGCCCACACCATGACGCCGGGCGGTAACGTCCGCGGCGCGGGTGCCGTCAGGCGAGGGGATGGCTGTTGATGAGTCCACCCCACATCGTCACGAGAAACGGCACGACGAACGTAACGGGGATCTGCCAAAGCAGACCCTGCGACAGATCGCCGCGCAGGAGCATCTCGCCATGGTTGACCGCGGTGAGCACCGATCCGACGACAAGGGCGGTATAGAGCGAGCGGCGCAGCGGCGCCGGATCCAGCAGGAACCGGGCGTACCTCCGCATGCGCGGCCCCCAGCGCCCGCGCGCGGTCTCGCCGTGCGCTGCCGCCTGATGGACTTCTCCCACGTCCACTACCCTCCGTCCGTTCCCGCCGGCGCGTGCTCGCGACTCCTGACGCGTGGCGCCGGCCCCGCACCCGTCAGCCACCGGCCGTCTGCACGATCTCGACCCGATGAGGAAGCGGATAGAGCGGGTCCGGATGCGTGGTCAGGGAACTGTCGTACACGGCGATCACGCCTGCGGGCGTGACGAGCGCCGGATCGTAGGTGATGGCGAAGCCCCAGTCGCCCGTCTGTTGGTTGATGACACGCGACGTGGCGTCGCGCACACCGCGCATGTCTTGCAGCGCCTGCAGCAGGAATCCGGCGCAGAACCCGGCACCGCAGCGCAGGCTCGGCGACTGGAGCAGCATGGTGCCGGGGCCGAACAGCCCGACGCTGAGCTTTACCGTCGCCGGCTGCGCGTTCGCGGGCGTGGCTGACTGGTCTGCGGGCCGTCGGATGACGGGAGCCGTGGAAGGCGGGTCCGACGCGGCTGGCGCACTGGCCACCAGCTCGGATACGTAGCCGTCCACCATCGCGCCAGACATCTCCCCGAAGCGGACGCGGCGAATGACGCCGCCGGCGTCGAGGAAGTACGTCACCGGCAGGCCCGTGACGCGGTAGGCGCGCGCCACCGTGAGCTTTGTATCGAGCGCGACCGGGAGGTCCACACCGCGCTTCGTCAGAAACTGGCGCGCGGTGCTGGGGTCGTCGCCCATGTTCACCGCGAGGACGCGCAGGCCACGCGTGCGATACTGTTCGAGCGTCGACTGGATCGCGGGCATCTCGGCGGCGCACGACGTGCACCAGCTCGCCCAGAAGTTGACGACCAGGGGGTGGCCGCGGAGCTGGCTCAGCATGAACCGCTGGCCGTTGAGGTCGCTGGCCTCGAAGTTCGGGGCGAGGTCGCCCGTGCTCAGGCCAACCTTCGCGTTGGGGTCAGAAGCAAGGGGCGGCGTCTGTACGAGGACGGCCGCCGCGACCGCGACGCTGCCGCTGGCCGTCGTCGTCGTCGTTCGCCCGCCGTTGAGCCGCGCGGCGAGCACCCACGTACCGAGCGCGACGACAGCCACGGCGACGAGCGCAAGCAGACGCCGACGCTTCCCGATCAGGTTCATATCCTTGTCCTCCTTGGCCTTTCCCGTCCGGCCTCGCTCGACCGCCCCGCGCGCTGCACGCTTGCATCCCGTCACGGTCCCCCACCGTGCTCAGGGGGCAGCGGCGAAACAAAGCGCAGGGGCAGCGGGTCGTTGACGCCCGGCACGTCCGCTTCCCCCATCGCCACCCGTGCGAAGCGGTCGAAGATCTGGTAGTTCAGCTGGCCCGCGATGATGCGACGGATGACGCCGCCGCGGTCGATGAACACACTCACCGGAAGCCCCGTCACATGGAAGGCGCCCGCGATCGTGCGGTTCGGGTCCAGGAACGACGCGTACGTCGCCCCCATCGCACCATGAAGGAACGCCCGCGCCTGGCCGCTACCTTCGCCCACATTGACGCCGATAACGGCCAGCCCGCCCACCCGCTGCTGCTGGAGGCGCTGGAGGTCCTTGATCTCGGCGGCGCAGGCTCCGCACCAGGACGCCCAGAAATTCAGCAGCACCGCGCGCCCGCGGAATTGCGACAGGGTCGCGCGGGAGCCGTCGAGGAGGCTGGCCCGGAAGTCCGGGGCGACGGCCCCCTCCCTGGCGGCGACGGGCTGGCCAGCCACCGCGCTGCTGCGGACGACCTGGGCGGCCGGTGTGGAGCCGGACGCACCCTGAAGATAGACAGTCGCGACCACCCACGCTCCGGACGCGACGCCGATGACGGCCAGCAGCGCCCCGGCGCGCCTCCCGTAGACCTGCAACCACCGCGTCTCCCCGGCCCTCCTTTACCGGCCCTCGGGCCACCCGAAGGCCGCCCCGTCACCGTACGGCTGGCGTGCTGACCGGCGTCACGGCGGGCAACGGCCCTCCCGTGGAACGCGCGACCAGTCCGCTCGCGATCTTGTCGAAGTTGGACTCGCTGAGTTCACCCGGCGCGTAATACTGGACGAGCCCGGTGCGATCGATGAAGACGCTCACCGGCAGGCCCTTCACGCGGTACCTGTCAGCGATCGTCTGCGTCGGGTCGACGACGGCGTTGTACTGGCCGCCGACGCTGCGCAGGAAGTTCCCCGCTACGCTTCTGGATTCGGCATCGTTCACGCCCAGCACCGTAAACCCGCGGCCGCGGTAGCGCTCCCAGACGCGCTGGATCGCGGGGATCTCCGCGGCGCAACCCGTACACCACGAGGCGTAGAAGTTCAGCAGCACGACCTGGCCACGCAGATCCGAGAGGCGCACGCGTTTGCCAGTGAGATCTACGGCGTCGAAGTTCGGGGCCAGTTGCCCCTCGCGGATACCGACGCGGGTGTCCGCGCCGACGCCCGTCCGCACGGGTGCGACGATCTTCGCCGCGTCGCCCCCGCTCACGCGCGTGAGGACCACGACCGCGACGACCGTCGCCGCCGCGACGCCTGCAACGACGGCGATCCGCGTGAACGGGATGTGGCGCCGCGCCCGCTCCCACAGTGGCAGTTCCGCCAGCCGTTCCTGTTGCCGCCGCCGCTTACGCTCGGTCTTCGTGCTCATGTCATCCGCCTCACAAGTTGATGGAGGGCGCGAAGCCGCTGAAGTACTGGTTGAGCTGCACGAGCGCACCGCTGAAGACGAGCACGCCCACCGCGACGAGCACGAGCCCGCTCGCGAACTCGATCCGGGGGAGTTGCGGAGCAATCGCCTTCATGAACCGTTGCACACCCCCGATCGCCGCACCCGCGGCGATGAAGGGGACGCTGAACCCAAGCGCGTATACCGCGAGGAGCACTGTGGCCTGCGGCACGTTGCCCGATGTTGAGGCCAGCGTCAGGACCGCCCCCAGCGTCGGACCGATGCAGGGTGACCACCCGACGGAGTAGGCCGCGCCGACGGAGAAGGACCGCACGTATCCGGCGCGCGACGGCCCCTCGTACTGGAGCGTGAAGTCGCGGTCGAGCAGGGGGATGCGGAAGATGCGCGCCATGTGCAGCCCCATCACAATCATCAGGACGCCGGCGATCTTCGTCAGCAGGCCCAGGTGATCCTGGAAGAAGTAGCCGACCACGCCAACGGACGCGCCGAGGATGATCAGGACCAGCGAGAAGCCGCCCGTGAATGCGATCGAGTGGAAGAGCCCGGCCCTGCTGCGGCCGCCCATCTCACTGGCCTCCGCTGTGGAACCGGTGAGGTACGCGAGGTAGATTGGCACCAGTGGCAGCACGCAGGGGGACAGGATCGACACGAGCCCGGCCGCAAACGCCACGAACAGGTTTACGCCACCAAGCTGCATCTGCCGGCCTACACCTGGCGACGCGCGTCGGCGCACATGGCTGCTTGCCGGTCACGGGGAGCGCAGGCGGCCGCGCGGCGCTTCCTCGCGATGAGCGCTGTGGCGAGGAGAGCGCAAGCGGCAAGCACGGTCCCGCCGCCGAGGCCGGCGAGCAGCGCGTTGGCGCTAATCCAGCCGCCGAATCCGGTCAGCGCGCCGGCGCCGACCAGCACCGCCAGCACAGGCAGCAGGCACGGCAGACAGAGCAGCGCGGCTGCACCGATGATCCCGACCGGTATCGCCTTCCTGGTCTCTCCGTCCACCTATCACCTCCTCGCGGCATCGCTGCTGCCAGGTGCGTCACGCGGGGGACGAACCCCTTCGACCGTTACATGCGTGCATGCGTCGCACCTGCTCCGCCGTCATCGTCAGCACGGGCTCCTCGCGCCGAGCAGATTTTCGAAGACCTGCCGCCCGCGCTTGAGCGCCTCATCGAGCGTAAGCGCTTCGCCGGTCCTGTCCGCCTGTGCGTGTGACCACGCTGCCAAGTGTTCGGGGGAGCAGAAGAAGTTCAGGTCAGGACAGAGGTCCGTCGCCGGGACACACCCTTGCTCCACCGTCCCGTACCACACCGCGACGTGCGCGGGATCGTGTGCGGCGATCCGCCCGGATGCGATCTCGACTCGTACGTCTCGGCCGCAGCCCGCGCACGTCGAGACGATCACCGCGTCCTTCCTCAGCATGAAGGGCATGCCCAGCGCGTCGATCGCGCACATGGCATAGACCTCCGGCCCGCCCGCGAGCCGCACGCGATGGGCCGTCGGCTCATTGGAGAACGGATAGGCGTGCGTGACCGCCCCGTCACCGGGCTTCCGGTGGATCGAGCCCCGGCGCTCCAACTCGGCCAGAGACTCCTCGGCTTCGTCGATCGTCGACAGGCTCATACGCGAGCGGATCTGTTCCAGCGTCGGCGACCGGCCTGTCACGGCGAAGGTCTCCAGCACGAACCGATGCAGATCGTCGCCGCCCGGGATCTTCAGCTCGTTGTTTCGTGGCACGCGCGTCCTCCTCCCGCCTCTTGTCCTGCCCTCCGCACGATCCTCAGCCGATACAGCAGCTCATGACGCTGATGTCGCGGGTGAACGCCTGCGCGGCCAGCTTGATGCCCTCGCTCAGCGTCGGGAAGACGTGCACGGTGTCGATGATGTCGTCCACCGTCAGGCCGAACTTCACGGCGAGCGTCGCCTCGTGGATCAGGTCGGCAGCCATCGGGGCGACGATGTGGACGCCGAGGATCTTGCTGTTCTCGGGGTGGATGACCATCTTGATCAGGCCGCGCGTCTCTTTCACGGCCTGGGCCTTCGGGATGCGGGCGACCTCGACGGTGCGGCAGGCGCAGGCCTGGAAGCGCTCCATCTCCTGCTCTTCGGTGAGCCCCACCGTCGCCACCTGCGGGTTCGTGAACACCGCCGCCGGGATGTGCTCGTAGTTGATCGTCTTGCCGCTTCCTTCGAGCGCGTTGGCGGCGGCCGTCGCGCCCTCCTTCGCGGCCACGGTCTCGAGGAACATCTTGCCCACCACATCGCCTGCGGCGTAGACGCCCGGCGCGCTCGTCTCGAGGAACTCATTGACCTCGATGAAGCCGCGCCGGTCGACGCGCACGCCGGCCTGCTCCAGGCCCATGTCGTCCGAGTTCGGCACGACGCCGGTGGCGAGCAGCACTTGCTCAGCGTCGAACGTGCGCACCTCGCCCATCACGTCGGCCTCGACGAAGCGCCGGCCGCCGTCCTCCCAGACGCGCTTGATCTCGCAGGCGCAATGGATCGCCATCCCCTCCGCCTCGAGCGAGCGCTGCAATTCGGCCGCGACCTCCGGCTCGACGCGCGGGAGGACCTGGGGGACCTTCTCCAGTACGGTCACCTTCGTCCCGAAGTGCAGGAACATCTGCCCGAGCTCGAGCCCGATCGGCCCGGCGCCGATGACGATCATCGATGCGGGCAGCTTCTCGAGCTCCATCGCCGTGCGGTTCGTCAGGTAGCCGACGCCATCCAGGCCGGGCAGCGGCGGCACGGCAGGCCGCGAGCCCGTGGCGATGAGGAACTTGCGTCCGGTAAGCCTCCGGCCGTCCACCTCGACCTCATGGTCGGAGACGAAGCGAGCCCGTCCCTCGACCAGTTCCACCTGCCCATTGAAGCTGGCCAGGACATCGCGATAGTTCGACGCACGAAGTGCATCGACCAGCCTGCGCTTCTCGGCGATCGCGGCCGGGAAGTCGAACCGCGGCGCGTGCCCGTCCCGCAGGGCGTCGAACACCGGCCGCTGCGGGTAGTAGTACTCGTCGCCGACGGCGAGCAGGTGCTTGCTCGGCACGCAGCCGACATTCACGCAGGTGCCGCCGAGCGGCAGCCCGTCGTTGATCATCACGGCGCGCCGCCCGCGGTCGGCGGCGTTCGTCGCGGCTGCGAAGGCGGCGGCGCCGCCGCCGATGATGATGAGGTCGTACGCGTTCATGGCTCTCTCCTGCTGTGTGACCATCTGCCCGGGCCGCCGCGGTCGTCCTGCAGTGCCGGTCTTGCTACGATAGACTATGGAGTGACTCAAAGGTCAAGGGGGCGAGCATGAACATTCAGCGGGCGGCCCGGGAAACGGGACTGACCCCCGACACGATCCGCTACTACGAGCGCCGCGGCGTGCTCCCTCCGCCCGTCCGGAGCAAGAACGGCTACCGGGATTACAGCGAGCCGCATCTCGCCTCGCTCCGGCTCGCACGCGGATTGCGCGAGCTGGAGCTCCCGCTTGATCAGGTGGCGCTCATCGTCCGCGTCGCCCACGACGCCTTCTGCGGCGACGTGCGCCGCGCGCTGGAGGTATCAGTGCGAGAGACGCTCGTTCAGATCGACGAGCGGATCGAGCAACTGCAGCGCACGCGCACGCGGCTCCGCGCCATCCGCACGGGCATCCGCTCGATGGCGCCGGAGAGCGAACGCGTTCCCGGCATCACGCCGTGTGCGTGCGTCCGGCTTGTCGGCGGAGCCGCACGCTGAAGCAACCGCCTACGGTCAGCGGATGCGCTTGCGCGCGTGCCCGGGGATCCGGGACTCCGGCGTACGCAGCACGTGCTCGCACGGTCCTGACCTCGCCGTGCCGGAGGCGACGCCGTCGCTGAGGCGCTGGCGCAAGACGACGAGATCGCGGCGCAACGAGCGGAGACGCCGCATCTGGCCATCGATGCGCTCCAGCTCACGGTCCACGATGGCAAGCACGTGCTCGCACGGGACGCGCCCCTCGTCCGCGATCTCCAGGATCGTGCGGATATCGTCGAGCGAGAGCCCCAGCCCCTGCGCCTTGCGCACGAAGCGCAGCCGCTCGGCCGCTGCGGCGTCGTACAGGCGATAGCCGGCGGGCGACCGCGCCGACGGGCGGAGCAGGCCGATCCCGTCGTAGAAGCGCAGCGCCTTGTCGCTGAAGCCGGTCGCCCGGGCGAGCTCGCCGATGCGGAGGTACGGCGCGGTCATCCGCGCGAGCAGCACGCGCCCGCGGCCGCCGACGGCCCGGCGGAGGCGTCGCGGCCAGCGCGCGCGGCCGGCGCGTCGTCGACCTCGCGGAGCTCGCCGGCGCGCACCGCGCGCACCAGCACGTTCCATTCGTCGGCGCTGAGGCGGGCCTGGTTGCCCGCTTCGCCGATGGTGACCGACGCCTCGTCGATCACCACCTCGGGACAGGCGTCGCACTGGGGGCAGAGGGAGACGCGGGTCTGTGTCATGGCTTGGCTCCTTTGGATTGCTCTGGCTGAGACCGACGCCGGCATTCTAAACCTTCCAGTGAAGAGGAAGGTCAAGCGGCCGGTTACGGCGCAGCCATCCGGTGCCGCCCCGGAAACGCAGCGACGGCGGCAGGGGAGTCCTGCCGCCGTCGCTTCTGCCCTCGTCTTCCGGGGGCGGGGAGCCGCGATCCCCGCCCCCGGACGCGCATCGCT
>JAGWOC010000136.1 GCA_028872875.1 Chloroflexota bacterium | reverse complement strand
AGGTTACGGTCACCACACCGGCGGGCGAACGCGTGGAGGTCGACGTGGCACCTGGCCACACGGCGCAGGACGTCATCGCGGCCCTCGTCCAGGGGAGCAGGCTGCCGGCCGAGGACTCGCTCGGCAACCCCATCCAGTACCAGATCGTCAACGACGCCACGCTCTCGATGCTGCCGGGCGACAAGCCGCTGCTCGAGCTCGGGCTGACGAACGGCGCTGAGCTGCGCATCAAGCCGGGCGCCCGCGTCGCGCAGGAGGGATGAGATGCAGCTCCAGGAACGGCTCCGCGCTGACGCGCTCTCGCTGCAGACGCTCGCCGGCCTCAACCCCGACCACCTCGCTGTCACGTACAGGGCGCCGGATCTGCGGCGTTTTCTGATCGACGTCACCGCCGACGCCCCGGTCGCCGCCGAAGGCGGCTACCGCGTCGAACCGCACCATCGGCTCGTGGTCGAGATCCCCGACGGGTACCTCAGCCGCGACGCCAACGGCCTCTTCATCAAGAGCCGCATCAAGCGCGACGGCGCGCGGCTCTACCACCCCAACTGCTTCCCGGGCGACGGCTACCTCTGTTTCGACGACCAGTTCCATCCGGCAAAGAGCCTGGCCGACCAGGTGGTGACGGTGGTGGAGATGATGCAGTGCCGGGCAGTGAACCACGACTCGCCGGCCGACTGGGAGGCCGACTACTACTACCTCAAGAACGCAGCGGCAGTGCGCGCGCAGATCCGGGCGGTGCGCATCATGATGCCGCGCGGCGGCATGCGCGTGGCCGTGCGCAGCACGCCGAGGCTGTTGTGAACGCGCCGCGCATCAACGGCGTCGCCGACGAGCCGCCGCCTTTCGCGGGCGACCTGCCGGACACGCTCGGGCCGCTGGCACCGTACGCCGACTCTCGCGTGGGCGACGCGGGCCTTCCCGTGGTTTCGCCGGGTCCGCCGCTACCAAGGCTGCGCCCGCGGATCGACGCGCTGCCGCTCTTGACGCTGGGCGTGCTCGGCGTCAGTGTCGCGACCCTCGCGCTGGCACTGGTGTTGACGTTCCGCGGGGCAAAGTCGTCGCCGCCGACGAGCGTAACGCCCGAACCGCCGGCGATCATCGCCGCGTCCGGCCGCGACGGACACGACCGGCTTCACTGCATGTGGGACATCGTGACGGTCACCGTGTCGAGGGCGCCGTCGTTCAGCGGCGACGTCATGACGGCGTCGGTCGACGCTCCGAATGGCACGCTCCGCCTGGTGCTGCGGCAGGCGAACGGCGGGTTCCGTGGGTATCTCTACAGCGACAGCGGTGTCCTCCGCACCGAACCCCACGAGACGGGACTCGCGATCTGGCCCGACGAGCACGTCGCCCTGCGCGTCGACGGCTTGCCGGACGCGATCGAGCTCGGCGTTGGCGGGCGCCAGACGCGCATGGGATCGCGAGGGGAGGGCCCATGCGCGTAAGCTTCGGCACTGTGCCTGTCGAGGCGATCGTGCAGCGCAACGCCGCCGACGTCGCCGACGAGCTGAGCCTGATCGCCTGGCGCGAACGGCGCAGCGAATGCGGTGGCCTCGTGTGGGGGCGCCTGATGCGCGGCGCCGACGGTCCGGCGATCTTCGTCGCTGCGATGACGCCAGGCGTCGGCCGCGGCTCGGCCGCGGACTTCGAGATCGCGCCCGAAAGTTACGTCGTCGGGCAGCGCATGCTGCGCGGCGCCGGCTTTCCGCGGGACCTCGAGGAGGTCGGACTTTGGCACTCGCACCCGGGCTACGGCGCCTTCCTCTCCACAACGGATGAGGAGTACTTTCGCCTCTGCTTCCCGCAGTCCTGGAAGGTGAGCATCGTCATCGACCCGCTGCGGCGCGAGCGCGCGGTCTACGTGAAGTCGCCGCTCGGCGTCGTCGGGATCGGCGCGCGACGCTGCGACGACGCGAGCATCGAGGAGCTGCCGGAGCTGAGCGCCACTGATCTCTGGCGGCAGGTGAGGGGGCGCATCACATGAGCAACATGGACATCTTCTTCTCCCGCCAGCGTGCCCTGGACGAGCTCGACCTCGACCGGCTGCACGCTTCGAGCGCGATGGTGGTCGGACTCGGCAACGTCGGCGGCCCGGCCGCGCTGGAGCTGGCTCGCGCCGGCGTCGGGCGCCTGCTGCTCGTCGACCGCGACGAGGTCGCGCCCGAGAACGCGTCGCGCGGCATCTTCTGCGCCTGCGACGCCGGCCTCCCAAAGGCCGTTGCGGCGGCCGCTCGCATCGCCGAGCTCGTGCCGGGCGTCCAGGTGACGCCGCTCATCGCCGACGCGCGCACTGACGTGCCCGACACGTTGTTCAGCGCGAGCGACGCGCTGCTCATCGCCACCGACTCCTGGTCGTCGCGCATGCACGCGAACCGCTGGGCACACGCGCTGCCTGGCCGGACTAAGGTCGTCCTGACGGGCGGCCTGACCGGGTTGTCGTGGGAGGTGACGTCCAGCGTGCCGGGAAGCGGCCTCGGCTGTTCGCAGTGCCCGCACGGCGCCGCGGTCGCCGGGCGCGACGAGGAGGGCGGCTGCGGGGTGCAGGTACGCGAGCGTCAGCGGCGCATCGACCCGTCGGCGTCGTTTACGGGCGCGGTCGTCGCGTCCACGATGGTGATGGAGGCATGCGCCGCGCTCGGCGGCGACGGACCACGCTTCGCCGGGCGTGCCGTCTCGTTCGAGTACGCGACGGGCCGCTACTCCGT
>JAGWOC010000070.1 GCA_028872875.1 Chloroflexota bacterium | reverse complement strand
AACTCGCCTTCGCCCCGCAGGTTGCCGTTGGAGCGGCGGAGCTTCTCGAGCGCCTGCGCCTCGATCTGGCGCGCCCGCTCGCGCGTCACCCCCAGCTCGTTGCCGACGATGTCCAGCGTGCGCGGACGGCCGTCCTTGATCCCGAAGCGCAGCTCGATGACGGTGCGCTCTCGCGGCGTCAGCACGTCGAGCGCCGAGCGGACGCGCTCGCGCAGGAGCTGGCGTGACGCCTCCTCCTCCGGCGACGGCGCCATGACATCTTCGAGCACGCTGCCGAGGGTCCCCTCCTCCTCCTCGCCGACTGGCGTCTCCAGCGAGACCACCGACTGGCGCAGCGCGCGCGCCGCCTCCCGTACCTTGTCGGGCGGCATCCCCATGAGCTTCGACAGCTCCGACGTCTTGGGCTCGCGCCCGAGCCGCTGGAACAGGCGCTCGCGGGCCTGCGAGTACTTTGAGATGAGCTCCGTGATGTGGATCGGGAGCCGGATCGTGCGCCCCTTGTCGGCGATGGCGCGCCCGACGGCCTGGCGGATCCACCACGTCGCGTACGTGCTGAAGCGGAAGCCGCGCCGGTGCTCGAACTTCTCCACCGCGCGCATCAGGCCGCCGTTGCCTTCCTGGATCAGATCCATCAGCGGCATGCCGCGGCCGGCGTACTTCTTCGCGACGCTGACGACGAGGCGCAGGTTGGCGTTCACCATGTGCTCCTCGGCGCGCCGGGCGGTCTGGCGCGCGGCGGTGACATCCGGGATCAACGCGCGTAATGCCGCATCGGCCTCGCGCGCGGCCTTCCGGACCGCGGCCTCCGCCTCCTTGTGTTCCTGCAGCGCCCGCTTGCTGACGCGCCCGGTTGGCGCCGGAGGCATTTTCCGCTCGGCCGCCGCCTTCTGGACGTCGTACTGTGCGGCGAGGGCGGTCGCCAGCACCTGGTACGATGCCGCAGGGAAGATACGCTGCGCCACGGCGAGCGTGATGAGCAGTGCGCGCACCTGGGCGACATTGCGCCGTGTGGCCGTCGCAATCTGCTCCTCCATCTCCTCGTCCAGCCGGTCCTGGATCGCGTCTTCCAGCGGTGCGAAGTGGAGCTGCTCCACCGGGCCCCGCTGCGGCATCCCCTTCAACACCTTCGAGCGCCGCACCATCGCGAGCCCGTCCTGCACGTCCCGCAGTAGCCGGATGGTGATCTGCTCGGTGGAGGGGAGCTGCCGCAATTCTTCGGTCAACGCATACCCGATCTCGTCGAGCACGCGCCCGTTCTCGATCTCTTTCGCCAGCGTCACTTCCTCATCCGGGCGAAGGAGCTTGTAGCGCGCGATTTCATTGAGGTACAGCTCGACGGAGTCCGGCGTCTCCCCGACGGGCTCTTCCGTCTCCACCGGCTTCACCGTTGCCGGCACGCGGCCGCGGATCACCTCGGGCTCTGCGATGTCCTCTTCGATGGTAATGTCAGGCTCCTCGGTTTCTTCTCGTTGCTTGACCATGACGCACCTGCATCAGGCGAGCCCGCGCGACCCGGGCCCGGCGTCCCATGCTCTTCAGAGCGGCCGCTCGTAGCGGTCGCGGCCCGGTGGGAGGATTGTGGTGCTCAGACGACGTCCGGCAGGGGCCACTTCAGGTCGCAACTGAGGCATCGCGCCTGTACCAGGACCCCGCCGCTCCAATAACTCGCCGTAAAGTTCTTACGACAGCGCGGGCACTCCGGTTCACCCATCCGGACCTCACGCTGCCGCTCAGGCGCCGTCGCGGCGGGTTTCAGGTCCTCGCCTCCGGATGCCTTCATATGCCTCTCCAATTGCATTCTACACGCCTCTGACCGTCCGTTCTATGCCCTCGGCCCAAGGACTTCGGGCAATGTCCAGCCGCAGCCCGCGAGTGCGGCTGGTTGCGTCGAGTGCCGATACCTTAGTGTCGGCCAGGCACGCGCCGTCCCGGGGGGAACCGATGTCCGTTCTCGAGATGAATTCGATCGTTGACCTGCTCATTTCTCTGTGGCCCCAGGAGACCTGGATGCACGTGCAGGGGCTGCTAGGCACGTGGCGGGAGCGGCTCGACAGCAAGGACAACTACTCAGGCCACCACGCCGGGCTGGCCAGTGAGTACGCCATCCAACTCGCGAACCGCCAGGACCTCCCCTTCGACACGATCGCCGCGCTGTGGGTGGCCGGACACGTCTACGACCTTGGCAAGATCTCCGTCCCGGAGGTGCTGCTCCTCAAGGAAGGCCCGCTCTCGACGGCCGAGACGATCATGCTGCGGAGCCACGTCCACGCCGGCTACGACCTCCTGCGCGACTGGGACGTCTTCCGCGTCAGTCCGCGCTGGATGTCGCAGGTGGTGCTCGAAGTCGTGCTGTTTCACCACGAGCGCTGGGACGGCGAGGGTTACCCGAAGGGGCTGAGGGAGACCGCGATCCCGCTGCCGGCACGCATCATGACGATCGCCGACGCCTACGCGGCGATGCTCATGGAGACGCCGTACCGGGCGGCTCGCGCCGAAGAACTGGCGCTGCGTGAGCTCGAGCTGCACGCCGGCACACAGTTCGACCCCTACCTGGTGCGCTCGTTCATCAGCCTGGTCCGCGTCAACCAGCTAACCGGCAGGGGGCCCCAGATCCCGCGCCGGCCCGCAAACGCCGCCTGAGCGGGGATCATGCGCGCTCGTCCGGGTTGTCTTCGTCTTCCGCGTCGACCCACTCGCGATAGGTAATGCACGCGCCGTCGCGCTCCGGGTGACGGATCACGAAGTTTCCCTCCTGCATCCGGCGGAGCATGTGCCACTCGAAGCCGATGAGCGCCTGCACCTCCTCGCCATCGCCGATGCGGTCCAGCCCCACCGGGTACGGTGGCGGCACATAGCGCTCCGGCGACAGGCTCCCGACGTAGCGCCCGCAACGGTCGCACACGAGGCCGCTGCGCAGGGCGCTGATGAATTCTTGCAACGTCCGCGGTGGTGCCGTCACGACGGTATTCTACCCGACCGGCGATCGTCCTCTCCGAGCCGTGGCGCGTGGGCAGGTCCGCCATCGGGCCGGGTAGCGTCCCGCTGGGCAGCTCAGGCCCGGGTTCGACCGAGCACCGTCGCTCTGGGACGGCCCCGTTCGGGACGCGCCTCGCCGCCGCCGGCGCCAGCATCGACATCTTCCCTCCGGGCGTGTACGATCAGCGCCTCGACATGACGTTGCGGCGCGGCGCGCCGGAGGAGACGCAGATGGCCGACAGCACGCCCCGGCTCATCGCGCTCGTAACGGGCGCATCGTCCGGCATCGGGCGCGGCTTCGCGTCGCGCCTGGCACGTGATGGGCACGACCTCGTGCTCGTCGCCCGGCGGCGCGGCGCGCTCGATGCCCTGGCAGCCGAGCTGACCTTGGCGCACGGCGTCGGCGTCGAGGTGCTCGACGCGGACCTCGCGACGGATGGGGGCGTCGCGGCCGTCGAGCAGCGGCTGGCGTCTGGCGATATCGAGCTGCTCGTGAACAACGCCGGCTTCGGCACCTCGGGCGAGTTCGCGGAGCTGCCGCTCGACCGCGAGCTGCGGCAGGTCGACCTCAACGTGCGCGCGCTCGTCCGCCTCTCCCACGCCGCGCTCAAGCCGATGTATGCGCGGCGCCACGGGGCGGTCGTCAACGTCGCCTCGACCGGCGGGTTCCAGCCGGTGCCGTACATGGCGACGTACGCCGGGACGAAGGCGTTCGTGCTGCACTTCAGCGAGGCGCTGCACGAAGAGGCGGCCCGCCACGGCGTCACCGTCACCTGCCTCTGCCCGGGACCGGTGAAGACCGGCTTCCAGGACGCTGCGCAGCTCGACGTCTCGCGCATGCCGTCGCTGGGCTGGACGAGCGTTGACGAGGTGGTTGGCCAGGCGCTGAGCGCCGCGCGCCGGCGTCGCGCCATCGCCATCCCGGGCGCGCTCAACCGCGTGACGGCGGCGAGCGTGGGCTTCATGCCACGCTTCCTCACGCGCAGGATCGCCGGCTCGATGTTTCGCGGCGCGTCGGCCAGGCGCGACGATCCAGACGCACGATAGGCGCCCGCACGTCCGAGGCCGACGGCCGCGCGCAGGCGGCGGTCCGCCGCAGCGCGGAAGCGGGCTTATCCGCGGCGGTCGAGGACGTAGGCGGCAATCTCCTCGAGCGAGGCGCGGGCGTCGTTCGGGGGGAGGGTGCTGAGGGCGGCGAGGGCGCGGTCGCGGAAGTCGCGGGCGACGGCGTAGGATTCGTTGAGGATGTCCGAGTTGAGCACCATGTAGACGGCCTCGGCGACGAGGTCGGTCTTCGGCTTCCTGGAGCGAAACGCCTTCTTGATCGGGTTGTCCTTTGGGTAGCGCTCCATCAGCAAGAGCGATGGCAGCGTCAGCGTGCCCTGCATCAGGTCGCTTCCGATCGGCTTGCCCATCTCGCGCTCATCGCCGGCGAAGTCGAGGATGTCATCGACGATCTGGAAGGACATGCCGACGTTGAGTCCGTACCGGCGCAGCGACTCCCGCTCGCCCGGCGTGCAGCGTGCGACCATGGCGCCGCCCTCGGCCGAGGTGGCGAAGAGCGAGGCCGTCTTGCCCTCGATGCGCCCGAAGTAGGTCATGGTGTCCTGGCCGTAGTCGTACGCGCTCATGTCCTGGTGCAGCTCGCCGCCGGCGATCGCCATGATCGTGCGGGCGAAGAGGCGCACGACGCTCGTGTTGTCAGTGCGCGCGATGAGGTCGGCGGAGTGCGCGAACATGAAGTCGCCGAGCATGACGGAGGCGGCGTTGTTGAAGATGGCGTTAGCTGTCTCGCGGCCGCGGCGGGACATCGACGCGTCGATCACGTCGTCGTGGACGAGGGTCGCGGTGTGCAGCAGCTCGATCGATGCGGCGAGCGGGACGTGCAGGTCCGCATCGTAGGCGCCGAACTTGCCGGCGAGCAAGGCGATCGCCGGGCGCAGGCGCTTGCCGCCGCCGTCCAGCACCTGGGCGAGCATCTTCGCCAGCATCGGGAAGCTCTCGACGTGCTTGACGCGTTCCAGGGTGTCTTCGACGAGGCGCAGGTCGTCCTGCACGGGGCCGTAGATGGAGGCGGCGACCTTCACGTCAGTCCCTCGCGTGGCGCGCGGTCTGGAGGGCCGTGCTCTCGTACATCGTCCCGGCGCCCAGGAGCCGCTCGGCGTTGCGTGTCGTGGTCTCGGCGACCTCTTCGATGCTGATGCACTTGATCTCGGCGACGCGCGCGGCCGCTTCGGCGACGTAGGCGGGCTCGTTGCGCGTGCCCCGGTAGCGCTGCGGCGCGCCGTACGGGCTGTCCGTTTCGAGCACGAGGTGTTCGAGCGGCGTGTCGCGCACGACGCCGGCGAGCTGCGTCGCCTTCGGATGCGTGACCGATGTGTGCACGGAGATGACGAAGCCGAGAGCGACGTACGTCCGCGCACGCCCGGCGTCGGCGCTGAAGTAGTGCAGGACGCCGAGCGGACGGCCGTCCGGCAGTCGCCCGCCCATCTCGTGCGACCATGCCGCGAGTACGGGCATCACCTCGTCGTGCGCCTCCCGCGCGTGGACGGCGATGGGCTTGGACACGCGGCGTGCCGTGTCGAGCTGGCGGCGCAGCACGCGGAGCTGCTGATCGCGGGGCGACAGGTTCCGGTAGAGGTCCATGCCGATCTCTCCGACGAGCGCGACGCGCGGGTGCCGCGCCAGTGCTTCGAGCGCGTCGAGGTCCACATCGCTCGCATCCTTCGCGGCATGCGGGTGCACGCCCGCGGCGGCGACGACGGCATCCGGGTGGCGTTCAGCGAACGCGACGGCCGCTTCGCTGTCGGCGCGGTCGACGCCGAGCGTGGCGATCAGGGTTACGCCGGCCGCGCGGGCGCGCTCGATGGCGGCGTCCGCGTCCGCGCGGTCGCGGGCAAACTCCGCGTCGTGGATGTGGCTGTGGGTATCGACAAGGCGCATGCTTACGCCGAAAGGCGCGCCTCCCCCTCGGGCGTCTCGATCTTCCTGAACAATGGCTCGGCCGTGCCGAGCGTGGCGCCGGGCTGCGGCAGCCGCGCCTCCCACCCGGCGTCCTCGATGCCGCCGGAGAGGCCGAGATACTCGTGGACCTTCTGGCTGGAGAACGGCAGGAACGGGTAGAGCGCGACGTCCAGCGCGGTTATAGCACAGAGCGCGACGTAGAGGGATGTGCCGGCGCGGGCGGGGTCGCTCTTTGCGGCCTTCCAGGGCTCGGTGTCGCTGAGGTAGCCGTTGGCCTCCTGCGCGAACGCCATGGCGGCGGCCAGCGCGGCCTTCAGGTGCACGGCCTCGATCAGCTCGCCGACCTGGTGGAGCATGGTGCGGGCGCCGGCGATGATCGCCTCGTCGCGGTGGTCGAGCGCGCCGGCGGGCGGGACCCGGCCCGCGAAGGTCCGGTGCGTCATCGCGAGCACGCGGTTGACGAGGTTGCCCCAGGTCGCCACCAGCTCGTCGTTGTTGCGGCGGATGATCTCGGCCTCGGTCATGTCCGTGTCGGAGTTCTCCGGCAGGTTGGCGGCGAGCGCGTAGCGGACGGCGTCGGGCTGGAAGCGCTCCAGGTAGCCCAGCGCCGGCTCACCGACGCCCTGGCTCTTCGACGCCTTCTCACCCTTGAACGTGACGTACTGGTTCGCCGGCACGTCGGCCGGCAGGTTGAGGCCGCCGTGCCCCATGAGGATCGCCGGCCAGATGATGGTGTGGAACGGGATGTTGTCCTTGCCGATGAAGTAGTACGTGCCGGCGGCCGGATCCTCCCACCAGGCGCGCCAGGCGTCCGGCTCGCCGGCTTCCTGCGCCCACTCTTTCGAGGCGGAGAGGTAGCCGATGAGCGCTTCGATCCAGACGTACATCCGCTTGCCAGCGCCGAGATCCTCGACCGGGACGGGGACGCCCCACTCGATGTCGCGCGTGATCGCCCGGTCGTGCAGGCCCTCCTCGACGAAGCCGATGCTGAAGTTCAGCACGTGCTTGCGCCAGCCGGTGCGGCCGCGGAGCCAGTCGAGCAGCGGCTGCTGGAAGGCACTGAGCTTGAAGAAGAAGTGCTCGGTCTCGCGCATCTCGGGCGCGGCGCCGGTGAGGCGGCTGCGCGGCCGGATGAGCTGATCAGGGTCGAGCGTGCGGCCGCAATGGTCGCACTGGTCGCCGCGCGCCCGCTCGTAGCCGCAATGCGGGCAGGTGCCCTCGACGTAGCGGTCGGGGAGGAAGCGGCCCGCCTGCGCATCGAAGAACTGATGCGTCTTCCCTTTGTAGATATAGCCGTGCTCCAGCAGCCGCAGGAACACATCACGGACGACCTCGGCGTGGTTTGGGGTGCCTGTCGTGGTGAAGAGGTCGAAGGAGATGCCGAGCTCGTGCCAGAGCTGGAGGAACTGGGGATGAAAGCGGTCGACGATCTCCTGCGGCGGTACGCCCTCGTGCTCGGCGCGGACGGTGACGGGGGTGCCGTGCTGGTCGCTGCCGGACACCATGAGGACGCGGTTGCCGGCCATGCGGTGGTAGCGGGCGAAGATGTCAGCCGGCAGGTAGGCGCCGGCGATGTGGCCGAGGTGCAGCGGGCCGTTGGCGTACGGCCACGCGACGGCGACGAGGATATGGCGGCCCGATTGTGATGCGTTACTCAATGTGTGAGGATTGTACCATCCGCGCCGCCATGGTCATGCCAGGCGCGATAGGCGTCGCGGCGGGAGAGGGCGAAGCGGCGCATCAGCGCGGCGACGCCGTCCCTCGTCGTCGCGCCTTCTGCGCGCAGCTCGCGGATGGCGTCGGCGATGGATGCGGGGGACGCCGGCGCGGGCTCGGGTGCCGCGCCGCCTTCGATGACGAGCGTGCATTCGCCTCGGGGCTGCTCGAAGTGGGCGAGCGCGCCGGAGATCGACCCGCGCCAGATCTCCTCGTGCAGCTTCGTCAGCTCGCGGCAGACGGCGATGCGCCGGTCGCCGAGCGCGGTGCGGGCGTCGTCGAGCGTCTGGCGCAGGCGGTGGGGCGACTCGAAGACGACCAGGGTGTCGCCGGAAGCAGCGGCGCCGCGGAGGGCAGCGCGTCGCGGGCCGGGCTGTCGGGGCAGGAAGCCCAGGTAGGAGAAGCGGCGCGACGGCAGGCCGCTGGCGGCGACGGCGGCCAGGACGGCGGAGGCGCCGGGGACCGGCACCACGGCGTGCCCGGCGTCGATCGCGGCGACGACGAGGTCGTGGCCGGGGTCGCTGATGCCGGGCATGCCTGCGTCGCTGACGAGCGCGACATCGCCGTCGTCGAGCGCGTGCAGGAGGACGGGGAGCTTCGCGCGCTTGTTGTGGTCGTTGTAGCTGGTCAGGCGGGCGGCGCGTGCGTCGAAGTGGTCAAGGAGCCGCCGCACCGAGCGCGTGTCCTCGGCGGCGACGAGCGGCACCTCGCGCAGGATGCGGAGGGCGCGGACGGTGATGTCCTCGAGGTTGCCGATGGGCGTGGCGACGAGATACAGCGTCCCCATCTAGCGGCCCCAAGAACCAGGCAGGTGACTACGCGTTTTTCTCGAAATGGCCGAAAATCCTTGACTCGACGAGGCGGTCCGCGATAGACTCAACGAAATCATACCCCCGAAGCCCGGGCGGCGGGCGCACAGAAGTGAACATGCAGGACAGAGAGCAATGAACCGGTAGGAAGCCTCCGCCGGCCCCGATTGCGCTATCCGCCAGCGGGCGGTGGCGGGACGGGGACCAACGCGAAGCCTCAAGGCGGGCAGGCCCGGCGGCAGAGTTGGAGGTACCCGAGCGATGTCACAGCCCCAGTTCAAGCAGATGCGGCGCGCGTACGGATTCGACGACGTCGCCATCGTCCCCGGCGGACACCACACGATCAACCCCGACCTCGTAGAACTCTCCCTCAAGCTTGGACGGTTCGACTTTGAACTGCCGTTCATCGCCGCGGCGATGGACGGGGTGGTGGACGTGCGCATGGCCGTCGAGTTCTCGAAGCTCGGCGGCCTCGCGGTCTTGAACCTGGAGGGCGTGCAGACGCGCTACGACGACCCGGCGCCGGTGCTCGCGGAGATCGCGGCGGCGCCGCGAGGCGAGGTGACGGCGCTGATGCAGAAGGTGTACTCGGCGCCGATTAAGCCGCAGCTAATCGGCGAGCGGGTGCGGCAGATCAAGGCCCAGGGCGGCATCGCTGCGGTGTCGAGCACGCCGATGAACACGAAGAAGTTCGCGCCCGTCGCGCGCGACGCCGGCGTCGACGTCTTCGTCGTCCAGTCGACCGTGACGAGCGCGCGGCACATCTCGCGCAGCGAGAAGGGGCTGATCTTCGACGAGCTGGTGCGGGACATGCGCGAGGTGCCGGTCGTCGTCGGCAACACCGTGACGTTCTCGGCGACGAAGGAGCTGATGGAAACGGGCGTGGCGGCGGTGCTGATCGGCGTCGGGCCGGGCGCGGCGTGCACGAGCCGCGAGGTGCTGGGCATCGGCGTGCCGCAGGTGACGGCGACGATTGACGCGGCGGCGGCGCGCGATACGTACTACCGCGAGAGCGGCCGCTACGTGCCGATCATCACCGACGGCGGCATCTCCAACGGCGGCGCGATGTGCAAGGCGTTCGCGGCGGGCGCCGATGCGGTGATGCTGGGCTCGATCCTGGCGGCGACGGAAGAGGCGCCGGGGCGCGGCCACCACTGGGGCATGGCGACGCCGCACGGCGAGCTGCCGCGCGGCACGCGCGTCAAGGTGGCGATCGACACGACGGTGCACCAGACGCTGTTCGGGCCGACCTCGCGGACGGACGGGCGCGAGAACCTCGTCGGGGCGCTGCGCACGGCGATGGGGACGTGCGGCGCGCGCACGATCCGCGACTTCCAGAAGACGGAGATGGTGATCGCGCCATCGATTAAGACCGAGGGCAAGAATTACCAGATGGCGCAGGGCGAGTAGCAGTCAGTCAGCAGACATCCCCTCTGCGCGCCGGCACCCCTCCCGGGCGAAACATCGCCCGCACCCGGAGCGCGGGCCTTCAGCCCGCGCGCGGCTGCGCACCTGGTCGTCCCGCTGCGGGCTTGTCGTAGAATCGTCCCGCGCCGCCCCACCGTCCACCATCCAACCTCCAACCTCCAACCACGGTGGACGCACGCCGTCAGTCCGGGCGGAAGGCCTTGCCGAGCAGCATGACGAAGGTCTGCATCATGCCGGGGCGCCGCTCGCCGTCGGTCGCGCGGGCGTTCTGGCGCCAGCGGGCGTCGTACTCGGCGCGCCGGTGGGGCGAGGCGAGCACCTCGTAGGCTTCGTTGATCACCTTCAGGCGCTGGGCGGCGCGCCGCGTTGGCTGGAGGCGCAGGGCGTGTGCCTGCTCCCAGTAGGAGTCCTCGATGTCGCGGAAGTGCGAGCGGGGCGGGACGCCGAGCACGCGGTAGAGGTCTCTGAACTTCGCCAAGCGCCAACCCTCCGCAACGAGCGGGACTGCCGGGAAGGCGGCCGCGGAGGCCCCAACCCCGAACCCTCGTAGAAAGCATCGGCAGGACGGGCGCGGGCTTGTGCCCCGGGGCGTCGGCCAGCGGGGAAGCTGCGTTGTCCGGCGCCGGGTGCGGATGCTATGATGCGCCTGTCCCGCGGAAGTAGCTCAGCGGTAGAGCACCTCCTTGCCAAGGAGGGGGTCGCGAGTTCGAATCTCGTCTTCCGCTCCATCCCCCCCACACCCAGACACGCGCATGGGTTGGCACGGCGTCACAGTACCCCCACTGCCGGTCGTCGCATGCCGATGGACGTTCCCCCAATCCGGTCGGGAAGCCTTGACATGCTGGTCCGGTGGACGCAGGATCGTGCGTCCCGGTACCTCAAACGATGTGCGGGTACGCACTGCTCTTGCCGTGGCCCGCGCTCGTGAGACCACCATTCGGCCACATCCGATTGGAGTAGTGTGGACGACGTAAAGTGTGCGACGCTCCAAGCCAGGGCACACGCACGTGTTGCCATCACTGTTGTGGCGGCGGCGGCGATGCTCACCGTCCTTGCGTGCACCGGCCCGCAGAACGAGGGGCCACCGACACCTGCGTGGAGCAGCACGCCTGGGGTCCCTTCCGTAGTCCCGTCTCCCGTGTCCTCGCCCACCGCAGGGCCGGCCAGGATCAGCAGCACACCACATTGGATTTCGATTGATCCAGGTGTTGCGACACTTCAGGCGCAGGACTTCCTGTTCGACCTGAACACCGGAAAGCTGCTTGGGCTGAGTTCTGAGCCGCGGACGCGAGTAGACGATCCTGGGACGCGGCTCCTCGCATTTGGGCCCTCCGGAGAAGTGGCGTTCGGCGTGTGGGCGTGGCCCCAGGAGGCGCGGAGTCCTCTCCCGCGGAGTCCTGATACTGCCGACGTGTACGTCGGCCAGCCGGGGATGAAGCTCCGTCACCTCATCACGCTTCCAACGCTACCGCCCACCGCATGGTCGCCCGACGGGGCGCTGCTGGCCCTCGGCGGGCTCCTCGTGAACGCGACGACCGGCAAAACGGTCGCCGATCTGCGACTTCCAGATGCCACGCCCGCATGGTCCAGCGACGGCGCGTTTCTTGCCATGCTCGCTGACCCAAACGTCTACAAGCATCCCAAGATCGCCGTCTGGAACAGGTCAACGGGCGTGGTGACCGACGTCTACGGTTTCAACCCAGCGTGGGCCAACCGTTCTTCAGAACTCGCGTATCAGGCGCCGGCCCAAGGACCTGGGACGATAGAGACCCGTGTTTACAATGCCGTGACCGGGACGAACCGACTGGTCCAGACGGTGGACGGGACAACCCACGGCGCTATCAGTTGGTCCAGTGATGATCATTTTCTCGCGTCACAATTCCATGTCACGCGGGGGAATTTCTGGACCGATGATCTCTACGTCGTCCGGGTTGCGAGCGGGCAACGGTCGATGGTCGTACACGGCGCCTGGTCGGCGCGGTGGCTCAATCAGCAGACGCTGTTCTTCGTGGGCAGCATCTGCGCGAACTGGGACATCTACACGGTGCACGCCGACGGCAGCGGACTCCAGAATCGCACGCACTCACCTGATGTCGATCTCGATCCGAAGGCTTCGCCCGACGGCAAGACCTTGATGTTTGACAGTTATCCGCGCTTGGTGGCTGGAATCGGCGCCCCCCGCGTTCGCCTGCTCGATACAGAAACCGGAGAGACGCGGGACGTGATCGCTGGCAGTGCCCTCGGGGGTGAGCGGTGGTCTCCCAACGGGCGGTATCTGGCGGTAGGGGTTCTCGGCGGACACGGCCTGTGCGATCACGGGGAGCCACAGACCACCTCCGTCGAGACCGGACCGTAACGAATTCGAATCTCGCCTCGCCTTCCGCTCGATCTCACCACCCGCACAGCGCTTCGTGTTCACGTACTCGACATAACACAACGCCCGCGACGCTCAGTGGTCAGCCGACCATCCTCGCAATCGTCTCGAGCAGCGCGGGCGGGCCGCTGACCAGCAGCATCGTGGCGGCGGTCTGTTTCCACGCCGCCAGCTCGTCGCGGACCTTGCCGGCGGGGCCGATGAGCGCGACGTCTTCGACCAGCTTTGTGGGCACGGCGGCGATCGCCTCGCGCTTCTTGCCCTCGAGATAGAGATCCTGGATCCGGTGGCACTCCCCCTCGTAGCCGAGACGGGCGAACACGTCGAAGTGGAAGTTCTTGTCGCGCGCGCCCATGCCGCCGATGTAGAGCGCGAGCGTCGGGCGCATGAGGTCGGCGGCGGCCTCGATGTCGTCGTTGATGATCACCGAGACGCTCGCGGCGACCTCGAACTCCTGCGGTGTCCTGCGGGCGCCCGGGCGGGCGAAGCCCTCGGCGAGGGCGGCGCGATAGAACGCGTCGCTCTTCGGCGAGAAGAAGATCGGCAGCCAGCCGTCGGCGATCTCCGCCGCCATCGCGACGTTCTTCGGGCCCTCGGCGCCGAGGAAGATCGGGATGTCGGTGCGCAGCGGGTGGACGATGGACTTCAGCGGCTTGCCGAGGCCCGTGCCGCCGCGGTACGGCACGTCGTACTGCTTGCCGTGGAACTGGACGGGCGCGTCGCGAGCGATGACCCTGCGGATCACCTCGAAGTACTCGCGCGTGCGTTCGAGCGGCCGGTTGTACGGCTGCCCGTACCAGCCTTCGACGACCTGGGGGCCGGACGCGCCGAGGCCGAGGATGAAGCGGCCACCCGACAGATGGTCGAGCGTCATCGCGGCCATCGCCGTTGCGGCGGGCGTGCGCGCGGAGATCTGGGCGATGGCGGTGCCGAGCCGCAGCCTGCTCGTGCGGGCGCCCCACCAGGCGAGCGGTGTCAGACAGTCGGAGCCGTACGCCTCCGCCGTCCAGATCGAGTCGAATCCCAGGTCTTCCGCCGCCGCGATCGATGCCTCGACGCCGGCCGGCGGCCCGGCGCTCCAGTAGCCTGTTGCGAGTCCGAGCTTCATGCGCCCCCTTTGGCTGCGTGCAAGGCCGCGTGGGTCTCGATCACCGCGGCCCATCTCTGATCTGGCGCCAATGTACCTTCGACGACGCCGGAGATCACGTCGCGCGGGGCGAGCCGTCTCTGTGCGGCCGGCCGTCCGGACGGCGGGGCCCCGATCCGCGCACTGCCGGCTATGGGCGTATCGGCGAGGCGAAGTCGCCCAGCACCGGCGCCGGCTTCGCCATCAGGGCCTTCGCCTACCATGGACGCCCCGCCCGGCGCGCATGGGTGCTGGCACCCGCATTGCGCCGCCGGCGGCGCGCGATCGCGGTGCCAGCGCCTCGCCGCCGCCTGTGGCGCGCCGATACATCGTGTAGGCGATGCCTCGATGCGCCTCGGCCGGGCGCCGCCGCGTCATCGGGCCGGCGCGCCGAGAACGGGCGAGGGTGCCCGGAGGACGGGGGCAGCGGAGACGATGCGGATCCGCGACGAACGGGGACTGGGGCTGGTCGAGCTGGTGCTCGGCCTGGCGATCTCGTCGATGCTGCTGACGACGCTGGGGATGGCGCTGACGGCGACGTTCCGCACGGCGACGGCCGGCAAGAATCAGCAGAACGCGACGGAGCAGCTCCGCGACGCCCTTTTCTGGCTGAACCAGGACACGCAGAGCGGTGTCGCCAGCCAGGCGAGCGTCGCGCCGGGCGACGTGACGATGCGTTGGACCGACTACGCGAGCGGGCAGGTGTACAGCAGCCGCTTCCAGCAGGTCGGGTCCACCCTGCAGCGCACGCTCACCGTCAACGGCGCGCCGTCCACGCGCACGGTCGCGGACAACCTGACGGCGGGCGGGTTTACGGCGACGCGCGTCGGCGATGCGATGACCTATCGCCTGAGCGTGCAGAACGGCGCCGGCACGCAATCGATGGTGGAGACGGTGCTGATGCGGGTTGCGGACCTGCCGCCGACGGCGTTCCCGACGGTGACGCCGGCGCCTGCGACCGGCACGCCGACGAGCATAGCGACCAGCACGCCGTCTCCGACCCCGACGGCGACGGCGACGCTGACGCCCGTGCCCACGGCGACCAATACACCGACCGCCACGCCGACGCCGACGAACACGGCGACGGTCACGGCCACCGCCACGCCAACGCCGACGAACACCGCGACGGCCACGTCGACGTGGACCGCGACCGCGACACCCACAAGCACGCCCACGGCCACGCCCGACTGCGGGACGGGCGACACCGGCTATCTGAACCCGAGCGCAAACGCGCCGGACGCCGGCGGCTGGGGCGATGGCTTCGAGACGAACCCCACCGGCGCGTACACGTCGGGCGGAGGCTACGCGCAGGACGCGTACAGCATCGGCGACCAGCAGCGCTACTACAACTACCATGTGGCCCTGTCCCCGGGGTGCGCGGTCACCGGGATCGCCGTGCGTGTGGACTGGTGGCTGAACTACACCATGTGGTGGGGCACGTCGCTGTCCGTTGACCTCTCGTGGGACGGCGGCACGACGTGGACCGCGCGCAAGACAGACAGCATGCAGACCACGACCCTCCACACGGCCGTCCTTGGCGGACCCAGCGACACGTGGGGACGAGCGTGGACGGCGAGCGACCTGAGCGATACGAACTTCCGGGTACGCGTCACCACGGGCGGCGGCTTCTTCTCGACGTTCTACCTGGACTGGGTCCCGCTGCGCGTGTACTCCGGGACGCAGCCCACGCCGACACCGACTCCGTGACGATGCCCTCGCCCCTCCGTCACACGCGCTGCACATTGAACTGTCCACATGGGGCCGGCAGCCCGCACTCCCCGTGTCACGGCCGCGCGAGACACCGGTCTTTTTCGCCGGGCCCGAAGGACTGGTGACTGAA
>JAGWOC010000069.1 GCA_028872875.1 Chloroflexota bacterium | reverse complement strand
GGGGGGCGTCCTCGCCCGAATAGTGCGGCACCGCGCCGCGAAAATCAATACGATCGGGCTGCCTCTGTGTCAAGCAACTGCATCCGCTGCTCTTCATGGCCCCGGCACCTCGGCCCCGGGCCCTCCCGCGCCGGGGCCGCCCCGGCGGCGGAGGACGATCGCGCCCGCTCCGGCGGCGATCAGGACCACGGCCGCCGCCGCCGCGGCGGCGATGATGATCCAGCGCCGCGACGATGAGCTGCCGCCGTCGATGCTCGTGGCGGTGCCATCGCGGGTGGTGGAGGCGATCGCGCCGCCGACGGGGTCGACGATCTTGACGCGGCTGAGGTGAAAGTTGGGGTTGCCCGTGCCGACGATCTTGAACACGGCGCGCGCGAGGACGCCGTTGCCATCGACGCCGGGGACGGCCTCGGGCGTGGCGCCGGGGCCGGTCACGGGCGTGCCCAGCGCGTTGCGCGGCGTGACGATGGTGGCGCAGGCGAAGCGGAAGGCGTCGGCGGCGGTGACGGGGCTCGGGCAGACGGGCTGGCGGCCGCTCTGGCCCAGGAAGCCGGCTTCGGAGACCTTCTCAAAGGCGACGACGGCGGGATCCCACGAGAGGACCATCTGGAACGCGCCGAGGTTGTGCACGCCCTGCGCCGCGATCTCGACGGTGAGCTGCTTGCCGCTCTGATTGACCGTGCTGGAGGAGATGACGGCGGGCTGCTGCGCCCCTGCGGCGGCGGGCAGCAGGGCGAGCCCGGCGGCCGCGAGCACGAGGGCACGGGCGAGGGCTGCGGCGATGGTACGGGGTGGCGCCTGACGCATGGTTCACGGCTCCCTGACACTGACAACGGGCGGATGGGCCATTCGTTGCCGTCCCGCCCCCGCTGTGACGTACCTAATCGCCAAAGTGTTAGCGAAGTGCCAGCGAAGTGTTAGAGAAGTGTGAAACCTCGCCGGCCCGGCCGACGCGGGCCGCCGCCGCGCGCGCTTCCTCGCGCCGCTTGACGGGCGCGCGCCGGCGGGCCGATACTCGCAGGGAACGACGGGAGAGATGCCATGCCCGCTCGCCTCGCGTGGGCGGCGCCGCTGCTGGCGCTGTCCGCATTGCTCCCGCTCGCCGGCCGGCCCACGCATGCGGCGGCGCCGCTCGTGGGCGACGTCAACGGCGACTGCGCGGTGAACATCCTCGACCTGTCGATGGTCGCGCGCCGCTACCTGGTCGCGCGCGGCTCGCTGCTCTACGCGCCGGTGTACGACCTGAACGGCGACGGCGTCATCAACATCCTGGACCTCCAGATCGTGGCGGCGCGGATGGGCACGCGCTGCTGAGACCGCGGCAGCGCGCGGCGGCGGCTCAGAGCGCCGTCTCGCCGACCTCGCCGGTGCGCACGCGCATGATCGTATCGATGGTCGAGGCCCAGATCTTGCCGTCGCCCACGGCGCCCGTGCGGGCGTTGTCGGCGATCGCCTGCATCGTGCGCTGGGCGGCCTCATCGGCGACGATCAGCTCGAGCTTGACCTTGGGCAGGAGGTCGACCGTGAACTCGCGGCCGCGCCACTGCTGGGTGACGCCGCGCTGGCGGCCGTGGCCGCGCACCGCGGAGACGGTGATGCCTGGGTAGCCGACCTCCTCGAGCGCCGCGCGCACCAGGGGCAGCCGTTCCTCGCGGATGATCGCCTCGATCTTCTTCATGAACCCTCCATCCTAGTACCAGTGGCCGGTGCCCTCGGCGCTCTCGAACGCGGCGAGGAAGAGGTCCAGGTGGACCATGAACAGCTTGTTCCAGGCGCGAATGCTGGCAACGAGATCGTCGCCCGGTGCGCAGCCGGCGGCGAGCACGCCGGCGACCGCGGACTGCAGGTAGGCGATGGCCATCAGCAGGAAGCGCGCGCGGATGCGGGCGGCGTGGCCGCCACCGTGCCGCGTGTGCGCGCGCCCGACGCCGGCGATGCGCAGCGCGGCATCGCCCGCGAGATGGTCCGCGTCCGCGAGCCACGCCGTGAAGCTCTCGACGCGGCGCTCGACGTGGGCACGGTCGACGGTGCCCGCTGCCGTGAGGAACGGCGCGGCCGTTTCCGGATTGGCGAGCAGGTGACGGTAGAGCGCGCGGGCGAGCTCGTCGGCGTGGGCGAGGACGATGTCGCGGGTGAGGCGCACGTTCCAGGCGTCCTGCTCGTCGTAGCCGACGACGGCGCGGGCGGCCTCGAGGCGCTCGGGGAAGCCGGGGCCGCGGCGCCGCCCTCGCAGCGCCGCGGCCGCCGGGCGGTCCGGCGCGCTCATGGTTCCGCCATCTCGCCGGCGAGCGCGGGCGCCGGGACCTGCTGACGGACGGTGCGGGGCGCGCGGTACGCCCACTTCAGGAGCAGCGGCGTGGCGAGCGTCGTGACGAGGGTCATGAGGATGGCGGCGGAGAAGGTGCTGGCGCTCACCAGGCCGTGGTCGAGGCCGATGACGGCGACGACCAGCGCCACCTCGCCGCGGCTGACCATGCCGAGGCCGACGCGCGTCGCGTCGCGCGGGGCAAAGCCTCCGGCGAGCGCGCCGGCGAAGCAGCCGGCGGCCTTCGTCACGACGGCAACCGCGATCAGCGCGAGGGCAAAGAACGGCGCATCGCGCAGCGCGGAGCTGTCCATCCGCAAGCCGATCACCACGAAGAAGATCGGGATGAAGAACGCACCCGCGATGCGGTCGATGGACTGGGTGGCGTGCTCGCTGATGCGCGTCCGGGCGACGAGCAGGCCGGCAAGGTAGGCGCCGCTGACGGCGGCGAGGCCGCCGGCATACTCGGCTGACCACGCGTACAAGAGCGCGATGCCGATGACGAGCGCGATGGCGGTCTCGTCATCGCGCAGGCGCAGGATGCGGTCGACCGCCGCCGGCAGGATGAAGACGCCGGCGGCGAACGCCAGCGGCAGGAACAGCGCCATCTTTGTCAGCGGGATCACGAGGCTGCCGCCGCCATCGACCGCCAGGACGACCGAGAGCACGACGACGCCCATGATGTCATCGATCACCGCGGCGGCGAGGATGGCGCTCCCCTCACGCGACTGCAGGCGGCCGAGCTCCTGGAGCGTCTCGGCGGTGATGCCCACGCTCGTCGCGGTGAGCACCGTGCCGAGGAACAGCGCCTCTTTCACGGGCATCCCGAACGCGACCCCGAGACCGGCGCCCGCGGCCATCGGGAGAGCGACGCCGCCGGTGGCGGCGAGAAACGCCGGCATGCCGACACTGCGCATCTTCGCGACGTCCGTCTCAAGGCCGGCGATGAACATGAGCAGGATGATGCCGATGTCGGCCAGGCCGTTGAGCGAGGCGCTGGGCGTGAGCAGGCCGAGCACAGCCGGCCCGAGCGCGACGCCGACGACGAGCTTGCCGAGCACGGCGGGCATCCCGAAGCGGCGGCTGGCGGCGCCGCCCAGCTTCGCGCCTACGAGCACGAGCGCAACGATCAGGAGGAGGTTGCTCTGACCCACGCGTCATCCTTCTCTTGTGCCGGGGCGGACGGGCGTGCCCGTCCGCCCCTTCAAACTTCTCAGCCTCCCGCCGGCAGGGGGCCCGCGGAGGGCCGTGCCTGCGGCGGCGGCATCGGCCAGATGCCGCGGGCGAACTCCTCGTCCCAGTTGTAGGCAAGGCCGCCCATCTCCGGGATGTCGAGGCCGGCGATCTCGTCCTCGGGCTTACTGCGCAGGGCGCCGATGGACATCAGTACCTTGAAGAAGACCCAGGACACGCCAAACGCCCAGGCGAAACAGACGACGGCGCCGATCGCCTGCGCGCCGAGCTGGCCGAAGTCGCCGAACAGCGCGCCCTTGGCGGTGAGGCCGCCGTAGTTCGCCGTGCCGTCGGCGAAGATGCCGAGCGCGAGCTGGCCCCACATGCCGTTGACGCCGTGCACGGAGATCGCGCCGACGGGGTCATCGACCTTCAGCACGTTCTCGAAGAAGGCGACCGAGTAGACGACCAGACCGCCGGCGATGGCGCCGATGACGACGGCTGCGGGCGGGCTCACGTAGCCGCTGGGCGCGGTGATCGCCACGAGGCCGGCCAGGAGGCCATTGATCATCATCCCCGCGTCCGGCTTGCCGTGCTGTGCCCAGGTCAGCGACATCGCGACGACGGAGCCGCTCATGCCGGAGAGCATCGTCACGACCGCGACCATGCCGATACGGAGGTTGCCGTTGCCGGCGGCGCCGAGCGTGCTGCCCGGGTTGAACCCGAACCAGCCGAACGCGAGGATGAAGGTGCCAAGCGCGGCCAGGATCAGGTTGTGGCCGGGGATCGCGTTGGCGCTGCCATCGCGGTTGAACTTGCCGAGCCGCGGTCCGAGGACGAGCGCGCCGGCAAGCGCGGTCCAGCCGCCGACGGCATGGACGACGCCGCTCCCGGCAAAGTCGAGGTAGCCGTTGCCGAGATTGCCGTGGGTGCCGAGCTGGGAGAGCCAGCCGCCGCCCCAGGCCCAGTTGCCGAAGACCGGGTAGATGATCGCGCCGATGAACAAGCCGTAGATGCAGAAGCCGGTCCATTTCCAGCGCTCCGCCATCGCGCCGGTGGGGATGGTGGCGGCCGTGTCCATGAAGACCATCTGGAACAGGAAGAGCACGGCGATCCCGACGTCATAGCTGGAGCCCGTGAGGAAGAATCCCTTGTAGCCGAGAATGCCCCAGTCAACGCCGCCGAGATGCCAGGTCCACTCCTTGTTGAGCTGCGCGAGGCCGCCCAGGTTGCTCACCCCGACAAGGCCGATGCCGCCGAACTGGAAGGCAAAGCCCACAAGAAAGTAGGCGAGCATGCCCAGGCCGTAGATCATGAAGTTGGTCATCATCACGTGCAGGGCGCTCTTGGCGCGGCAGAAGCCGGTCTCGACGAGCGCGAAGCCCGCCTGCATGAACATGACGAGGTATCCCGTCACCAGCACCCACGTGAAGTTGATGCCGAGCCGGTTCTGGTTCACCAGGTCCGCGAGCTTGACGGCGAACGGCTCACTCTTCTGGGCCGACGCGAAGTCGCTGGCCGTGAGCGTGCCCGGAGACACGCCGGCGAGGTCGCTCCCGGAGCCGGTGCCGTTGCCGCTCGGGTCATGCGGGGGCACCGCGGGCGCCGCGGGCTGCGGCGCGGTCGTGCCGGGCGGCTGCTGGGCGTGGGCCGTCAGCGCCGGCTTCAGCGCGAAGAACGCGACCGCGGCCACGACGGCGGCGGCGATCAGCCAGAAGTGCGGGCGTGTCCCTGCGGTCCTGAGCGTCTGTCTCACGTGCAACTGTCGTTTCCTCCTTCACTCCTTGCAGGCGGGACCGGGGTGGCGACGCCGCGCTACGGGAACGGCCGGGCGCGGGCGGCGGCGGACGTGCGCGCCAACGTGCGCGCCGAGCACGCGGGCGACGGCGCGGCGCGCCGCATCGCGGTGCGCGCCGACGACGTGCAGGCGGAAATCGCGCTGGCCTTCGACGGCCTCGAGCACGAGCGCGGAGCGCTCCTCGCGGAAGCCGGAGAAGTCCGACCAGGCGCGGAAGACGACGTTGTTGAGAGCGATCCCTTCCGAAGTGAAGCGGTAGCGCACGCGGATGGTCAGGATGGCAAAGGCGGCGAGCAGCGCGACAAGCTCCAGCGGCCCGGTAAGGGCGCCACTGACGGCGCCGAGCAGTACGACGGCGCCGAAGAGGTACATGTTCGTGCGCTGGAGCAGGAGGCGCTCGCGCCACGACAGCGTCACCTCGCCGAGCGGACGGCCCTGGATTCGTGTGCCAATCGGCAGGAAGACCCGCATGGCGGCGATCGCCAGCATGACGGCGAGCAGGGCGACTATCGCCATGGCGATACCTCCGGTTTTCCGTGCACGGCCCCGGCGGGCCGCCTTGTGAGCCAGCGCACCACGCCGTCGAGCGGGAGCGTCGGGAGCGATACCGGACGGCGGACAAACGACGTCTGCCGCTTGCGGTCGACGGCGGCGAGCATCGACTGGGCGAGGGCGCGGTGCTCGGGCGCGCCGCCATCGTTCCGGAGGGCGTCGCGCAGCTCGTCGTGGGCGCGGTCGAGCACGCCGAGGCGGGTCCAGAGCTCCGCGCGCTTCAGCGCCACCAGCAGGTCGGTCGGGGCAAGCGCCCGCGCCCGGTCGAGCAGATCCAGGGCAGCGGCAATCCTGCCGGCGTCGGTCTCGAGCCCGCCCAGGTACGCGTACGCGAGCGCGTACCCGGGGTCGATGGCGAGCGCCTGCTCGAGATGGCGGCGCATGGCGGCGGCGTCGCCACGGCGCAGCTCCAGCGTGCCGAGGGCGACGTGAGTGTCGGCAGCATCGCTCTCGGCGAGCGCGCGCTGCAGGACCGCAAACGCCGCCGTGAGTTCACCGCGTGCCGCGAGGGCCTCCGCTTCGGCGATGGGGCCGCTGGTGGCGGCATCGGCGATCGCGGCGCCGCAGCGGCGGCAATACCGGTCAGGCCCCGGAGCGCGCTGTCCGCAGGCCGGGCAGAAGGTGCTCTCGGTCATCTGCTCCCCCAGAACACGTACATGGGTATGGCCACATGATGGCGGAGGGCAGTTACCGGCAGATGACCGCGGCGTGAACGGCGCGTGACGGCGACGTTACGGACGCATTTCGTGCGGCGGTGGCGCGCCGGACGCATCGCCGCACTCCAACCATCGTGCGCGGCGCGCTATCATCTGCGGCAGCGAAAGGAGGACGCGCGATGGGCGGAGCACTCGAGGGGATCAAGGTCGTCGAGATGGGGGTATGGGTGGCCGGGCCATCGGCGGCGGCGATCCTGTGCGACTGGGGCGCCGACGTGGTGAAGATCGAACCGCCGGCGGGCGACCCCTTCCGGGGGCTCTTCGCCAGCGCGCTCGGCGCGGCGATACCGATCAACCCGCCGTTCGAGATCGACAACCGGGGCAAGCGCAGCATCTGCCTGGACCTCTCGCACACGGAGGGGCGGCGGCTGGCGCGGCAACTGCTCGACGGGGCGGATGTCTTCGTCACGAATATGCGGCCGCGCGTCGTCGACCAGTACGGGCTCTCGTACGACGAGGTGCGGGCGACGAACCCGCGCATCATCTACTGCCAGCTCACGGGGCACGGGCCCGATGTGCCGGAGCGCGACCGCGCGGCGTACGACATCGGCGCGTTCTGGTCGCGGGCGGGCATCGCGGCGTCGCTGACAGCGCCGGGGCAGGGGATCCCGCAGCAGCGGGGCGGCATGGGCGACCACATGACCGGCTGCAACGCGGCGGCGGCGATCTCGGCGGCGCTGTACCACCGGGAGCGCACGGGCGAGGGGCAGCGGGTGGCCGTGTCGCTCCTGCGGACGGGGATCTACATGATGGGCTGGGACTTCGCGCTCGAGATGCGGCTGGGCGTCCGGACGCAGCCGTACGACCGCTTCCACGCCGTCAACCCGATCATCAACAGCTTCTGCGCGAAGGACGGACGCTGGTTCTGGCTGCTGCTCTTGCAGGGCGACCGCCACTGGCCAGACCTGCTGCGCGCGCTGGGGCGCGAGGACCTGATCGCGGACCCGCGCTGGGACAACATCACGAACCGGCGCGTCAACGCCGACTCGCTGGTGCGGGAGCTCGACGGCGAGTTCGCGAAGCGCACACTGGCGGAGTGGGGCGAGATCCTCGACCGCGAGAACGTCTGGTGGGCGCCGGTGAACACGATCTCAGACGCGCTGCAGGACCCGGTGGCGCAGGCGTCAGGGGCGTTCGCGCAGGTCGAGGGCCCGGACGGCGCGGTGCCGATGGTGAACACGCCGGCGGACTTCTACGGCACGCCGAACGCGCCTCGGGGCATGGCGCCGGAGCTGGGGCAGCACACGGAGGAGGTGCTGCTCGAGCTGGGGTACGACTGGGAGCAGATCATCGCGCTGAAGGAGGCGGGGGCGATCCCGTAGGCGGGCGGGTGGGCGATGGGCGGCCGGCATGGGGCCGCCGCGCCGTGCTCAGGGGCACGCGGCAGCGAGCGTCTTGCCGTAGACGCCCGCCGGGATGGAGAGATCAAAGATGTTGATCTTGCCGTCGGCGTTCTGGTCGTAACGCGCGGGCGCTGGCGGGATCAGTTCGCCATAGTGGTGCGCGATCGTGCTGAGGTCGAGGATGTTCACTTTCGCGTCACCGTTCACGTCGGCGCGCATCACGGCCGCGCAAAGGGCGGCGGGGCGCACCGCGCGGATGCGGTCGTTGCCCTCATCAGCGATGTAGACCTCGCCAAATGTATCGGCCGTCACGGCCAAAACCCTGAGTGCCGCGAGGGAATCGAGGGACGCCATCGAGGCCAGGCCCCCGTCGCCGCCGAATCCGCAGATCCCGTTCCCGGCGAATGTGCTGATCTTTGCGGCCTTTACCTTGCGCACGCGGCAGTTCCCCTTGTCCCCGATGTACAGGGTGCCAGCCGCGTCGAGCGCAACATTCGTCGGCTGGTCGAGCAGGCCGTCCGTCGCTGAGCCGCCATCGCCGCCAAATCCACACAGCGTGCCAGACGGGTGGCCCGCGACTGTCGTGATGATGCCCGCGCGCACGAGGCGTATCCGGCAGGCGCCACGCTCGGCGATGTACAGGTCGCCGTTGTGATAAGCAAGCCCGAGCGGCACGTTCAAGCCCGCGCTGGTCGCCGCGCCACCATCACCTGATGAGGTGCAGCTCCCGGTTCCGGCCACGAGGTGCACGACACCGAGAGCGATGGACCAGATCTGGCATGCAGCGGAGACGTAAACCGTCTCGTCGCTGGCGACAGCGACGCCCGCCACGCCGGGGAACTGGGAGGCGGCCGCGGCCATGCCGTCGCTAATGCTCCACCCGCAGATGCTGCCGCCGGCGAGCGTCGTTATGGCGCCGCCGCTGACCTTGCGGAGCCGGCACGCATTCTCGTCGAGTAGGTAGATATCACCTGCCGACGTGGCGGCAATCGAAACCGGCAGGACGGCGCCGTACGTCGCCGGTATCGCGACGCCGACAGCGGGCAGCGGGAGCGTGCCGGTACCGCATGCATTCCCGGCGATGGTGGTGATCACGCCGCCCACCACCTTTCGGATACGGCAGTTGGAGGTATCGGCAATGTACACGGTGCCCGCGTCGTCGACGGCAACACCGCGTGGGCTATTCAGCGTCGCGTACACCGCCGGAGCGCCATCGCCACCGAAGAACCCGCAGTATCCGTTGCCTGCGACGACCGGCACAGAGGCGGCCCCAACGTGCATAACACGACAGGTCTGGAAGTCCGCGAGCCACACGTCGCCGCTGCCGCGTACCGTGAGGACCTCAGGAAAAAGATCGGCACGGTACGGGGGAGAGCCGGGCGCAGCGGGATCGCAGGTGGCGGACGTGCCCAGGATGCCTCCACTGATCCGGCGTACGGTGCAGAAGCCCGCGATGAACACATCGCCCGTGCTGCCGACAGCGATGTCGAGCGGGTGGATGCGCGCGGTCAGTGGGGGCGTGCCATCGGGCGAGCCGCCGCACCGTCCCTCGCCCGCGAACAGGCTCATCACGCCGCCCGCAACGCGGCGGATGCGGCAGGCCTGGAAGAAGTCGTTTTCGGCGATGTAGAGGTTGCTGCCAGATGCGTCGATGGCGATGGCCACAGGTGTGATCAGTGCGACGCGCGGATCGGCATCGAACTGGACGCCGCACGCCCGGCCACCAGCGACGCGTGTGACGACCCCGGCAGCGAACTTCCAGACGCGGCAGTCGCTGAGCCCCGCGACGTACACGGCGCCGGCGCCATCAACAGCGAGCATTGTGGGGTACGCGACAGCGGTGCCGGTCGCAGCCGCGCCTTCTGTGGGTGCGCCGCAGTTCCCGTTTCCGGCGACCGTAGTGAGCAGCCCGGCGACGATCCTGCGGACACGGCAGCTCACAGGACCCTCGGGCAGTGCCTCGGTAAAATACAGGCTCCCGTCCGGTCCCATCTCCATGTCGGAGGGCGCCACGGGGCTCGTGGCAGCAGCACTGCCGTCCGCGCTCGTGGCACAGATGCCGGTGCCGGCAACGTTCGTGATGATGCCCTCGACCACGCCGCGGATCCGGCAGCGGCTTGAGTCGAGTATGTAGAGATCCCCGGCTGCACTGACGGCGATCGCGTGCGGCTCCCGCAGGGTGGCGTTTGTAGCGCTGCCTCCATCGCCCGCAGCGCCGCCAGCGATGGTCTCGATCGTGCCGGGTGCGGACGCGGCGTCCGCATTCGCACCGCTGAACAGCAACAGCGCTAGGAAGAGAAGTGCGAAGCCTGAGCGCTGGATCGTGGACATCGGGGTCGCTCCCGCAACCGGTATCGTCAGAACGCACATTGGAGGTGCCCCATCATATGGCGCACTCCCGTGTGCAGTCAACGCGGGTGTGCCGGGAATGTAGATGCGCATCGTGCCCTCGCCGAGCCGGGTCGCGGTGGGCGGCCACTACTGTGCGCCGTGGCCGTCGGCGGGACGGTCGGCGACCGCGCCTTACGGCGTTCCTCTCGCTTCCCGGGAACTCGACCGTCGGCGGTGGCGAAATCTGGGCGGCAATCCCGCTGCGTCGCCGTTTACGCCGGGGCGGGGCCGCTGCGGGCGACGTCGGCGGTGGCGATGACGGTGGCGCGGTGGGTGAGGTAGTAGAGGAAGCCGGCGGCGACGCCGAGGACGCAGAGCGCGGCCTCGATCCCAACGGCGGCCGGCACGCCGAGGCGCGAGGCCATCCAGCCGGTCAGGTAGCCGCCGATGGGTGTCGAGCCTGCGAAGAGGAGCATGTAGAGCGACATGACGCGGCCGCGCAGGTGGTCGGGCGTCGCGAGCTGGAGCGATGTGTTCGCGGTCGCCGCGAAGGCGGTGTTGGCGACGCCGAGCAGCAGCAGGAAGAAGAGCGTCGCGTAGTACCACTGGCTGAACGCGACGGCGCCGAGCAGGACCGAGAACGCGGCGCCGCCGACGAAGAGCGTGTACTTCGTCGCCGACTTGCGGCTCGCGAGGGACAGCGCCGCGATCAGCGCACCGAGGCCGAGCGCCGCGGTCAGGAAACCGAGGCCGGTGGCGCCCTGGTGCAGGACGTACTTGTCGACGAGCGGCAGCACGACCGTGAAGTTGTAGCCGAACGTCCCGACGATGGCGACGAGGATGACGATCAGCAGCACCGACGGTGTGCGGAAGGAGTAACGCAGCCCCTCTCGCAGCTCGGCCAGCGGGTTAACACGGTCGGGGGGGCGCGTCCGTGCCGTCCCGTAGAGGTCCGCCATCCGCATCATCAGCAGGCTGGCGATCACGGGGATGAAGCTGATGCCGTTGAGCAGGAAGGCCGCCTTGACGCCGACCGCGGCGATGACGAAGCCGCCAATGGCGGGGCCAATCAGCCTGGCGCCGTTGAACATGCCGGAGTTCAGGGCGACGGCGTTCATCAGGTCGTCCTTGCCGACCATCTCGACGACGAACGCCTGGCGCGTCGGCTGCTCGAAGGCGTTGGCCAGGCCGAGCACCGTCGCGAGCACGTAGATGTGCCAGAGCTGAATATGCCCGGACCAGACGAGGGCGGCCAGGATGAACGCCTGGGCCATCGCGACGGACTGCGTGACGACGATGAAGTTGCGCTTCGGCACCCGGTCGGCGATGACGCCGGCGAAGAGCACGAAGATAGTGATCGGGAGGAACTGCAGCATCGTCACCGTGCCGAGCGCGACCTTCGAGTTCGTGATCTGGAGGACGAGCCAGGCCTGCGCGATGGTCTGCATCCAGGTGCCGGAAAGGGAGATCGACTGGCCGATGTAGAAGAGGCGGTAGTTGCGGTTGCGCAGGGCGCGGAAGGTCTCGCCCGCGACCGCGACGGGCGCTGCGAGGGCGACTGTGGGGGCGGCTGGCGGATCGGGCGCGGGCGCAGCGCCGGGCTGCTTCCCGGGAATCAGACGCCGAAGGCGAGCCGGGAAGCGCCCGATCATCCTCTAACCCTTCCGTCAAGGGGAATGTGTACGGGGCCATTGTAACGCACGGTCCCGGCGGGAGGGCGGGACAGTGGATAGTGATACGCCGCTACTTGGCGGCGGCGGCGGCGTTGCGCTCGAGGTGGCGGCGCACGGCGGCGTTGAACAGGTCCGGGCGCTCGTACTGCGGCGAGTGGCCGCACTCCGGGATGATCTCGAGCGTGGCGCCGGGGATCGCAGCCGCGAGCGTCTTCGCTGGGCCGACGAGGGCGACATCGAGCTCGCCGCAGATGACGAGCGTGGGCGCGCTGATGGCGCCGAGGCGGTCCTCGGTGCCGGGCCACGCGTCGAGGGCCTGCCAGGCGCCGACGAAGGCGTCGACGGACATCCGCGTGAGGCGCTGCTTCGTCTCGTCGAGCCGCTCGGGCGGCATGTGCGGGGGCGGCGGCAGGACGGCCGGGAAGTCGGCGACGGCGGCCATGCCCTGCTCTTCGGCCATCTTGTGGCGCTCGGCGATCCACTGCGCGATGGCGCCGTCGCGCGCGAGGCCGAAGCGGAAGCTGGTGTCTTCGAGGGTGAGTGAGAGCAGGCGCGCGGGACTGCGCAGGGCGATCTCCTGCACGATGGCGCCGCCCATCGAGTGGCCGAGCAGGTGGTAGCGGGCGAAGCCGGCGCGGGCGGCGAGGGCCTCGACGTCATCGGCCATCTGGAGGATGCCGTAGGCGGCGCGGTCGTGGGGCGCCTGCGAGCGGCCGTGGCCGCGCAGGTCGAAGACGAGCAGGCGGTGGGTCGGGGAGAACTCGGCGATCTGGTAGCGCCAGTCGGTGATGTCGCCGGTGTAGCCGTGGACGAGGACGAGCGGCGGCCCGCTGTCGCCGTGACGCTCGTAGTGGAGGTCGACGCCGTTGATGCTGGCGGTGGGCATGGGGGAGGCCTCCTGCTGGCTGCGCCGCGATCATACCTCACCCCGGCCTTCGGCCACCCCTCTCCGACAGGCGGAGAGGGGAATGTGCCGGCGACCTGCGCCGGTCCGACGGCGGGGGATTTGTGTTGTCATGTGTTGTGCGGCGCCGCGCCTGCGAGCGCGCGCGGCGGGGCGTGGACATCGCATCGGCACAGCGTACGCGGCGGAGCGAGGAGCGCGCAGGGCAGCGTGGCAGCCTTTGGGCACCCGGCTGGGCGGCCGTCTCCCCTCTTCCACACGCGGACAGGAGCCATCGAACCATGGACCGTTGCCAAGAGAGAACCTAGAACGAGATGGTGACGAGCCCGCCCACGCCGTTGTAGATCAGGATCCAGTCTGCCAGCACATCGCGCCCATGAGCGCAACGATCGGGCGCACCCTGCTGCTCAATGACACGACCTGGCCACTGAGGTCAACACCTGTAACGGAGGCGAACTCCCGGTCGATCCCTTCTCCCGGGAACTCGAGGCGCGCCGGATACAAGTTGTGCTGAACTCGACCTGCGGCCGTCGCCGACGTAACGGCGCCTATCGCGTTGAGTCCACCTGCGGGCGAGAGCCTACGGCTTACATATTGCGTGCGTACGCACTTGACTTGTGGTCCGGCTACCTGCTAAGGTGCGTGCACACGCACTTTTGGAGGCACAGCATGATCATCCACGCGGCAGAGCCGCACAGGCACGACCTCGCAGCCGAGGGCTGTCCGGAGCGCGGGAAGCACGCCAAGGCGCTGCGGAAGCGGGCGCTGATGGAGGCGGCGACGGCCGTGTTCGCGGAGCACGGCTACGACGCCGCGACGACGCGCGCGGTGGCGGAGCGCGCGGCCTGCTCGGAGGGGCTGATCCATCGCTACTTCGGCGGCAAGCGGGGGCTGCTGCTGGCACTGCTCGACGAGAAAGCAGACCGCTTCGCCGAGCAGATGCGGGCGGCCCTGCCCGACCGGGCGACGCTCGACGAGGAACTGGCGCGGATCTTCCTCTGGCCGCTCGAGTCGATGTGGGAGCAGCGCGCCTTCCTGCGCGTGTGCGTGTCACGCGCGGCGATCGACCCGGAGGTAGGGCACGTCGTCGGGCTTCACCTGAACGCGCGGCGGGTCGAGGTGATCGCTGAGAAGCTGCGGCGGCACCGGGCGGCGGGGCACGTGCGCGACGACGTCGATATCGACGCGGTCGCGTACGCGATCACGGGCATGAACCTGGCGAGCGGCTTCTTCCTGCAGGCCGTGTTCGACCTCGACCGGGACGAGGTGCGGCAGATGACGGAGCAGATAGCGCGCGTCGTCGCGCGGGGCATCGCGGCGGACTGCGCCGAGACGGCGGCGGCGCGTGACGGCGGACGGAAGGCGGACTGAGATGCGGCGCATCGAGTACAAGTACATCGTCGGCATCGTCTTCGTCTTCGGGCTGTTCATGGACCTGCTCGACATGACGATCACGAACGTCGCGCTGCCGACGCTGGCGCGCGATTTCTCGGCGACGACGACGACCATCGAGTGGGTGGTGACGGGCTACCTGCTGAGCCTGGCGGTGTTCATCCCGGTGAGCGGCTGGGCGGGCGACCGCTTCGGCACCAAGCGGGTGTTCATGTTCGCGCTGTCGGTGTTCGTGACGGGCTCGTTGCTGTGCGGACTGTCGTGGAACATCGAATCGCTGATCGGCTTCCGGGTGTTGCAGGGCGTCGGCGGCGGCATGCTGACGCCGGTGGGCACGGCGATGCTGTTCCGGGCCTTCCCGCCGGCGGAGCGGGCGGCGGCATCGGCGGTGCTGGCGATCCCGGCGGTCGTCGCGCCGGCGACGGGGCCGGTCCTGGGCGGATATCTGGTCGAGTTCCAGAGCTGGCGCTGGATCTTCTTCGTCAACGTGCCGATCGGGCTGACGGGGCTGGCCGTGTCGTGGCTGTTCCTGCGGGAAGAGGTGCAGGCGCACACGGGGCATCTGGACGTGCCGGGGTTCGTGCTGTCGGCGACGGGGCTGGCGTCGCTCGTGTACGCGCTCGCGGAGGCGGGGACGCGGACGTTCAGCGACGCGCGGGTGATCGGCTTCGGGCTGGCGGGCATGGTGATCCTGGCGGCCTTCACGGCCGTCGAGCTGCGGGTGCGGGAGCCGATGATCGACGTGCGGCTGTTCCGTGACAAGCTGTTCAGCGCGGCGAACGCGGTGCAACTCGTCGCGCAGGGCGGGCTGATGGGGGCGCTGTTCCTGCTGCCGCTGTTCCTGCAGTTCGAGCAGGGTCTGAGCCCGCTGCAGTCGGGCCTGACGACGTTCCCGCAGGCGATCGGCGTGGTGCTGATGGTGCAGCCGGCCGGAAAGATCTACCGGCGCATCGGCCCGCGGCGGATGATGATGCTCGGGATGCTGGGGGCGACGCTGACGACGCTGGCGTTCTTCTGGGTGGGGCTGGGGACGAGCCAGTGGACGATCCGGGCGATCATGCTGGCGCGGGGCGCGTCGTTCGCGTTCTCGCTGATCCCGCTGCAGACAGCGACGTTCGCGACGATCCGGGGCGAGGACACGGGGCGGGCGAGCGCGATCTTCAACTCCGGGCGGCAGGTGGCGGCGAGCTTCGGCGTGGCGCTCCTGGGGACGGTACTGACGAACCGGCTGACGGCGCACGGGGCACAGCTCGGCAACCCGCTGACGGCGGCCGGGGCGACGGCGGCGTTCCAGGAGGCGTTCCTTGCGGCGTCGGCGCTGGCGGCGGTGGGCATCGTCGCGTCGCTGCTGATCGACGACAAGGCGGCGGCGGGGACGATGGCGCCGGCGCGCGTGCGCGCCGCGGCCGAGACGGCGGACGAGGCGGAGGCGGCGGTAGTGGTGGGGTGAGGTGGGAGG
>JAGWOC010000009.1 GCA_028872875.1 Chloroflexota bacterium | reverse complement strand
TCGGCGGCGCCGCGCGCGCGCCACACGCGGATCGCCATGCCCGCAGCGACGGCCGCGACGAGCGCCTGTGGCGCGCCCCAGACCAGGATGCGGTCTGCGCCGGTGAGGCTCGCGATCGCCCCGCGCACGTTCACCATCATCGGCGCGTTGGTGCTGTAGTCCGATGCGCCGGCCGGATAGTGCGCAAGCAGCACCGCCTGGTCGACGAGCGTATGCGGACCCAGCAGCAACGCCGGCACGAGCACCAGGACCGCACCGGCGCCCGCGAACGCCGCCAGCGTGCGCCACTCGCGCGCCACGACGAGCAGCAGCGCCACGCCGAACACCAGGTCCGGCTTGGCGAGTGCGAGCGCCAGCAGCAGCCCGGCGGCAGCGCTTCTTCCCGCACGCACCATCGCAAAGGATGCTGCGACGGCGGCGAGCACGAACAGGTCGAACTGCCCGAACAGCAGCGTGTTCACAACCGGCGTTGAGACGGCGGCGGCCGCCACGAACGCTGCGCGCGCCGGCACGGTGAGGCCGGCGAGGTAGCGCCAGGCCGCGGCCAGCAGCGCGCCGAGCAGGACGGCGTTGAGTAGTGCCCAGATCACGAAGCTGCGCATGAACCCGGCGGCAGTGAGCGGCGCGAAGGCCATGGCGACAAACGTCGGCAGCGGGAACGCGTTGAACGTCTGGCCGGCGCCGCTGACAACACCGTGCTGGACGGCGGCCTGCATGGCGGGGTCGTAGAGGCGCGCGCCGTCGCCCAGGCGCACGATCGTGCCGGCGGCGTAGAACGAGATCCAGTCGCCCACGCTGTTGCCACGGCCGAGCGCGGCGGCGACGGCCGTCGTCTCGAACCCGGCACCCACGATCAGCATGGCAAGCGCCACGATGACGAGGGTGCCCGGCCGTCCGGGATGGCGCGATGATTGGTCGGTCATGCCAGCGATGAAGTATCGGCAGGCAGCCTCAGCGAGCGTACGCTGCGCCTTCGGCCCGCGAGAGCGATACTGTGCGGGAAGGCGCCGCGGACCCGCTTGCTCGCGCTCCGACGCTTCGGCGTGCGGCGGATGACAAGTTGACAGGCGCTGGCATGTCCGTAGCGGCGTGGCGCATTATATTGATAGGAGCACACACAGCCGCCCCGGCGGCCATTCCGGGTGCGAGGGAGATCACATGCGCCAGCTCGTATTCATGATCGACGTCGACAACACCATCCTCGACAACGACGGCGTGAAGGCCGACCTGGAACGGGCGATGCTCGGCATCCTGGGCCCCACGCTCGCGGCGCGCTTCTGGGAGCTGTACGAGATCGTCCGCAAAGACACGGACGTCGTGGACTTCATCGAGAACATGCGCCGTCTCCGCGACGAGCACCCGGAGGCGCGCGACGTCGTGGACCGCGCCACCGCCGCTCTCATGGACTGGGACTTCCGCCCACGGCTCTATCCGCACGCGATCGACACCATCGCGCATCTGAAGTCGCTGGGGGTGCCGGTGATCGTCTCCGACGGTGACCCGATCTTCCAGCCCGGCAAGATCGTGCAGGCCGGCGTGACGGCGGCCGTTGACGGACGCGTGCTGATCTTCGTGCACAAGGAGAAGCACCTGCCCGCGGTGGAGACGTACTTCAACGCCGGGCACTTCGTCCTCATCGACGACAAACCCGGCATCCTCATGCGTTCGAAGGCTGCGCTCGGCGACCGCCTGACGACGGTGCACGTGCTGCAGGGGAAGTACGCGCTGGACCCGAAGCACGCGGTGGACTACGCGCCGGATATTGTGGTGAAGGACTTCAGCGACCTGCGTGGCTACGACGCGGACGCCTTCCTGCTCCGCAAGACCGCGGCGGCGTCGCGGTAGCGACCCGGCGCCGCCCGCACGGCCATCGGGCGGAGAGCCGCACCGTGCGCCCGCGCGGACGTCCGTTTGCCCGAACCTCCCGGCTTCCTGATAATCAGGCGTCCCCCGTCGCAGCGCGAAAGGACCGCCGATGAGCAGCGAGTTCCTCGTCCACCCCGTCACGCGCTTCGAGCCTGACGCCGGCGCGTCGCTCCGCTCGTTCATCGAGGCCCTCGCGGGTACCGGCGGACAGCCACGCCGCCTCGCCGAGGCGCTGGCCCTCTGGGACCGCATGATCGACCGCGGCCGCGTCATCTTCTGTTCCGTGGCCGGCGCGCCGGTGCCGCTCGGTTTCGGGCCGGCGATCGCTTCGCTCGTGGACCAGCGGCGGATCGACGTGCTCGACATCACCGGCGCGCAACTGACACACGACCTGCTCGAGGTGATCGGCAGTAGCCACTTCCAGGGCCGCGTCGACGCCGACGACCGGGCGCTGGCGCGCGCCGATGTGAACCGCTTCTGGGACACGTTCGGCGATGAGGCCGACTACCGGCGCGTGGAGCCGATGATCTTCGAGTTCGCGGAGGCCCTGCCTGATCGACCGCTGACGACGCGCGAGTACATCTACCGGATGGGGCTGTTCTTCTCGAAAATCGGACCGCGGGCCGGGATCCTCACCGCCGCCGCCGCGCATCGCATCCCGGTGTACTGCCCGGCGATCGGCGACTCCGTGCTGGGCATGGACCTCGGGTTCTTGCGCGCGGCGCGTGGCAAGCGCGTCGTCTTCGACGTCGTGCAGGACGTGCTGGAGATGTCAGCCATCGTCCTCCTCGCCGAGGAGCTCGGGCTGCGCACGGCCACCGCGATCTTCGGGGGTGGCGCTCCGCGCAATCACATCCAGCAGTCGCAGATCGGCTCGTACATGTTCGCCGCCAAGAGCAAGGGCCACGCGGAAGCCGTGCGCTTCAGTATCGAGCCGGCGGAGACCGGCGGGCTCTCCGGCTCGACGATCTCGGAAGGGATTAGTTGGAAGAAGTTCGACCCGCACGTCGAGTCGGCGGAGGTCTTCCTTGACTCGAACCTGTCGCTCGCGCTCGCCGCGTCGCTGCTCGGCACGCGCGGCACCGCGGGCTGCTTCGACTTCCGGCACGAGGACGACGGCACGCTGAGCGTGCTCTACGGCGGCGCCGCGTACAACCTCTCCGAGAAGTATCACTTCTAGCCCCCGTCAGGCGCCCGCCTCCCACCGCCGATCGTCGCGCTTCGGGCGCGGCGAGGCGTCCGGCATCATGCCGTAGACGATGATCAGAGGAAGAAGACGATGCGACACCACGCGCGGGCGGTCCCGAGGCTGATCGCGCGGCCCCTGCAGGAGTTCCTGCGGACCGAGGCCGCAGGCGGCGTGCTGCTCCTGCTCGCGGCGGCCGCCGCGCTCGCCTGGGCAAACGCCCCGTTCGGTGCGAGCTACGGCAGCGTCTGGGGCACGCACCTCCGCGTCGGCATCCACCCTCTCAGCATCGACCTGTCGCTGCGCGCGTGGGTGAACGATGCGTTGATGGCGCTGTTCTTCTACGTCGTCGGGCTCGAGATCAAGCGCGAGACCGTCCACGGCGAGCTGGCGGACCGCAGGAGTGTGGCACTGCCGGTGGCGGCGGCGCTCGGCGGCATGCTCGTGCCCGCCGCGATCTACGTCGCGATGAACGCCGGGGGCGCGGGAGCGCGCGGCTGGGGCATCCCGATGGCCACGGACATCGCCTTCGCCGTCGGCGTCGTGGTGCTTGCCGGCACGCGCGTGCCCGCCGCGCTCAAGGTCTTTCTGCTCGCGCTGGCGATCGTCGACGACATCGGCGCCATCGTCGTCATCGCCGCCTTCTACAGCGACGACATCGCCCTCGGCTGGCTGGCCGGAGCCGGGGTGCTGTTCGCGGTGGTCGTCGCGATGGGCCGCGCCGGTGTGCGGCCCGTGACGCTGTACCTCATCGCCGGTGTCATCGCCTGGCTGGCGGTGTTCGAGTCGGGGGTGCATGCGACGATCGCCGGCGTCGCGCTCGGGCTCCTCACGCCCGTCTCGCCCCTTGCCGTAGGCGACACGGCGGACGCTGCGCGCGGCCGCCCGTCGCCCGACGGCCGGCCGCTGCTCGAACGCGCCGAGCACGTGCTGCACCCGTGGACGAGCTACGCCGTCATCCCCGTCTTCGCGCTCGCGAATGCCGGCATCGCGATCGACGGCGGCGCGCTGCGCAATGCGGCGCACTCGCCCGTCGCCGTCGGCGTCGCCGCCGGGCTGGTCATCGGCAAACCCGCGGGCGTGCTGTGCGGCGCCTGGCTGACGACGCGCCTCGGCCTGGCGGCCCTGCCCGCCGGTGTGCGCTGGCGGCAGCTCGCGGCGGTGGCGCTCGTCGCGGGCATCGGCTTCACGGTCTCGCTCTTCATCAGCACGCTCGCGTTCAGCGACCCGCGTCTGGTGGACGAAGCCAAGCTCGGCATCCTGGGCGGCTCCCTGCTGATGAGCGCGGCGGGCTATCTGGCGCTGCGGGCGACGACGCGCCCCCGCCCGACATAGGACGGCGGCCTCGATCGCCCGAGGCCGCCGTGGTCGGTGCTGGGCCAGGTGGTGCGGTCAGCTTGCGCGCTCGGCGTTGCTCGCACCCTCGCTGCCACGCACCTTCGTGTAGCACGCGCTGCAGTAGACGGGCCGGTCACCGCGCGGCTGGAACGGCACTTCGGTCATCATGCCGCATTCGGCGCAGGTGGCCGGGTGCATCTGGCGCGGCGTCCGACCGCCGAAACTGGCGAAGACGCCGTAGCGCACGTACCCCTCGTCGGGCTCGTTCGTGCGCGTCGATTTGCGCGCCGAACGGCAGGACGGGCAGCGGACCGGCTCGTTCTGCAGCCCCTTGTTGGCGTAGAACTCCTGCTCACCCGCGGTGAACGTGAAGTTCTGCTTGCAGTCGCGGCATACCAGCGTCTTGTCTGCGAAACTCAACGATACCTCCCCTTCGGGACATAAATGTGCGGCCCGTGAGGCCGCACTGTTGAGCATGCCAGGCCCGGAACCGTCACGCCCAGTATATCGGCGCAGGCGGAGCCCCCACAAGCTCGGGAAGTCACCTATCTTCCAACGAATGCGCGCATCCGCGGGGGCATGGGCAGACGCTCCATCACCGTCCGGGCTTCGGCGCTGCCAAGCAGGCGCGTCGTGTAGAAGTAGACTGCGGCGCCCCCTGCGACGCCCCCCAGCACGGCCAGCGCTGCCTCGGGCTTGCGGTCGAGCTGGAGCAGCCCCGCGAGCCGCAGCAGCGCCAGCCACAACGCGATCGCTTCCGCCATCAGCACCGTGGCGAGGATCATCGTCGCCACCGACGTCACGGTGCGCTGCGTGTCGAGTCCGCCCAGGCGCCGGTCCAGCGTGCGCACGAGCATGGTGAATTCGATGATCGTCGCGATCGAGAGGGAGACCGCCAGCCCGCCGACCCCGAACGGCCAGACCAGGATGAGCGAAAGCACTAGGTTGATGATCATCGACATCACGGCAAAGGTGACGGGCGTGCGCGTGTCGCTGACGGCGTAGAACCCGCGGCTCAGGATCTCGATGCCGCTGTGCGCGAAGAGCGCGACTGCGTAGAAGACGAGCGCCGAGACGACGAGATCCGTCGACGACCCCCCGAAGGCACCGCTACGCAGGAGGAACGCGACGAGCGGCTTCGCCAGGATCATGATGCCGACGCTCGCCGGGATCGTCAGATAGAGGATCAGCCGCAGCGACTTCGTCACCATCTCGCGCAGATCGCCCTCCTCGCGTGCCGCCTGCTCCGCGAGGCGCGGGAAGACCGCGGTCGAGATCGCCATGCCAAACAGGCCGAGCGGCGTCATGACGATCAGCCAGGCGTAGTTGACGGCGGAGATCGCGCCGGTGCTGACGAGGGAGGCAAAGAACGTCGCGATCAGGAAGTTGAACTGGAACGCCGCCAGCCCGAGGACACGAGGCGCCATCAGCCGCCCCACTTCACGCACGGCCTTGTCGCGCCACTCGCCAATCGGCTCCCAGCGCATGCCGACGAGACGCAGCGCCGGCACCTGCACGAGCAGATGCAGGAAGGCGCCGATCACCACCGCGAAGGCGAGCGCCCGCACATCGTGCGACACGAGCGCGGCGACGATGATCGCGGCGTTGTAGAACATCGGGGCGAGCGCCGGCGCCAAAAAGTGGTGGCGGGCGTTCAGGATCCCCATGAACATGCCGCTGATCGCGAACAGCACGGGCGACAGCAGCATGATGCGCGTCAGGTCCACGGCGAGCGACGTGAGCTGCGCGTGCTGCCCCGTCTCATCGCCGAGGCCCGGAGCCGTGAGCGGCACGAGCAGCGGCGCCAGCAGCAGCCCGAGCAGCGCGACCACCAGCGTCGCCAGCAGCACGAGGTTCAGCACCGACGATGCCAGCCTCCAGGCCTCGCGGTCGCCGCGGCCCGCGACGACGCGCGCGAAGGTCGGGATGAAGGCGCTGCCGAGCGTGGCCCCCGCGAGCAACTGGAACACCAGATCCGGGATGCGGAAGGCGACGAAGTACGCGTCGAGGTTCGGGCTGGTGCCGAACTGGTGGGCGATGGCGACGGTGCGCAGCAGGCCGAGCAGGCGGCTCCCGAGGTACCCCATCGCGACGATGGAGGCGGCCACCGCGAGGCTGGGCGGCGCCACGGCAGGCGCCCGCCCGGCGGCTTCTTCCTCCTCGGGGAAGAAGCGGTCGCGGAGGCTTCGCATCATGGGCATCTCTCGCGCGAGGCGTGCGTCCCGGACGGGCCGTCTGGCCGGGCGCGGGGCCCGGCGCGTCGCCGCATCATACTACGGCCGCCCGAGCCCGACAAACCGGCCGGGTCGTGCTGGACACATGCGGGCCGTGCCGTTAGCATGATTTGTTTGGTTCACAACAGCCGGAGGATGATCGCTTGGCACACTCGAAATCGGCGCTGAAGCGCTGGCGCCAGAACGAGGCGCACCGCAGCCGCAACAAGGGCGTCCGTACGGCAGCGCGCACCGCCGTGAAGAAGGCGCACGCGGCCGTCGTCGCCGGCGCGCCTGACGCCGCGGAGGCAGTCCGGACGGCGGCGAGCATCCTGGACCGGGCGGCGAAGGGCAACGTCGTCCACAAGAACGCCGTGGCGCGCCACAAGTCGCGCCTCGCGCGGCAACTGCACCGCGCGGACAGCGCGGCGGGCACGGTGGCGCCGGCAAAGCGCGTTCGCAAGGCCAGCACGGCGAAGCCGGCCGCCGCGAAGCCGCGCGCCGCGGCCAGGCCGAAGGCCGAGGCGAAACCGAAGGCCGAGGCGAAGGCCAAGGCCGACGCCAGACCGAAAGCCGCGGCCAAGCCGCGCGCGACGAAGCCGAAGGCTTAGCAGACCGCCCCGCGCGACGGCCGTCCGTCCGGCGCCCGCTCACGGCGGGCGTGCGCACAGCGCTCGTGCTCGACGCCGCGATTGCTCGCGAGATGGCGCGGGCGGAGCGGTGATAACCGATACCCCGCCTCGGTTTCTCAATCAGCGATCGGCGGGCAAGCTCGCGCGGGCCTTCAGCCCGCGCTCCGACTGTGTGGGTGATGGTTCATCTGCGCGGGGTAGCGGCGCCGCACCACGACGAACTGCTAGCGCTTGGTGTACTGCGGCGCCTTGCGGGCGCGCTTCAGGCCGACCTTCTTGCGCTCCTTCATGCGGGCGTCGCGCGTGAGCAGGCTCTGACGCCGCAGCGCCGGCTTCAGGGCCTCGTCCGACACCGCGAGGGCACGGGCGATGCCGTGCGAAACGGCGCCCGCCCAACCGGTGATGCCGCCGCCCTCGACCCGCGCCTGGACGTTCCAGCGCTCGGCGCCGCCGACTGCCTTCAGCGGCGCCAGCACGGCGTTCTGGTGGGAGCCGCGCGTGAACACGTCGAGGTAGCCCTTGCCGTTGACCAGGATCTCGCCGCTGCCCGGGTACAGGCGCACCCGGGCGACGGCCGTCTTGCGGCGGCCCGTGCCGTAGAAGTAGCGCTCGCTCGTTGCCATCGTTCTCCTCCTCGACGGGCCATCACGCTCCGTCCTGACGTGTTACACGGGCGGGCGGGCCGGCGTCTCGCCGCGATGCTTCCCCTTCCCGGCGTTGACCTGCGACGCGTGCGGGTGCTCCGGACCGGCGTACACCTTCAGCCGCCGCAGCAGACGGGCGCCGTGCGCGCCGTGCGGCAGCATCCCTTTCACCGCGTACTCGATGACGCGCTCCGGGCGCGTCGCCAGCAGCTTCTCCTGGCTGATCGAGCGCAGGCCGCCGGGGTACATGGTGTGCCGCCAGTACTTCTTCTCCGACGTATCGCCCGTCACCTTCACCTTCGCGGCGTTGACGACGACCACGAAGTCTCCGTTGGGCAGGGACGGCGTGAACGTCGGCCGCTTCTTGCCGCGCAGCGTCGCCGCGATGTCCGACGCGAGCCGCCCGAGCGACTGTCCTTCGGCGTCGACCACGTGCCATGTCTCTTCGATGTCGCGCGGCCTCAACGTGTAGGTGCTCATCCGTCCCCTTCTCCGGCCCCGAACGCGAGGCCATCATACGCTATCGACACCAGGTACAACCCGCAAGCCGGTGCCGCCGGACCTGCGCTCGACGGCTGTGCCTCTTCGACCAGCCTGACGAGCGCGTCTTCGCCCATCCGCCCGCTGCCCACCTCGACCAGCGGCCCGACGGTCCTCCGCACCTGGTGCGGCAGAAACGCCTGCGCCTCCATCTCCACCCGCACGCAGCGCCCCTCGCCCACCACCTCGCATCGCCGGAGCGTACGGGTGGTCGTACCATCGTACGGCGCCGCGAACGCCGCGAAGTCGTGGGCGCCCTCCAGCCGCTTCCCGGCCCGCCGCATCGCCTCGACGTCGAGCCTGCGCGGCACGTGCCACGCGCGATCGCGCCAGAGCGGCGAGCGCACCGGCCGTGTATCGATCCAGTACCGATACAGACGGCCGCGGGCATCGCGCCGCGGGTCGAAGCGCGCGTCGGCTTCCGCGGCCGCCCGCACCGCGAGGTCCCGCGGTAGGAAGTGGTTCAGCCCGCCGACGAACTCCGCGGCGCCGAGCCGGGCGCGCGTGCCGAACGCGGCAACCTGCCCCAGGGCATGCACACCGGCGTCCGTGCGGCCCGCAAACGCGACGCGCACGGTTTCGCCGGTCAGATTGTTCAACGCCGCCTCCAGCTCGGACTGGATCGTGCGGCCGCCCTCCTGGTACTGCGAGCCGCGGTAGGCGGTCCCGTCGTACTCCAGCAGCACGGCGATGCGCCGGGCCTCCGCGGCGGCTGCGCCGGCCACGCCGTCAGGCGCCGCGCTCCACCAGCTCGAGCTGCGCCATCGCCGCGCCATCGCCAACGCGCGTGCCGAGCTTGATGATGCGCGTGTACCCGCCTGGTCGCGTCGAGAAGCGCGGTGCGATGTCGTCGAACAGCTTCTTCACCACATCCTTGTCGTTGATGTAGGCCATCGCCTGCCGGCGCGCGTGCACGGTGCCGTCCTTGCCGAGCGTCACCATTTTCTCGGCAAGGGGCCGCACCTCCTTTGCCTTCGCTTCGGTCGTCTTCAGCCGCTCGTAGCGCAGCAGGTCGGCGACGAGCATACGGAAGAGCGCGCGCCGCTGGTCGGACGGGCGGTCGAACTTGCGGCCGCTGATCTTGTGCCGCATCGCTAGTCGTCCCCCTTGCGCTTCACCAGCTCCGAGGGATCCTCTCCGGCCTCCCGCAGCGCCTCGATGAGAGCGGCGCCAAGCGGGCTCAGGTCCTCGCTGTCGCTGTCCGCAGGGGGCGGCGGCCCGCTACGCCCGATCGGGACGCCACCGATGCCCTCATCGCGGTCGTCTGCCGAAGGCGCGAGGAGATTGAGCTCGATCAGCTTGTCACGCAGCTCGTCGTACGACTTGCGGCCGAAGTTCCGCAGCGAGAGGAGCTCGTCTTCGCTCTTCTCGAGCACCTGGCCCACTGTCATCAGCCCGCTGCGCTTGAGGCAGTTGTAGGCGCGGACGGAGAGGTTCAGGTCCTCGATCGGGGTGTTGTACTTGTCCGCCGGCAGCGCCGTGCCGATGCCCAGGCCGCGCTCGACGACGGGCGGCAGCGGCTTGCCGAGGCGCGCGAACATGCGCAGCTCGTCGACCAGGATATCCGCGCTCCGGCTGACCGCATCGACGCCGGACATCGTGCCGTCCGTCCAGACCTCGAGCGTCAGCTTGTCATAGTTCGTCATCTGGCCGACGCGCGTGTGCGTCACGTGGAAGTTGACGCGGCGCACCGGCGAGAAGATGGCGTCGACGGGGATGACGCCAATCGGCAGGCCATCGCCCTGTCCAGCGGGCGCGTACCCCTCGCCGGGCTCGACGTTCAGCTCGACGGTGAGGCGGGCGTCCGGTGAGTCGAGCGTCGCCAGGTGCAGGTCCGGGTTGACGATCTCGTAGTCCGCGGTCGTCTGGATGGCTGCGGCGGTCACCGGGCCCTGGCCCTGCGCCTCCAGGTAGAGCTTGCCGGGCCGGTCGGAAAACGCGCGCAGGCGAAGTTCCTTGAGGTTGAGGAGGAACTCTGTTGTGTCTTCCTTCATGTGCGGCACGGTGGAGAACTCGTGCTCAACTTCTTCAATGCGGACCGACGTCACGGCGGCGCCCCGCAGAGAGCTGAGGAGCACGCGCCGCAGCGCGTTGCCGAGCGTCGTGCCGAAGCCCGCGCTCAGCGGCTCCGCCACGAGACGCGCGTAGGTGTCCGTCTCCTCTTCGACGTCGATCGTTGCTGGCTCAAGGTCGTTCAATGTCACTCCTCCCTCGGCGAACGGCGCTGCGCCGGGCAGCACAGCCAGCACGCCCGTGATGCTGGGCACCGTCATCATCGCGAGTAGTACTCGACGATGACGGACGGGTCGAAGCTTGCCGGCGTCTCACCGGGTGCCGGCGGCGATACGACGCGCCCCGTCATCTGCTCAGGGTCGACGTTCAGCCAACCAGGGGTGCTCTTGCTGGACATGTTCTCCTTCGCGAATTTGAAGTACTCGCTCTTCTTGCTCGTCGCGGTCCAGCCGATGACATCGCCGGCCTTCGTCGCGGCGGACGGGATGTCGGTCTTGCGTCCGTTGAGCATGATGTGACCGTGCCGCACGATCTGGCGCGCCTGCTTGAGTGAGTCGGCGAAGCCCATCCTGTGGACGACGTTGTCGAGCCGGAGCTCCAGCAGACGCACGAGGTTCTGGCCGGTGACGCCCGGCAGCCGGACGGCGTCCTCGTAGTAGGCGACGAACTGCTTCTCGAGCACGCCGTACGAGTAGCGTGCCTTCTGCTTCTCCCGGAGCTGCAGCGCGCGGTCCGACAGCTTGCGGCGCCGGCCTGATTTCTGCTCGCCCGGAGGCGAGGGCCGCTTGTCGAGCGTGCACTTGCTCACGCACTTGTCGCCCTTGAGCATCAGCTTCTCGCCGTAGCGGCGGCAGACGCGGCAGACCGGTCCTGTGTATCGAGCCATCTGGTCTCCTCCAACCGCCTAGACGCGGCGGCGCTTCGGCGGGCGGCAGCCGTTGTGCGGCACCGGCGTCGAGTCCTTGATGCTGAGCACGACGAGCCCGCTGGCCTGCAGCGCCCGGATGGCCGCTTCGCGGCCGCTGCCCGGCCCCTTGACGAACACCTCGACCTGGCGCAGGCCATGCTCCATCGCCCGCCGCGCCGCGCCCTCGGCGGCGATCTGCGCGGCGTAGGGCGTGCTCTTGCGCGATCCCTTGAACCCCGACTGGCCGGCGCTCGCCCACGAGAGCACGTTCCCGTTTGGGTCGGTGAGCGTGATCAGCGTGTTGTTAAACGTCGACTGCACGTACGCACGCCCGCGCGGCACGGACTTCCGCTCGCGCTTGCGCCCCTTGCCCTTGCTCGGTGCCTTTCGCTCGGCCATGCGTCTCCTCTGTCCGCCGCGATCCAGGCCCGCGTGCGGTCCCCGGCGGAAACCCCGCCCGCCTACTTCTTGGCTGCTGCCTTACGCCTGCCGGCCACGGTGCGCCGGGCGCCGCGCTTCGTGCGGGCGTTGGTCTTGGTGCGCTGCCCGCGTACCGGCAAGCCGCGGCGGTGGCGGACGCCGCGATAGCAATTGATCTCGATCAGCCGCTGGATGTTCTGGCGCACCTCGCGCCGCAGGTCGCCTTCGACCACGAACTCTTTGTCGATCACCTCGCGGATGCGGTTCACCTCCTCATCCGTGAGGTCGCGCACCTTGGTCGCGGGGTTGACCTGCGTCTGCGTGACGATCTTCGATGCGGCCGTCGAGCCGATGCCGAAGATGTAGCGCAGCGACACGTCAACACGCTTCTCGCGCGGGATATCTACGCCGGCGATTCGTGCCATCTTCCCTTACCCCTGCCGTTGCTTGTGCTTCGGGATCTCGCAGATCACCCGCAGCACCCCGTGCCGCTTGATGATCTTGCATTTCTCGCAGCGCTTCTTGATCGACGCCCGCACTCTCATCGCCGTCCCCCTACCTGAACCGATACGTAATGCGCCCACGCGTCAGGTCGTAGGGCGACAGCTCCACCAGCACCCGGTCACCCGGCAGCACCTTGATGAAGTGCAGCCTGATCTTGCCCGAGATATGCGCCAGCACCTGGTGCCCGTTCGGCAGCTCAACCTTGAACATGGCATTGGGCAGCGGTTCCCGCACGACGCCCTCGACTTCGATGGCGTCCTTCTTGTTGCGAGTGCCGCCACTGGTCTGCTGACGACGTGAACGATTGGCCATTGTCCCCTAACGAGATCCTCGATCTCAAGGCTATCAGTATACTGAATCCGCTCCCCGTTCCGCGAACGAAACCTTTTATCTGCCTCCCTATGGGACGGTCAGCACGCGCGGCTCGCCGTCGGTAATCGCGATCGTGTGCTCGAAGTGGGCCGCCAGGCTGCCATCAACAGTCTTGACGGTCCAGTTGTCCTCCATCTGGCGCGTCCGCCAGTCGCCCATCGTCACCATGGGCTCGAGCGCGAGCACCATCCCCTTCTTCAGGAGCGGGCCGCGGTCCGGCGGCCCGTAGTTCGGCACCTGCGGCTCCTCGTGCATCTGCCGGCCCACGCCGTGGCCGACGTATTCGCGCACGACGCCGAAGCCCCGCGACTCGACGTACGTCTGGATGGCGTGCGAGATTGCACCCAGGCGGTTGCCAGGCCGTGCCTGCCGGATGCCCTCGTCGAGCGACTCGCGCGTTACGTCAACCAGCCGCTCCGTTCCCGGCTTCGGCGCCCCCACGATGACGGTCAGCGCCGAGTCCGCCACGAATCCCTCGTACGTGCAGCCGAGGTCCAGGCTGACCACGTCGCCGTCCTCGATCACGCGCCTCCCGGGGATCCCGTGCACGATCTCGTCGTTCACGGAGACACAGACCGTCGCCGGATAGCCGTGGTAGCCAAGGAAGGTCGGAATCACCTTGTGCTTCTCGAACTCTCTGCGGACGATCTTGTCCAGCTCCTTCACGACCAGCCCCGGCCGCAGCTCCAGGACGAGGCGCCGCAGCGTCTGCGCGACGACGCTTCCGGCATGGCGCATGATGGCGATCTCCTCGTCGGACTTGATGATGATGGGCATCTCGGCTCCGCCCTACCGCGGCCCCTGCGGGCTGACGCCGACGCCCAGCGCTTCCAGGATCGCCTCGGTTACCTGCGCCACGGCCGGGCACCCGTCGATGTCCTTGAGCTTGCCGGCGCGGCGATAGTGGTCGAGCAGCTCCGCCGCCGGCTTCTGCACCTCGAGCCGGACGCGGATCGCCTCGGGCGTGTCATCGGCACGGCCGGACTCCGCCGCGCGGCCCATCATCCGCTCCACGAGCACGCTGTCGGGCGCGGTGATGTTGACGGCGAGGTCGATGGCGCCGCCGTCGCGCGCCAGCGCCGCGTCGAGCGCCCGTGCCTGGGCCAGCGTGCGCGGAAAGCCATCGAGCACGAAGCCCCGGTCGCCAATCTCCGCGAGGCGCGCCATGAACATGTCGATCACGAGGTCGTCGGGCACCAGCAGACCCTGATCCATGAACGCCTTCGCCTTGCGCCCGAGATCCGTGCCCTCCCTGACGTGCGCGCGCAGCATGTCGCCGGTCGAGATGTGCGCCCAGCCCGTGCGCTCGGCGACGATCGCCGCCTGCGTACCCTTGCCGACTCCCGGGGGCCCGAAGAAGATGACGTACACCTAGCGTATGAACCCTTCGTAGTTGCGCATGAGGAGCTGCGCTTCGAGCTGCTTCATCGTATCGATGACGACGCCGACGACGATCAGCAGGCCGGTGCTGCTGATCTGGAGCGACGTGATGCCGAACCAGTTGGTGGCCAGATACGGGATCACGGCGACGACACCGAGGAAGATCGCGCCGGCCCACGTGATGCGCACGAGCACGCGCATGATGTACTCGCCCGTGGGGCGCCCCGGCCGGATCCCCGGGACGAAGCCGCCCTGCTTCTGCAGGTTCTCCGCCAGGTTCTGCTGCTGGAAGACCACGAGCGTGTAGAAGAAGCTGAAGACGACCACCAGCAGGAAGATCGCGAAGTAGAAGCCGATGCTGGCGTTCGTCCGCCCGCCCGTGGAGCCGGGCGAGAACGTGTTGTTCATGAAGTTCGCGATGGCGCGGACCCAGGCCGTGCCCGACGTCTGGAAGTACTGCGCCCCGAGCGAGGGCAGGATGACGATCGAGAACGCGAAGATCAGCGGGATCATGCCGGCCGAGTTCACGCGCAGCGGGATATGGCTCTGCCCGGACTGGCGGTACATCTTGCCGGCCCGGAAGACGCTCTTCGCGTACTGCACCGGGATCTTGCGCACCGCCTCCTGCATCCACACCATCGATGCCACGAGGGCGACCGCGACGATGGCGACGAGGAGGAGGCCGAAGATGCCGATCGAGGAGTTCTTCACCTGCACGAGCAGGCCCGGCATGCCGGCGACGATGCCGCCGAAGATGATCAGCGAGATGCCGTTGCCGATGCCGTTCTCCGTGATCAGGTCGCCGAGCCAGACCAGGAACATCGTGCCCGCCGTGAGCGCGAACAGCGCGGTCACGGTGGGCAGCGCGCTGTTGCCGGTGAAGCCGGGCGAGAAGTGGAACGCCGTCGTGCCTTGCGCCAGCCGGTGGAGGATCACGAGCTGCGCGTAGCCCTGCACGAAGCAGAGCGGCACCGACATCCAGTACTGGTACAGCTCGAGGCGGTGGCGACCCTGCTCGCCTTCCTTCTGCAGGTTCTGCAGCGAGGGGAACAGCGGCGTGATGAGCTGCATGATGATCGTGGCGGTGATGTACGGGTAGACGCCAAGCGCGGCGATGCTGATTCGCCTCAGGGCACCGCCGCTGAACAGGTTGAAGAGCCCCAGCACCTGGCTCTGGTTAAACGCCGACTGGATCTGCCGCGGGTCGACGTCCGGGATCGGGATGTGCGCGACGAAACGGAAGACGACGAGCAGCGCGCCCGTGAAGAGGAGCTTCTTGCGGACGTCCTCCTGGTGCAGCGCGTCGATCAGCGCCTGAAGCAGGCGCGGACGCGATGCCGCTTGCTGCCGGCTCGCTGCCAGAGCCATCTACGCCTCTTCCTCCCCTGCCGGCGGGGATCCCGCGGCCTCTACCGTCTCCGTCTTCGCCGTCCGCGCGCGCCGAGGCGTCGCCGCCGGCGCCGCGGCCTCTGGCTCCGCACGGCGGGGCTCGCCGTTGAGCCAGCGGACGCTGCCGCCCGCCGCCTCGATCTTCGCCACCGCAGGCTTCGTGAAGCGTACCGCTTCGACGGTCAGCGCGACGGACAGCTCGCCGTCCCCGAGCACCTTTACGGGCCGGCGCGCGCTGCGGATCAGACGCGCGGCCCGCAGCGCCTGCGCGTCCACCGCGCTGCCAGCCGGGAAGCGCTGGCCCAGCGCGCCCACGTTGACCTCCTCGTAGTCGATGCGGAAGGGGTTGCGGAAGCCCCGCTTGCGGGCCATGCGGCGGATCAGCGGAAGCTGACCGCCTTCGAAGCCGGGGCGCACACCGCCGCCGGCGCGGGCCTTCTGCCCCTTCAGCCCCTTGCCGGAGTACGTGCCGTGGCCGCTCGCGTTGCCGCGGCCGACGCGCTTGCGCTTGTGCGTGGCGCCGGCAGGCTGGCGCAGCTCATGTTGCCGCATCTACGCCTCCTCCACGGCCACCAGGTGGCGCACCTTGAGGATCATGCCGCGGACCGTCCGGTTGTCCTCGTGCTCGACGGTCTGGCCCAGCCGGCGCAGGCCCAGCGCGCGGATCGTCCGCTTCTGGTCCTCGCGCTGGTTGATCGCGCTGCGTTCCCAGGTGACCTTGATCGTTCCCATTCGTCCTACGCTCCTGCCTGCTGCGCGCGATTCGCGGCGGCGCGGCGGCGCGCGATCTCCTTCTTCGGGTCGCGCAGTTCAGACAGCCCCTGGATCGTGGCCTTCACCACGTTGATGACATTCGACGAGCCGAGCGACTTCGTCAGCACGTCCTTGATGCCGGCGGCCTCCATCACGGCGCGCACACCGCCGCCGGCGATCACGCCGGTCCCAGCGGAGGCGGGTTTCATCATCACCTTCGCGGCGCCATAGCGGGCAACGATCGGGTGCGCGATCGTCGTCTTGTCCATCGGCACGGCGATCAGGTGCTTGCGGGCGATGGCCGAACCCTTTCGGATGGCCTCGGGGACTTCATTCGCCTTGCCCATCCCGGCGCCGACGCGACCCTGCCCGTCGCCGACCACGACCACCGCGCTGAAGCTGAACCGGCGGCCGCCCTTCACCACTTTGGAGACGCGGTTGATGAAGACGACCTTCTCCTGCATGTCCCCGTCGCGGCCGTCGCCGCGGCCGTCGCCCCTGCGTGTCCTCGGTGTTACCATGTGGTCTCCAACTCTCCGCGCCTAGAACTGCAGCCCGGACTCGCGCGCTGCCTCGGCGAGCGCCCGGACACGCCCGTGGTAGCGGTTGCCGCCGCGGTCGAACACGACCTTCGTGACCCCCGCCGCCATCGCCTTCTGCGCCAGCGCCGCGCCCACGGCCTTCGCGCGCTCCGTCTTCGATCCCTTGGCGTCCTTGAGCGCCGCTTCGGCGTCCGAAGCGGCCGCCAGCGTGTGCCCCCGCGCGTCGTCGATGACCTGCGCGTAGATGTGCGTGAGGCTCCGGTACACGGCGAGCCGCGGCCGCTCCGCCGTACCCCCGACCGTCTTGCGCACGCGCTCGTGCCGGCGGATGCGCGCCGCGCGCGACGTCCTGGTGCTCTTCATCACTTGCCTGCCTTGCCGGCCTTACCGGCCTTCCTGCGCACATACTCGCCGAGGTAGCGGATGCCCTTGCCCTTGTACGGCTCCGGCTTGCGCACCTTGCGGATGTTCGCCGCGATCTGGCCCACCAGCTCCTTGTCGATGCCGCGCACGTGCACGCGCGTCGTGCCTTCGACCGCCAGCTCGATGCCGGGCGGCGGCACCACTTCGACCGGGTGCGAGTAGCCGACCGACAGGGTAACCTTCTGCCCCGCCTGCTGCGCGCGGTAGCCCACGCCCTGCAGCTCGAGCGTCCTGGTGAACCCCTCCGACACGCCGGTCACCATATTGGCGAGCAGCGACCGCGAGAGGCCGTGCAGCGCGCGCACCTGCTTCTCGTCGCTCGAACGCACGACCGTGACCTTGCCGTCCGCGACCTCGAACGACATCTCCCGCGGGAACTCGCGGACCAGCTCGCCCTTCGGCCCCTTGACCTTCACGGTCGAGCCGTCGATATCGAGCTGCACGCCCTTGGCGATTGGTACCGGTAGCTTGCCTATTCGTGACATCGCCCTACCACACGTAACAGATGACTTCGCCGCCGATGCTCCGGCGCCATGCGTCCTGGCCCGTCATGATCCCCTGCGGCGTCGAGAGGATCGCGATGCCGAGGCCGCCGTAGACGCGCGGGATCTCGCGTTTCTGCACGTACACCCGCAGGCCCGGCTTGCTCACGCGCTGCAGCCCGCTCAGCACCGGCTCCTTCTTGCCGGTGTAGTTGAGGTGCACGCGCATCAGCTTCTTGTTCGCCTCGTCCTGCAGCTCGTAGCCGCGGATGAACCCCTCCGTGCGGAGCACGTCGGCGATCGCCAGCTTCATCTTGGAAGCGGGGATGTTCACGTACTCGTGCTTGGCGGTCACAGCGTTGCGGATCCGCGTCAGCATGTCCGCGATCGGGTCCGTCATGTTCAAGGCATCCGCCTCCTCGTTCTCCCGTGCTCTCGCCCTCGGCGAGCTTCGGGACGGGCCGTCAGGGCGACCCGCTGCCTTACCAGCTTGACTTCTTCACGCCGGGGAGCTGCCCCTTGAGGGCGAGCTGCCGGAAACAGATGCGGCACAGCGCGAAGTGCCGCATGTAGGCCCGCGAGCGGCCGCAGAGCTTGCAGCGGTTCTTCGCCCGCGTCGAGTACTTGGGCTCGCGGTTCGCCCTGACGATCATCGATGTCTTCGCCATGGCTACGCCCGCTCCTTCGCGAACGGCATGCCCATCAGCTCGAGCAGCCGCCTGCCTTCTTCGTCCGTCTTCGCTGTCGTCACGATGTTCACCTGCATGCCGCGAATACGGTCGACCTTGTCGTAGTCAATCTCCGGGAAGATGAGCTGTTCCCGCACGCCGAGGCTGAAGTTCCCCCTGCCATCGAAGGCCTTCGTCGAGACGCCGTGGAAGTCGCGGATCCGCGGCAGCGCGGCGTTGAGCATCCGGTCCAGGAACTCGTACATGCGGTCGCCGCGCAGGGTCACGGCCGCGCCGATCGTCATGTTCTCGCGGATCTTGAAGTTCGCGATCGCGCGCTTCGCCTTCGTGACGACCGGCCGCTGGCCCGTGATGGTCGCCAGGTCCGCCGTCGCCGAATCGACCGCGCGCGCGTTCTCGCGCGCCTCGCCGAGACCGATGTTCAGGGTCACCTTCTCGACGCGCGGGACCTGCATGACGTTGCCATAGCGGAACTCACGCATCAGCTCCGGCAGGATCTCCCTCTGGTAGCGTTCCTTCAGTCTCGGCGCCATTAGTCGATGTCCTCGCCGCAGTTGCGGCACACCCGGTGCTTCTCGTTCGCGCGGACGATGAAGCCCACGCGCACCGGCTTGCCGCAGCTCTTGCAGATCACCATCACCTTGGACAGCGGCAGCGGCATCTCCTTGTCGATGATGCCCGCCTGCGCGACGCCCGGCTGCTGTGTCTTGTGACGCTTCGAAATGTTGATGCCGGTGACGAACACCTTGTCCTCCGTCACCTTCGGACGGTGTCCCTTCACCTTCACCAGGTCGCCGCCGCCGATCACCTGCCGCACGATGCCCGTCTTGCCGCGGTCCTTGCCGGCGATGATCAGCACGTTGTCGTCGCGCTTCACCTTGCGCATCGCTACACCACCTCCGGCGCGAGCGAGACGATCTTCGTGAAGTTGCGCTCGCGCAGCTCACGCGCGACCGGGCCGAAGATGCGCGTGCCCTTGGGATTCTGCTTGTCCGACAGGACGACGGCCGCGTTCTCGTCGAAGCGGATGAACGAGCCATCCGGGCGGCCGTAGGCCTTGGCGGTCCGCACGACCACCGCCTTCACCACATCGCCCTTCTTCACGCCCGCGCCGGGCTGCGCCGCCTTCACCGAGGCGACGATGATGTCGCCGACGCGCGCGTAGCGGCGCCCCGACCCGCCGAGCACCGTGATGCACATCAGCGATCGCGCGCCAGAGTTGTCGGCGACCTTGAGCCGCGAGTACTGCTGGATCACGCGCCGTCCTCCCCGGCGTCCTCGCCCGGCACGGCATCGTCCGCTCCGCCCGGCCCGGCGGGGACTTCCGCCGGGACGGCAGCGCGCGCGGCCGATTCGGCATCCGCAGCGGCGCGCGTCTCTTCGATGATGTGCGCGCCAATCTCGCGCGGCGCCACCTCGGCGACGTCGCCCCTGGTGATGATCTCGACGACGCGCCAGCGCTTCTCGCGCGAGAGCGGCCGCGTCTCGGAGATGCGCACGATATCGCCCAGGTGGCACTCGTTCTTCTCGTCGTGCGCCTTGTAGCGCCGCGTCTCGCGCAGCGTCTTCCCGTAGAGGCGGTGCCGCTTGTAGCGGTCGATGCGTACGACGACCGTCTTGTCCATCTTGTTGCTCACCACCGTGCCGACCTGCAGCTTCTCCAGCGATGCCATCTGTTACCTTCCCCTGCCGAGGTGCTCGGCGTACGCCGCCGCCAGTTGGCGCTCGCGCTGGATCGTGCGGATGCGGGCGATCTGGCGCGTGATCTTCGCCCGCTCCGACGTGTTCGTCTGCTGGCGGGTGGTCAGGCCCAGCCGGACGCTGAACAGGCGGCGGTACGTCTCGGTCAGCTCCTTGTCGAGCGCCTCGTCGGTCATGCCGCGCAGCCCTTCGGCGCGCTCCTTCTTCTTGCGTCCCGCCATCAGATCCCCTCGTGCTCCTTCGCGACCATGCGCGTCTCGACGGAGAGCTTGTGGGCGGCCAGGCGCAGCGCCTCGCGCGCCAGGTCTTCCTTCACACCGGCCACCTCGAACAGCATGCGCCCGGGCTTGACGACGGCGACGAAGTGGTCGGGCGCGCCCTTGCCGCTGCCCATGCGCGTCTCGGCCGGCTTCGCGGTCACAGGCTTGTCCGGGAAGATCCGGATCCAGACCTTGCCGCCGCGCTTCAACTCGTGCGTGATCGCGCGGCGCGCGGCCTCGATCTGGCGGCTGTCGATCCAGGCCGCGCCCACGGCCTGGAGGCCGAACTCGCCGAAGCTCACCTCGTTGCCGCTGTTCGCCTGGCCGCGGCGGTGGCCGCGGTGCTGTTTTCTGAACTTCTGTCGCTTGGGTTGCAGCATCGCTCGTTACTCGCTCGCCACCACGGCCGGCGCGGCATCGACCGCGGCCACCGGCTCCGCGGCGGTGGCTTCCGGCTGCCGCTTCTTGGGCTCGGGCATGATCTCGCCCTTGTAGATCCAGACCTTCACGCCGATGCGCCCGAACGTCGTGTGCGCCTCGGCGATGCCGAAGTCGATGTCCGCCCGCAGCGTGTGGAGCGGGATCTGGCCCTGCTTCTCCGACTCGCGGCGCGACATCTCGGATCCGCCGAGGCGGCCGCCGACCACCACCTTGATCCCCTTGGCGCCGCGCGCCATCGTCCGCGCGACGGTCTGCTTGATCGCCCGCCGGAAGGCGACCCGGCGCTGGAGCTGCTCGGCGATGCTCCTTGCGACCAGGTACGCGTCAAGCTCCGGTGTGCGGATCTCGTTGATGTTCACCCGCACGCGCCGCCCGGTCGTCTTCTCCAGCTCGTTGCGGAGCTGGTCGACGTTGGCGCCGCTGCGGCCGATGACGATGCCCGGCTTCGCCGTGCTGATCGTCACGTTGAGCTGGTTCGCGTTGCGGTCGATCTCCACCCGCGAGATGCCGGCATCGATGTTGCGGCCTTCCATGATCCGCTTGCGAATGGCGATGTCCTCGTGGAGCTGGGACTTGTAGTTCTTGTCCGCGTACCACTTGCTCTGCCAGTCGTAGATGACGCCGACCCGGAACCCCGTCGGATGTACTTTGTGACCCACTACTGTTCCTCCACGACCACCGTCACGTGACTCGTGCGGTGGAGTATCGGGCCGACGCGGCCCCGGGCCTTCGCCCTGAACCGCTTGACGGTGCGCGCCTCGCCGGCGTAGGCGCGCTTGATGCGCAGCGCTTCCATATCCAGCGCGTAGTTGTTTTCCGCGTTCGACGCGGCGGACTTCACCACCTTCTCGACGATCCGCGCATGTGGCGTCGGCAGGAAGCGCAGCATCATGATCGCCTCATCGACCCGCTTGCCCGGGAGCTGGTCGAGCACCAGCCGCACCTTGCGGGCCGAGACCGGCAGATACTTCGCCGTCGCGCTGACTTCCATCTTCTCCCTCGTGGCAGGACCGTACGGGCCCGCTCTCTCCTACGACTTCCCGGCCGGGGCCGCGGCGGGTCCGCCCCGCTGCGTCGCCTTCTCCGACTTGCTGGTGTGGCCGCGGAAGTGCCGCGTGAGCGCGAACTCGCCGAGCTTGTGCCCCACCATGTTCTCCGAGACGAAGATCGGCACGTGCCGCCGCCCATCGTGCACGCCGATCGTGAGCCCGACCATCTCCGGCATGATCGTCGACGCGCGCGACCATGTGCGGATGACCGTGCGGGCGCTCGTGCGCTTCACCGTCTCGACCTTCTTCATGAGCTTGGGCTCGACGAACGGGCCCTTCTTGATCGAACGTGACATCGCTTACTTCCTCCGCCGCACGATGAGCTTGTCGGACGGCTTGCGGCCGCGGGTGCGCTTGCCAAGCGTCGGCTTGCCCCAGGGCGACTTCGGGCCGGGCATGCCGATGGGCGCCTTGCCCTCGCCGCCGCCGTGCGGGTGGTCCACCGGATTCATCACAGAGCCGCGCACCTGCGGGCGGCGGCGGCGGTGGCGGTTGCGCCCGGCCTTGCCGAGCTTGATGAGACTGTTCTCGACGTTCCCGACTTGACCCACGGTCGCCATGCACACCGAGAGCACGCGCCGCATCTCGCCGGACGGCAGGCGCAGCAGCGTGTACTCGCCTTCCTTCGCCATGAGCTGCGCGGAAGCGCCGGCGCTGCGCACGATCTGACCGCCGCGGCCCGGCGTCAGCTCGATGTTGTGGATGACGGTGCCGTTTGGCATGTTCTGCAGCGGCAGCGTGTTGCCAACGCGCACCTCCGCGTCGCCGCCGGACTGCACCATATCACCCACCTTCAGGCCGACCGGCGCGATGATGTAGCGCTTGTCGCCGTCCCGGTACGCGACGAGCGCGATGCGCGCCGAGCGCCCGGGGTCGTACTCGATCGCCGCGATGCGCCCGGGCACGCCCAGCTTGTCGCGCTTGAAGTCGACAAGGCGGATGCGGCGCTTGGCCCCCCCACCCCGGTGGCGCACGGTGATGCGCCCCTGGGCGTTGCGCCCGGCCATCTTCTTGCGCGTCGCCAGCAGCGACTTCTCCGGCTTCTTCTTCGTGATCTCGTCGAACGTGAAGCCGGACGAGCCGCGGCGGCCGGGCGAAGTCGGATTGAACTGCTTGATCGCCATCGCTACACGCCCTCGAAGAGCTCGATCTTGTCGCCCGGTGCGAGCGTCACGATCGCCTTCTTCCAGTCCGGCTGCTTCGTCGCGTTGCGGCCGTAGCGCCGGACCTTCCCCTTCATCATGCAGGTGTTGACCGCCTTCACCTTGACGTCGAACGTGGCCTCGACGGCCTCCTTGACCTGCAGCTTGTTCGCCCGCCGGTCGACCTCGAAGGCGTACTTGCCGAGCCCGGTGATGCTCTGTGCCTTCTCGGTGATCAGCGGGCGCAGGATGACGCCGTAGGCGTGGAGTTGCTTTGGCACGCTACGCCTCCGCCTTCACGGCGCGGCTCTTCGCGCGCTCGCCGCCCCACAGCGCCTCGGCGCCGCGGACCGCATCGACCGTCATCAGCAGGCCCTGGCTGGCCAGCAGGTCCGCGACGTTCAGGTACGCCGCCGGCAGCAGGCTCACCTTCGGAAGGTTGCCCGCGCTCGCCTTCACGTTCGGGTCCGGCGCGCCGGTGACGACGAGCACGGAGCGCTCGAAGCCGAGCGCGCGGAGCACGCCGGCCATCGCCTTCGTGCTCGGCGACGGCATCGTGAGCTCCCGGACGATGCGCAGCGAGCCGTCCGCCGCCTTCGCCGACAGCACCGAACGAATGGCCAGCCGGCGCATGCGCTTCGGCAGGTCCTTCGCGTAGCTGCGCGAGCGCGGACCGAAGACGATGCCGCCGTGGCGGTGCTGCGGCGCCCGGATCCCGCCCTGGCGGGACGCGCCCGTACCCTTCTGCTTCCGGATCTTCTTCGTCGAACCGGCGACTTCCCCGCGCGTCTTGGTCGAGGCGGTCCCGACGCGCTTGTTCGCCAGCGACGCCACCAGCGCCTGGTGTACGACCGGGCCGTTCGGCTCGATGCCGAAGACCGCGTCGTCGACCTCGATGCTGTCGACCTCCTTGCCCGCCGCGTCGTGTACCGTCAGCTTCATCACTTCTTCTTGCCCTGCTTCTTCGCGCGGCGGACGCGCACGGTGCCGTTCGTCGCGCCGGGCACGGCCCCTTCGATCAGGAGCAGGCCTTTTGCTTCGTCCTTGGCGATCACGCGCAGGTTCTTCGAGGTCACCTGCACCGCGCCCATGTGGCCCGCCATGTGCTGGCCCTTGTACACGCGCCCGGGCGTCGTGCCGGAGCCGATGGAGCCCGGCGCGCGATGCCGGTCCGACTGGCCATGCGTCTTGGGACCGCCGCGGAAGTTCCAGCGCCGCACGCCGCCCGCAAAGCCGCGCCCGCGCGATACGCCGACGACATCGACGAGGTCGCCCTCGGCGAACAACTCCAGGCCCACCTTGTCCCCGATGCTGTAGGCGTCGTCAGCGGCGGCGCGGAACTCGCGCAGGAGGCGGAAGTCGCCCAGCTTCTTCAGGTGGCCCCGCATGGGCTTGTTCAGCCGCTTGCGCACGCCGTAGCCCACCTGGACCGCGGCGTAGCCCTCCTTCTCGACGCTCTTCACCTGCGTCACCACGACCGGACCCGCCTCGACGACGGTGACCGCGTGGATGCGGCCCTCCTTGTCGAACACCTGCGTCATGCCCAGTTTGCGCCCGAGCAGTCCTTCGAGTGGCATCGCCCGTCCTCTACAACTTGATCTCGATATCGACGCCCGAAGGGAGCTGGAGGCGCATCAGCGTATCCACGGTCTTCGACGTCGGTTCGAGGATGTCGATCAGCCGCTTGTGCGTGCGGATCTCGAACTGCTCCTGCGAGTCCTTGTGCACGAACGGCGACCGGATGACGCAGAACTTCCTGATCTCCGTCGGCAGCGGGATCGGCCCTGCGACAGCCGCGCCGGTGCGCTCCGCCGCCTCGACGATCTGCTCGGCCGACTGGTCGAGGATGCGGTGGTCGTAGGCCTTGAGCCTGATCCGGATCTTCTGCCTTGCCATATGCTCTGCCTTCTCCGGTCCGCGACGGCCTGCCCGTTGCGGCGCCTCAGCCGCCTACACGCCGGCCCGCACGGCGCGCTTCGAGCGCGTCCCGACGATCTTCTCCGCCACGTTCCGGGGGACTTCCTCGTAGTGGTCGAACTCCATGCTGTAGCTCGCGCGCCCCTGTGAGAGGGAGCGCAGTTCCGTAGCGTACCCGAACGTCTCAGCGAGCGGAACCAGGGCGCGGATCACCTTCAGGTTGCCGCGCTGGTCGTACTCGGTGATCTGGCCGCGCCGCGCGCTGATATCGCCCAGGACGTCGCCGTAGAACTCCTCCGGCGTGCTGATCTCGAGCTTCATCACCGGCTCAAGGAGGACCGGGTTTGCCCGCTCCATCGCCGCGTGAAACGCCATCGAGCCGGCCGTCTTGAACGCCATCTCGGAGGAGTCGACCGGGTGATAGTCACCGCCCTTCAGCGTCACCTTGACATCGATCACCGGGTAACCGGCGACGACGCCGCTTTCGAGCGCGCTGCGCACGCCCTCTTCGCTCGGCTTGATGAACTCTTTCGGGATCTCCGCGCCGACGACCGCATCGACGAACTCGAAGCCGGAGCCCCGGGGCAGCGGTTCGATCTCGACCCGCGCGACGCCGAACTGGCCGCGGCCGCCGGTCTGGCGCACGAAGCGCCCCTCGCCCTTTGCCGGCGCCTTGATCGTCTCCTTGAACGCGACTTCCGGCCGCCCGACGTTCGACTCGACCCGGAACTCCCGCTTCATGCGGTCGACGATGACGTCGAGGTGCAACTCCCCCATGCCGGAGATGATGGTCTGGCCGGTCTCCTGGTCGTACTTCATGCGAAAGCTCGGGTCTTCCTCCGCGAGCTTGTTCAGCGCCTCGCCCATGCGATCCTGGTCGTCCTTGGTCTTCGGCTCGACCGCGATGTGGATCACCGGCTCCGGGAACGTGATCGACTCGAGGACGATGGGGTGGGCCGCGTCGCAGAGCGTGTCGCCCGTCGTCGTCACCTTCAGCCCCATCGCGGCGATGCCGCCCGCGCCCACCTCGGGTACCTCCTCGCGGTGGTTGGCGTGCATCTGCATGATCCGGCTCACGCGCTCGGTCTTCTGGCGCGTCGAGTTGTACACGCTGGAGCCGGACGCGAGGCGGCCGGAGTAGACGCGGAAATACGCGAGCCGGCCGACGTACGGGTCCGTGACGATCTTGAACGCCAGGGCCGAGAACGGCTCCTCGTCGTTCGGCGCCCGCTCGATTTCGGCGCCCGTCTTGGGGTCGGTGCCCTTGACCGGCAACACGTCGTCCGGCGACGGCAGGAAGTCGACGACGGCATCGAGCATCAGGCGCACGCCTTTGTTCTTGAGCGCGCTCCCACAGAGCACGGGCGTCGCGGCGCTGGCGAGGGTCACGCGCCGGAGCGCGGCGATGATCTCGTGCTTCGAGGGCTGGTGGCCCTCGACGAAGCTGATCATCGTCTGCTCGTCGACCTCACCGATCGCCTCGATCATCTTCTCGTGCCATTCGGCCGCCTGCGCGCGGTGCTGCTCCGGAATCGCGGTCTCCTGCGGCGGGTCGTCGCGCTGCCCGGTGAAGCTCCAGGCGGCCATGCTGATGAGGTCGATGACACCCTCGAACTCGGCCTCGCTGCCCATCGGGATCTGGATCGGGATGGGCTTGGCGCCGAGCCGGTCGGCGATCATCTCCACCGTGCGCCAGAAGTTGGCGCCCATGCGGTCCATCTTGTTGACGAAGCAGATGCGTGGCACACGGTACTTGTCCGCCTGCCGCCAGACGGTCTCCGACTGGGGCTCGACGCCGGCGACGGCATCGAACACGACGACGCCGCCGTCGAGCACGCGCAGGCTGCGCTCCACCTCGACGGTGAAGTCGACATGGCCGGGCGTGTCGATGATGTTGACCTGGTGGCCGTTCCACTCGGCGGTCGTCGCGGCGGCGGTGATGGTGATGCCGCGCTCGCGCTCCTGCTCCATCCAGTCCATGACGGCCGTGCCCTCGTGGACCTCGCCGATCTTGTAGGTCCGGCCCGTGTAGTACAGGATGCGCTCGGTCACGGTCGTCTTACCCGCATCGATGTGGGCGATGATGCCGATGTTCCGGATGCGCTCGATGGGTACCGTTCTCGCCATGTCCCAGTCTGCTATCCCTGTCCTGTCCGTCCGGCGCCCCCCCGGCGCGGGTGCGCCGGCAAAATGGACCGCCGGTGACCTCGGTCGCCGGCGGTGTCTCCGCTCAACGCGGGCGTCGGGCTACCACCGATAGTGGATAAAGGCGCGGTTCGCCTCCGCCATGCGGTGGGTATCTTCCTTACGCTTGATGGTGGCGCCCTGGCCGCCGGCGGCGTCCATCAGCTCCGCCGCGAGACGGTCCGCCATGGACCGGCCGCTGCGCGCGCGCGCCGAGCGCAGGAGCCAGCGGATCGCCAGTGCCGTGCGCCGCTCCGCCCGGATGTCGACCGGCACCTGGTAGGTGGCGCCGCCGACGCGCCGCGGCTTCACTTCGATCGTCGGGGTCGCGTTGCGCATCGCGATCTCGAACGTGTCGATCGGGTTCTTGTGCGTCTGCGTCTCGACACGCCCGAGCGCGTCGTACATGATCCGCTCGGCAGTGCTCTTCTTGCCGCGCTCCATGATCTTGTTGACGAACATGGTGACGATGCGGCTGTTGTACCGCTGGTCCGGCAGGATCTCGCGCTTCTCGGCCTTTGACCGTCTCGGCATGATCCGCTCCGCCTACGCCTTCCGCGTCCCGTACTTGCTGCGCCCGCGCTTGCGGTTCGCGACGCCCTGGGCGTCGAGCGCGCCTCTGATGATGTGGTACCGCACGCCTGGCAGATCCTTGACGCGGCCGCCGCGGATCAGCACCACCGAGTGCTCCTGGAGCGAGTGGCCCTCGCCCGGGATGTACGCCGTCACCTCGATGCCGTTCGTCAGCCGGACGCGCGCGATCTTGCGGAGCGCCGAGTTCGGCTTCTTCGGCGTCATCGTGCGCACCTGCGTGCAGACGCCGCGCTTTTGCGGGGAGCCCTTGCCGCGCACGGTACGGTTCTTCAGCGAGTTGAACGTAAAGCGCAGCGCCGGCGCCTTCGTCTTCTTTGTGACCTTCTTGCGGCCCTTCCGGACCAGTTGGCTGATCGTCGGCACCGTGCGATCCTGCTTCCACTGCGGGCGGACCCCGCCGTCTCCGGCTGGAGCGGCCCGCGCTTCCCGTGCGTTGCCAGCCGTGCGCGCCTGCCCTTCCGCCGGGCGCGCGAAAGGCCGGAGCCTTATTGCTGAGCCAGTCCGGCGTGTCCGGCGCCCCCGCTCGCGCGGGCCGCGGGCCACTGTATGCCGGCCGTTGTCACGTTGGGGTCTTCCGACCTGTATGTGATGCTGGCGTCAATGAACCTGAGGGATCGTCAGGCGCACGCGGCATGCTAGCAACGAGCACCGGCCGTGTCAAGCAGGTGTAGCTGTATTGGTCTTGGCCGGTGAATCTGTCACTCCCTGACTGGGCAGCGACGCTGTCATCGCCGCCACCGAGCCCGAGCGGCGGTGTGCGGGCCGTGTGTGTGGTCGGCGGCCGGACGGCCGAACGGACCGGGACCGCCAGCGCGGTCAGCGCCCGCAAATCAGGACGATCGGAACTGGCCGTAAGCCTGTGCGCGGCCTAGAATACTGTCCGTTCACCAGCACCGGTGGAAACAGAGGAGACGGCCATGGCACGCCGAACCGCCCGCAACGGGACCCACCCCACCGCGACCTACACCTTCAGCTTCCAGGCGCAGTACCCGAACAAGCCCGGCATGCTCGCACAGATCGCCGCGGCGGTCGGCGACTGCGGCGGCAATATCGGCGACATTGACGTCGTGCGCTCGACCGGGACGACGATGCTGCGGGAGATCAGCGTGCAGGCGCGCGACAGCGACCACGCGCAGGAGATCGTCGCGCACGTCAAGGCGACCAGGGGCGTCACCGTACGCAGCGTCCAGGACCGGGTCTTCCTCACCCATAAGGGCGGCAAGATCGAGATCCGCAACAAGGTGCCGGTGACGAGCCGCCGCGACCTCTCCGTCGTCTACACGCCGGGCGTCGCGCGCGTCTGCCTGGCGATCGACCGGGAGCCCGAGGCGGTCTGGTCGCTCACGATCAAGGGGAACACCGTGGCCGTCGTGACGGACGGCACGGCCATCCTGGGACTCGGCGACCTCGGCCCGAAGGCGGCGATGCCGGTGATGGAGGGCAAGGCCATGCTCTTCAAGACGTTCGGCGGCGTCGATGCCTGGCCGATCTGCCTCGACACGAAGGACCCGGACGAGATCGTGAACATCGTCAAGAAGATCTCGCCCGGCTTCGGTGGCATCAACCTGGAGGACATCTCCGCGCCACGCTGCTTCCAGATCGAGGAGCGGTTGAAGCAGGAGCTGGACATCCCGGTCTTCCACGACGACCAGCACGGGACGGCGGTCGTCGTGCTGGCGGCGTTGCTCAACGCGCTGAAGATCGTCAAGAAGGAGCCGCAGGACCTGAAGGTTGTGGTGTCCGGCGTCGGCGCTGCCGGCGTGGCCTGCACGAAGATCCTGATGTCGGCCGGCGTCAAGAACGTCATCGGCTGCGACCGCTCCGGGATCATCTACAAGGGCCGCGGCGAGGGCATGAACTTCATGAAGGACTGGTTCGCGGACAACACGAACCAGGAGTGCGTCAGCGGCTCGCTCAGCGACGCGATCGAAGGCGCGGACCTCTTCCTCGGCGTGTCAGCGCCGAAGATGCTCACGGTCGAAGATGTGAAGAAGATGAACCGTGACCCGATCATCTTCGCCATGGCCAACCCGACGCCCGAGATCATGCCCGAGGAAGCCGACGGCTACGTGCGGGTGATGGCGACCGGACGCTCCGACTACCCGAACCAGATCAACAACGTCCTCTGCTTCCCCGGCCTCTTCCGCGGCGTGCTCGACGTGCGCGCGCGGGAAATCAACGAGGCGATGAAGCTCGCCGCGGCCGAAGCGATCGCGGCGGCCGTCGGGAAGGGCGAGCTGGGGCCCGAGTACATCATCCCGAGCGTCTTCCATCCCAACGTCTTCAAGGCCGTCGCGCGCGACGTCGCGCACGCCGCGGTCGAGACGGGCGCCGCCGAGCGCCCGGAGAAGGCGAAGACGATGGTGTTCGTGTAGGAGCAGCAGCGCGGAGCATCCGAAGGCCCGCGCATCGCGGGCCTTCTGGCATCTCGGTCGGCCTGCCAGGGACGTAGCTGCGGAGCTTCAGATCCCCCTGCGGCGGCCTCGGCCAGGATCAGACGAATCACCGTGGTCGCGCTCCGCGGTACGGCGCGCCGCTTCCGCGCTCCGCCGATAGCCGCGCGCGCGGTCAGTTCCGCGGCGGGTCGAGGAAGACGCGCATGTTCGGGTCCATGCGCTCGCGGCGGTCGCCGAGCCCGGCCACCGTCAGGCGGTGCATGTACTCGTTGGCCTGCCGCTTCTGCAGCGCCAGGAACTTGCTGAAGCCGTCATCGAAGTTCGCCTTGCCCTTCCCGAGCAGCAGGATGAGCGCCTCGGCGACGGCCGGGCCGAAGGTGCCGGTCTGCGGGTCGGCGTTCTCGGCCGTGTCGAAGTATCCGTGGATCTCCTCGCGGCGCTCGGGCTCGGTCTCGAGCACGTACTTGAGGTGCATCACGCCGAAGCCGAGGTGACGCGACTCGTCCTGCGCGCAGAGCCGGAACATGCGCTTCTCGACGTCGCTGTTGGCGACGAGTTCACCCATGCGGAACAGGCTCTGGACGAAGCCCTCCGCCTGCACGTGCATGATCGACGACATCTCGGTGAAGTCGCGCGCGTTGATGATCGTGCGCAGGCCGGATGTGGGGCTGGACTGCAGCAGGCCGCCGCCGTTGACGAGCGCACGCTTGCGGAAGACATCGAGGTGGCGCGCCTCGTCCATGATCTGGCTGGCGAGGAACAGCTTCGTCTCGAAGTGGTCGTTCGAGATCTTCGGCAGCCACTGCGAGGGCGTGTCGCCGGCGATGAACTCTACTTCGGTCAGGAACGTACAGAGCTGGCACATCGCGTATTCGATCTCGTCCGGCAGGGGCGTGACCTCGTGCCAGGGAATGTCGGTGGCGCTGCTCCACTGGCGCTGCACGGCCTCCTCGTAGAGCATCGTCGCGTTCTGCGACCAGACGCTGCCCGCGTCGCGGATGTGGTAGCCGGTGTGGGGGACGCCATCGCGCGCGGCGGCGCCGCGCGGCCGCGCGTCCTGCGCATCGCTCTGCGCCGGCACGCGGCCGTAGGACCCAATGTTCACCTCGTCGAGCGTCAGGCCGCGCTTGCCGGGACGCGCGCGCATCCCCCATTCGCTCTCGACGTTGAGCCAGCTCAGGTCGACCGCGGGCGCTTCCGGCTCACTGGTCTGCACCCTGTGTAGCACGTCCTGGTCGATGGCCATCGCGAGGCTCCTTTCGGCACGATCCGCCCGTCGATTCGAGTATAGGAATAGAGCGCACGATGTCAAGTAATCTGGGCGCGGTCAGGCGTCGGGCGGCGGTGCCCCTTCGTGCCGGGCGACGAGCCGCTCCGCGAGCTGCATGCCGTAGTAGCAGGGGATCGAGAGCAGGATGATCGGGATGCCGATGATCACGCCCTTGACGCCGACCAGCATGATGAAGAGCCCGAAGGAGATCGAGAGCCCCATGCCGAGGACGGCGATGATGCGGATGATCGCGATGTACGCCGGGACCTGCGGGCCGGCCGTGGCGTCTTCGGCAGGGACCTCGTCCTCGTCGTCGTCGTCCTCGTCATCGGCCTCGTCGGCGACTGGCTCGGCCGTGTGTTCGTCCGGGTCCATCATTGCGGGGTCATGGTAGCCGCGGGGAGGAGCAGGCGGAAATGGGGGCCATCGCCTCTCTTGCGTCGTCCAACCGGCCCTGCCGCCGCGGACGTTACGGCTGCCTCAGCGCCGGATCGAGACTAACCTTCCGTCGCCGCGGCGCCCGCCTGCTTCGACGCAGGGCGCTTGAGCATGAAGTAGCTGCTCTCCGGCCGGAGGAGCGGGAGTAAGCCGGTCAGTTCCCAGCCTTCCTCGCCCAGCTTGTCGAGGTAGCCGCGGACGAACCCGGTGCGGTGTTCACCGCCCTGTCGGATGTACTCCACACCCTCCGATGAGATCCTGCCTCTGAAATCTACGTACACGACCTTGTACTGCCATCCGTCCATGACACGCTCCTTGACGTTGGCGCTGAACGGCAGCCGTGCGGCGCAGCGGCGGCAGGGCCGGCATCAGTGTGGCAGATCGCGACGCCACGGTGCGCCCGCGGGCGTTGCGGATCTCGCAGGCCGAAGAGCCGCATGGCCAGGACGCGGCCCCACTACCGGCGCCGATTAACCGGCGATGCCCACGCCGCCGTCGATGACGACGGTCTGGCCGGTGACCATGTCGGCGCCCTCGATCAGGCTCAGCACGAGCTGCGAGACGGACTCCGGCGTACAGACGGCCTTCAGAGGCGCCACCCGGCTCTGCTGCGCCCGCGCGGCCTCGAAGACCTGCTCGCCGAGGCCGTTGCGCAGCCAGCGGGTATCGATGAAGCCCGGGGCGACAGCGTTCACGCGCACCTCCGGGCCGAGCACGCGCGCGAGGCCGACCGTCATGTTGATCACGGCGGCCTTGGAGGCCGCGTAGGCCAGCGAGCTGCCGATGGAGCGCACCCCGGCAACGGAGGCGATGTTGACGATGGCGCCGCCGCGCTCGCCGGCGGGGATGCAGGCCCGCATCGCCTTCGCCGCGGCGCGGCAGCAGAAGAAGACGCCCTTGACGTTGACGGCGAAGATGTCGTCCCAGTACGCGGACGTCATGCCATCGAGATCGGGGAAGGGGACGAAGTGCGTGATGGCGGCGTTGTTCACGAGCACGTGGAGGCCGCCGAAGGCGTCAACGGCCTGGCGGACCATCCCTTGCACCTGGTCGTCCTGCGAGACATCGGCCCGGACGAGCAGGCCACGCGCGCCCTGCGCCTCGACGAGGCGGAGCGCCTCGCGCGCCTCGTCCTCGGAGTGCGCGTAGTTGACGACGACGTTGGCGCCGCGCCGCGCGAGGTCGATCGCCGTCGCCCTGCCGACCCCGACGGCCGAGCCGGTGACGATCGCCGTCTTGCCGCGGAGATCCATGGGTTGCTCCTCTGCTCGCCCCGCTGCTTCGGGACGTGGGTGACTGTACGGGGCGAGGGGGCGCGCAGGCAAGCGCGGCGCCGCGGTTACCGGATGAGCGGCCACCGGAGAGGTTCGCGGCCGGGTAGATGCGTTATGTCGCGTTGTGGGCCGGCGGACCCGGCTCCGCTGACAGGCCGAAGGCGCCCGTCCGCACGCGCCCTGGCGTGCGTCTCCCGCAGACAACGTGAGAAAACGGAAGGTGCGCTCGTCGGGCCACGAAGCCGAAGCTCCTTCGCTGCGGCTGATCTCCTTGCGGCGCGCCGGATAGACGGGCCGGGCGGCGACGGCCGGGCGCAGGCGGCGCGGCGCGCGCAGCCGGGCTCAGGCGGCGGCGAGGCCGGCGTCGTCCGGGAGCGGCGCCGCCGGCGGCGGGTCGGGCTGAGGCGATCGCCCGGGACGAGGACGTCGGACAGCGGACCCATCCGGCGTCGCGCGCTGGACCGCGAGGGCCGTGAGGGTGGCGCGTGCGCGCTGGATGTGGCGTTCGAGGATCGCGGCCGTCGGGGTGAGCCGCGCGAGTTCGCGCGCCTCACCGGCGACAGCGGCAACGCGCTGCTCGCGGAACCGGTCGAGCGCGAAGGCCACGCAGGCACGCTCGCGCGCCGCGGCATGAGCATGGGCGTCCTGTCCGGCGCTCGCGTTCTGGAGCGCGCGGAGGACCTCGACGGCGGCGGCTTCGAGTTCTGGTTCGCTGTGGGTGCCGGGCATCCCTGCCTCCTGCCTCATCGCATCCCGCCATGATGATTGTTGGCGGGAAGCGCCCGCCCCGCCGATCGGGGAACCCCCGGATCTTTCGGGAATGGACGCCGGATGTGCCGTTTGACACAGGAAGGCTGAGACAGGGCGGCTGAGAAAGGCCGGAGCGTGCCGTGCGCGCGCCGGCTGCTAGAATGCGCCGGCATGAAGACGGGGATGAAGGGGCTGGTGCTCAGCGGCGGCAAGGGGAGCCGGCTGCGGCCGCTGACGTTCACGGGCGCCAAGCAGCTCGTGCCGATCGCCAACAAGCCGATCCTGTTCTACGCCATCGAGAACCTGCGGCAGTGCGGCATCGACGAGATCAGCATCGTCGTGTCGCCGGAGACGGGGGACCAGGTGCGGGCAGCGGTCGGCGACGGGTCGCGCTTCGGCGCACGCATCGGCTACATCGACCAGGCGGAACCGGGCGGCATCGCGCAGGCGATCGGCCTGGCGCGGGCGGCGATGGGCGATGCGCCGTTCGTGACGTTCCTGGGCGATAACTTCATCACGGGGGGCATCGCCCCGCAGGTGGAGGCGTTCGCCGCCTCGGCGGCGGAGGCGGCGGTGTTGCTGAAGCCGGTGCCGGACGCGCGCGCATTCGGCGTCGCGGAGTTCGAGGGCGAGCGGCTGGTCCGCGTCGTCGAGAAGCCGGAAGTGCCGCCGAGCGACCTCGCGGTGATCGGCATCTACATGTTCACGCCACGCGTGTTCGATGCGATCGGCCGCATCGCCCCGTCGGCGCGCGGAGAGCTGGAGATCACGGACACGATCCAGCGGCTCATCGACGACGGCTGCGACGTGCGCGCCGAGGTCGTGGAGGGGGAGTGGATCGACACGGGCAAGCACGATGACCTGCTGGCGGCCAACCGCGCCATCCTCGAGACGCTGCCGGACGACCGCGAGCACGGCGTCATCGACGGCGCGTGCAAGCTGCACGGCCGGGTGGTGCTGCAGCCAGGGTCGCGGGTGCGGGACAGCGTCATCAGCGGGCCGGCGATCATCGGCGAGGGCACACGGATCGAAGACGCGTACATCGGCCCGTTCACGTCGGTGGGGCATCACTGCGTCGTCAGCCACAGCGAGGTCGCCGGCAGCGTCGTGATGGACGGCACGGTGATCGAGCAGCTCGCGTACCGGGTCGAGAACAGCCTGATCGGCCGCAACGTCGAGCTGAGGGGCGACGGACGGAAGCCACGCGGCTACGAGCTGGTGCTGGGCGACTACAGCCGGGCGAGGCTGCCGTGATGCGACGCGTCTTCGTCGCGGGCGGCGCGGGATTCATCGGCAGCAACTTCATCCGCCACCTGCTGCGCGAGCGGCCGGACGTCGAGGTGGTGAACTTTGACGCGCTGACGTACGCCGGCAACCTCGACAACCTGCGCGACATCGCCGGCGGCCCGCGCTATCGCTTCGCGCGGGGCAGCGTCGCCGACCGCGCGGCCGTCCTGGACGCGATGCGCGGCTGCGACGGGGCGGTCAACTTCGCCGCGGAGTCCCACGTCGACCGCTCGATCGAGGATGCGGCGGACTTCATCGACACGAACGTACGCGGCGCGCACAACGTGCTGGCCGTGGCCCGCGACCTCGGCGTCGGGCGCCTGCTGCACGTCTCGACCGACGAGGTGTACGGCCCGGCGACGCGCGAGCAGCCGCGGCGCGAGGGCGACGCCTTCCGGCCGCGCAGCCCGTACGCGGCGAGCAAGGCGGCAGGCGACCTGATGTGCGCGGCCTTCGCGGAGACCTACGGCATGCCGGTGATCGTCGCGCGGCCCGCGAACAACGTCGGCCCGTACCAGCACCCGGAGAAGGCCGTGCCGCTGTTCGTGACCAACGCGCTCGACGGCGAGCCGCTGCCCGTCTATGGCGAGGGGCTGCAGGAACGCGACCGGCTGCACGTCGAGGACTGCGTGCGGGCGCTGCTGCTGCTCCTGGAGCGCGGCGAGCCGGGGGAGGCGTACAACATCCAGGCCGACAACCACCGGCCGAACATCGACGTCGCGCGCGCGATCCTGGACCTGCTGGACAAGCCGTACGGCCTGATCCGCTTCGTCGACGACCGCGCCGGACATGACCCGTGCTACTGGATGGACGCGACGAAGGTGCGCGCCCTGGGCTGGGCGCCCTCGTACGACTTCGCGCGGGCGATCGAGGCGACGGTGCGCTGGTACGCCGACAACCGCTGGTGGTGGGAGCGGATCAAGGCCGGAGAGTATCGCGCGTACTACGAGCGGCAGTACGCCGCGCGGCTCGCGGGCGGACGCCCGTACGGGGACTGACTACGGCGCGCCCGCCTGCGCCCACGTCCACGCATCGAGCACGGGCGGCTCGACGCCAGCCTGCGTCATCGCCGCCGTCACCTGCGCGCGGTGCTCGGTCGCGTGGTTGATCGCCTGCACCAGGACGGCCGACGCCGGCATCTCGTACGCGTGTCCGCCGCGCTGCCCGCGCAGGACGGCGCCTTCGGCCGTCGCGCGCGCGAGCTCGATGAAGGCCGCACCGGACGCTTCGAGCGCAGCGCGAAGTGGCCCGATCCCGGGAAAGCCCCTGGCCTCGGAAACCGGCGTGGAATCGGGCGTGAGCTCGTCGGCGGAGACGCCGCGCATCGCGAGCACGTAACGAGACTCGGCCCCCGCGAGGTGCACCAGCGTGTCGCGGGCGGCGCCGTAGGTGCCCGGGACGGCGACGGCAAGCTGCCCTTCGTTGAGCGCGGCGCAGGCGTCGACGAGGCGCAGGTTCGCCCAGAGGTTATGGCGGAACATGGCGGTCAGGTGCGTCATGGGCAGGATTGTCCGCGCCACCCGCCCGGGCGTCAACCCTCACCCTGACAGCCCCTGGCAGCAGCGTCGCCGCCACCCGCTGTGGGTCGGGGCGATACACGCGGGCCGGCGCATCGCCATTGCCGGCGGCTCGGGCGCGCGTTCAAGCGGGCGGCGGCGGGACATGAGCGGTTCGCGCCGTCATGTGCCGAGCGCGACGCGCCCGGCACGGCCGCCGCATGGTTCCACGCAGCCGCGCTCCGTACACTGTCCCGTAGACCACCATCAGTCCAGGGAGCCGCAATGACCTCTACCACGTCCGCCACGCAGCGCTCGCGGCGCCTCCTCGACCTCGCCGGGCGCCTCGCCGACGACTTCGCCACCCGCGCCGACGAGCACGACCGCGAGAACACCTTTCCGTTCGAGAACTTCGAGGCGATGAAGCGGGAGAACTACACATCGCTTCCCATCCCGGAGGAAGTCGGTGGCCTCGGCGGCACCCTCCTCGACCTCTGCCTCTGCCAGGAGCGCCTCGCCCAGGGCGACGCATCGACCGCACTGGCGGTCAACATGCACCTCTTCGCCGTCGGCTCCATGGCGGAGCAGGTGGGGATGACCAACCCGCAGGCCATGCTGCTGGCCGGCATGCTCGCGCAGCAGCACTGGATCATCGGCGGCGGCTTCACCGAAGCGGAGATCGGTGGCAACTGGGGCTTCCCGACCACCACCGCCGTGCGCCAGGAGCACGAGGGCGTGCCCGGCTTCGTGCTCAACGGCCGCAAGACGTTCACGTCCATGGCGCCGATCATCGACTTCTTCGCCATCAACACCTCCACAACGGACGCCGACGGCAAGCCGGTCATCGGCATGTTCACCGTGCCGCGCGCTACACCGGGGATCGAGATCATCGAGACCTGGGACACGATGTCGATGCGGGCGACGGCGAGCCACGACCTCGTGATCAAGGACGCCTGGGTGCCGGAACAGGCGCTCGTCGCCATGCGGCAGCCGGGCGACACGGACGTCGGCGCCAACATCATCCTCTCGTGGTTCTGCGGTACGGTCGCGTCGGTCTACCTCGGGATCGCCACCGCCGCGCGCGACTTTGCGTACGACTGGGCGAAGACGCGCCGGCCGGTGCTCTTCGAGCGGCCGATCAGCCACTTCCCGGGGGTGCAGTTCCACGCGGCCGACATCGAAGTCGAGCTGGCGGCCGCACGCGCCCTCGTGCGCCAGACCGTGCGGGAGTGGACCGAGGGCGGTCTGCGGGAGCGCGATGACCTCGCGCGGATCGTCCTCATGAAGTACCTGGCGACGAACGCCGCCGTGCGCATCGTCGAGCAGGCGATGGGCATCGTGGGCGCGCCGGGCATCTTCCGCCGCCATCCCATGCAGCGCTTCTACCGCGACGTGCGCGCGGGCCCCTTCCACCCCATGACGAACGACGTGGCGAAGGAGCTCATCGGCAAGACCGCACTCGGCATCCCGATGGAGTTCCAGCCGCGCTGGGGGTAGCGCCGCCGGACGCCGGTACCCCGTAACATCTCGGAAGCACCCCCCGGAAGGTTGATCGTCCATACTGGAAGCGGCGCTCAATCTGGCGCCAACGACAGGCACGGGGGGCCGGGAGAACCACATGAAGCGATTCACAAGCGTCCTCGCGGTCATCGTGGTCAGCGTGCTGATTGGCGCTGGCGCGGTGGCCGCGGTCAACTACTGGCGCGGCGGGAGCAGCAGCCCGGCGGCGACCACCGCAGCGACATCCGGGAGCGCGGCGATCCCGGTGAGCTCAAACTCGTCGGCGGCCAACCTCGCGACCGCACCGGGAGACTTCTCCGCCCTCTACACGGCGGTGCGCCCGTCGATTGTCGAGATCACGACGGGCACCGCGGGGAGCACGCCCTTCTCGCAGCAGGCACAGGGGCTGGGGTCGGGCATCGTCCTCGACACAAGCGGCCACATCCTCACCAACTACCACGTCGTGCGGGGGTCCAGCTCCGTCGAGGTCACGTTCTCCGACGGCACGACCGCCCAGGCCAGCGTCGTCGGTACGGATCCCGGCAACGACATGGCGGTGATCAAGGCGTCGGTCAACGCCAGCGAGCTGCACCCGGCCACGCTCGGCGACTCGAGCACGGTCAAGGTGGGGAACGTCGTCGCCGCGATCGGGAACCCGTTTGGACTCGAAGGCACCTTCACGACCGGTGTGATCAGCGGCCTCGACCGGACGCTTTCCTCTAGCTCCAGCGGCCGGCCGCTCCGCGGCCTGCTGCAAACCGATGCCGCCGTCAACCCGGGCAACTCCGGCGGCGCGCTCATCAACATGCAGGGCCAGGTGATCGGCGTCAACACGGCGATCGAGAACCCCGGCGGCACCACGTTCGCGGGCGTCGCCTACGCCGTGCCGATCAACACACCGAAGCGCTTCATGCAGCAGCTCATGACGGGCGCGGCGATCGCGCACCCGCAGCTCGGGCTGGCGGGGCGGACGCTTTCGCCGAGTGACGCCAAGAGCCTCGGCGTGCCGTACGGGATAGCGGTCGTCACGGTGGCGCCGGGCAGCGCGGCGGAACAGGCGGGGTTGCGGGGCGCGTCGAACGGCAACGGCGACGTCATCACGGCGATCGACGGCAAGCCGATGAAGACCTTCGACGCTCTCGCGAACTACATCGACAGCAAGAGCGTCGGCGACAAGGTGACGCTTACCGTCCACCGCGACGGAAAGACCATCCAGTTGACGGCGACGTTGCAGGCCTGGGGCACGACGGCCTGACACCCGTTACGCGCCCCGCATTGAAGGCGGCCACGCGCCGGCTCGGCACCCTCCCACCGGGCCGGCGCTGCTGCGTGCGCCGCACCTGGCCGCGGCGGTGCTAGCCGCGCGCAGCGGTGGTTGTTGGCAGGAATGGCGGCCGCTTTGACTCGAACGCCGCGATGGCGGCGCCCACCTTCAGCGTCAGGCTGATATCGTCGAGCCCTTCGAGCAGGCAGTGCTTCACAAACGGGTCGATGTCGAAGTGCCGCGGCGGCCGCGCATCGCCCAGCGACACGGTCTGTGCTTCCAGGTCGACCTCGGCCTCGAACCCCGGCGCGTCTTCGGCGCGCGCGATGATGCGGTCGACCTCCTGCTGCGGCAGGACGACCGTCAGCAGGCCAATCTTCGCGCAGTTGTTGCGAAAGATATCCGCGAACGACGGCGCGATGATTGCCCGCAGCCCCATGTCCTGGAGCGCCCACGGCGCATGCTCGCGCGACGAGCCACAGCCGAAGTTCGGACCCGTCACCAGGATCTGCGCTCCATCGTAGCGCCGGTCGTTCAGCACGAACGCCGGATCCTTCCGCCACGCATCGAACGCGAACTGGCCGAACCCCGTGCGCTCGATGCGCTTCAGATACTTCGCCGGGATGATCTGGTCAGTGTCGACGTCGGCGCGGTCGAGCGGCAGCACCTTCCCGCGCACCTTCCTGAACGGCTCCATCAGTCCTGCCTCCACGTACGGATGTCGACGAAGTGCCCGGCGATCGCCGCCGCAGCCGCCATCTGCGGGCTCACCAGGTGCGTACGCCCGCCGGGCCCCTGGCGCCCCTCGAAGTTCCTGTTCGATGTTGAAGCGCAGCGCTCGCCCGGCATCAGGATGTCTGGATTCATGCCGAGACACATCGAGCAGCCGGCGTCGCGCCACTCGAAGCCGGCAGCGATAAACACCCGGTCCAGCCCCTCCTGCTCCGCCTGCGCCTTTACCAGCCCCGAGCCCGGCACCACCATCGCCCGGACCGTCTGCGCGACCCTGCGCCCCCGCACGACCGCGGCGGCCGCGCGCAAGTCCTCAATGCGGGCGTTCGTGCACGACCCGAGAAATACGCGGTCGAGCGGGATGTCCTCCATGGCGGTGCCCGGTCGCAGATCCATATAGGCGAGCGAGCGCTCGGCCAGCTCCCGGGCGCGCGGGTCATCGAAACTCGCGGGGTCGGGCACGCGCCCCGTCACGGGCACACTCTGCGCGGGCGTGGTACCCCAGGTTACGGACGGCTCGATCTCCTCGCCGCGCAGGCTGACGGTCGTATCAAACGTCGCATCGTCGTCACTGGGCAGCGCGCGCCACGCGTCCAGCGCGCGCTCCCAGTCAGCGCCCTGAGGAGCGAAGGGGCGGCCCTCCACGTAGGCGAATGTCGTGTCGTCCGGGGCGACGAGCCCGGCACGGGCCCCGCCCTCGATCGACATGTTGCAGACCGTCATCCGCCCTTCCATCGACAGATGACGGATGACGTCGCCCCGGTACTCGACCACGTGGCCGATGCCGCCGGAGACGCCGATCCTGCGGATGATCGCCAGGATCACGTCCTTGGCGGTCACCCCGAGCGGCAGCTCGCCGCCGACCTCGACCGCCATCGTCTTCGGCCGGGCCTGCGGCAGCGTCTGCGTCGCGAGCACGTGCTCGACTTCGGACGTGCCGATGCCGATCGCCAGCGCGCCGAACGCGCCGTGCGTCGAGGTGTGACTGTCGCCGCAGACAATCGTCATGCCGGGCTGCGTCAACCCCTGCTCCGGACCGATGATGTGCACGATCCCCTGGCGCATGTCTCGCACGCCGAACATCGGCACACCAAACTCCTCACAGTTGGACCGGAGGGTCTCCACCTGTCGCGTGGAGAGGGGGTCCGGCCACTCGCGGTCGCGGTCCTTCGTCGGCACGTTATGGTCCACCGTGGCCAGCGTCAGCTCGGGCCGGCGCACGCGCCGTCCGGCGAGCCGCAGCCCCTCGAACGCCTGCGCCGACGTGACTTCGTGGACGAGGTGGAGGTCGATGTAGAGGAGATCCGGCGTGCCGTCCCCGCTCCGCACCAGGTGCCGATCCCAGATCTTCTCCGACGTCGTCTTGCCCATGCGCCGCTCGCAGTCTTCCCTACAGAAATTCGTCCAGCCGCACGAACGCCGGCAGCGCGTGGCGGCGCGCGCCCGTCATGAGCCTGATACCGGTGCCCTGGTTCAGGCGCTCAAAGTCAGCATCGTTTCCTATCACCGCCTCCGCGCCGCAGACGCTCGCCGAGCCCGCAATCAACGCGTCCGGTGCCTTGAGGCGCAGCACCGCGCGGATCTGGGCCGTCACCAGCACAACATCCCGCGTGATCGGGGAGGTCAATATTCCCGCGTGCCGCTCGGTGAACTGCAGCACGCGCCGGATCAGCACGGGATCGCCCATCTGATACGGCCGCACGAGCAACTCCAACTGGACCACCGCCGACAGTACGATGCTCAAGGATCCCGCCGCTGCCCGCTCTACCAGCGCTGCGACAAGATCAGCGAGCCGCGGCTCCCCCCGCAGGTAGTAGATGCAGGCGTTGGTATCGAGCGCGACGGTGCGAAACCCCGCTGTCGCTGCTAGGAATCGCCGGTGTCCCGCGTCCAACTCTCTCGCTCACCCCGCACATACTCGTCGATTTTCTCCCGGGTCTCCCAGCCAGGCAGGTCAATGCTTCCGCGGTACTTCTCGACCCACTCGCGGGGTGTCCGCGGCAGCCGCTCGAGCTGGATCGTGCCACCCACGACCAGCAGGTCGATCTCATCGCCGGCGCGCAGCCCGAGCTGGCGCACGATCTCCACCGGCAGCGTGATCTGGTTCTTGCTGCTGAGGCGCGTCGTACCACGCTCGGCTGGTTCCGCGGCGGCGTCCGTCGGCGGTACGAGGTACACGGCCCGGGCCTCGGCCAGTTGGTGGGTCTGCGGCTCGCTCGGCTTGTAGGTAACCGGTTCCCCGGGCGGCTCCCGTTTCTTCCCCATGACCATCACCTCCCTTCCCGCGGGAGTGTACCAAGCCTAGCCATCATGTGTCAAGGCCATACGCTATTTGCTTTACTTCTCATGCTCGGCCCAAGCTACGGGTTCGTCCGCACCTCCGAATCCTGGCGACGCCGCACCGAGAGCATCCGGTTCAGCGCGTTCATATAGGCCTTGGCCGATGCCACGATGATGTCCGTATCGGCGCCCCGGCCCACGTAGCTTCGGCCGTCCGCCTCGATCCGGATCGTCACCTCTCCCTGGGCGTCGATGCCCTCCGTCACGCTCTTGACCGAGAACTCCGTCAGCTCGTTCGGCACATCGACCATCCGGTTGATGGCGCGATACACCGCGTCCACCGGCCCGGTGCCGATCGCCGCGTCCTGGCGGACCGACCCGTCCGGCGCGATGACCCGTACGGTCGCCGTCGGCGACGCATGGTCGCCGCAGCTCACCTGCACGAAGTCCAGCCGGTACAGCTCCGCCGTGGTGCGGAGCTTGTCGGCGACGAGCGCCTCGAGGTCGCGATCATCGACTTCGGCCTTCTTGTCGGCCAGCTCCTTGAACGCCATGAACGCGCGGGACAGCTCCTCCTGCGTCAATTCGTAGCCCAGCGCCTCCAGGCGCGCCTTGAAGCCGTGCCGGCCCGATACCTTGCCCAGGATGATCTCCGCCCCGCCCGTCGGCCAGCCGATCTCGTTCGCGTCCATGATCTCGTACGTCTCGCGCATCTTCAGGATGCCGTCCTGATGGATGCCGGATTGGTGCCGGAAGGCGTTCGGCCCGACGATCGCCTTGTTCGGCTGCACGCCCATGCCCGTCAGATCTGCGACGAGCCGGCTCGTCCGGTACAACTCCTTCGTGATGATGCCCGTCTCGACGCCGAAGAAGTCACGGCGCGTCTTGATCGCCATCACCACCTCTTCGAGCGCCGCGTTGCCGGCCCGCTCGCCGATGCCGTTGATGCACGTCTCGACCTGCCGCGCGCCCGCACGCACCGCCGCCAGCGAGTTCGCCACCGCGAGGCCAAGATCGTTGTGGCAGTGCACCGAGATCCGCGCCTTATCGATGTTCGGCACATGGTTGCGAATGTCGCGGATGAAATCCGCGAACTCCTCCGGGATCGTGTAGCCCACGGTGTCCGGGATGTTCACCGTCGTCGCGCCGGCGGCGATGCACTGCTCGAGCATCGTGTACACGTACTCGCGGTCACTGCGCGTCGCGTCCATGGGGCTGAACTCGACGTCCGGGCAGTAGCCACGCGCACGGGCCACCATCGACCGTGCCATCTCGAGCACCGTCTCCTTGTCCTTCAGGAGCTGGTGCATGATGTGGATGTCCGAGCTCGAGAGGAACACGTGGATGCGCGGCGCCTCACCCACCTTCACCGCGTTCCAGCAGTCGTCGACCGCCTCCGGGTTCGCATGCGCGAGCCCGGCGATCTGCGCCCCCTTGACGGTGCGCGCGATCGTCTGCACGGCCTCGAAATCGCCCGGCGACGTGCGGGGGAAGCCCGCCTCGATGACATCGACGCCCAGGCGCGCGAGCTGCGTCGCAATCTCCAGCTTGTCGCTGGGCGCCAGCGCTACGCCCGGCGACTGCTCGCCGTCGCGCAGCGACGTATCGAAGATGATGACCTTGTCCATGGCTGCACTCCTGTCCTCACCGCCCAAGCGGCGTCTGCCGATCTCCCGCTTCCGGGTGGCCCTCCGACCGCGAGCGCGCGGACGAGGGCCGCGGAAGTGTGAGTCCCGGCGCGTCCGGGCTGCGCGGCGTGAGCGCGGCACGCCCGCCGCCTGGGGGCGTGGTCCACCGCTGAGGCCGCCACCGGTGATCGGACGTGTCCTGCATCATCGTGTCGTGCCGCTCCTCAGCGGCTCTTCTTCAGCCACGCCATCATGCCGCGCAGCTCGGCGCCGACCTCCTCGATCGGGTGCTCGGCGTTGATCCGGCGCAGCGCCTGGAAGCTTGGACGGCCGGCCTGATTCTCGAGGATCCACTCCCTGGCGAACGTCCCGTCCTGGATCTGCGCCAGCACGCGCTTCATGTTCTCCTTCACGTGCTGATCGATGACGACCGGCCCGCGCGTGTAGTCGCCGTACTCCGCCGTGTCGCTGATCGAGTAGCGCATGTAGCCCATGCCGCCCTCGTACATCAGGTCGACGATCAGTTTCAGCTCGTGCATGCACTCGAAGAACGCGAGCTCTGGCTGGTAGCCGGCCTCGACGAGCGTCTCGAAGGCGCTCTTGACCAGCGATGTGACCCCGCCGCAGAGCACCGACTGCTCGCCGAAAAGATCCGTCTCCGTCTCCTCCTTGAACGTCGTCTCGAGCACGCCGCTGCGCGTGGCGCCGATGCCCTTCGCGTACGCGAGCGCGACCTGCCGCGCCTGCTCCGTCGCGTTCTGGTGGATCGCGAAGAGCGCCGGCACGCCACCGCCCTCGGTGTACACGCGGCGCACGAGGTGCCCCGGGCCCTTCGGCGCCACCATCGTCACGTCGACGTCGTCGGGCGCCTGGACCTGGCCGTAGTGCACATTGAAGCCATGCGCCCACATCACCATGTTGCCGGCCTTGAGCCCGTCCGCGATGTGCTGGTAATACACCTCGCGCGCCACCTGGTCCGGCGTCAAGATCATGATGATGTCGGACTGCTCCGCGACCTCGCGCACGTTGCCGACGCGCAGGCCCGATTCCTCGACCGCTTTCCACGACTTCGAGCCGGGGTAGAGCCCGACGATCACGTCGCAACCGCTGTCCTTCAGGTTCAGCGCGTGCGCGTGCCCCTGGCTGCCGAAGCCGATGACGCCGATCGTCTTGCCCTTGAGCACCGCGAGGTCGGCGTCCTTGTCGTAGTACATCTGTGGCATACGTTCACATTCCCCTGTCTGATCCGCGTTGGTTCGCCCGCGCGAAGTCTCTGCTTGTCATGTGGCGTTCCCGCCGCCACGCTAGATCAGGCTTCCCAGCTTCGGCTTGCCCTCGCCCGCCGACCGGTGGTGCCGCCCGGCGCCGTCCGCCGATGGCGCCGTCACCGTCGGTGCGCCGCCGCGCACCATCGCCACGCGCCCGGTGCGGACGAGCTCCTTGAGCCCGAACGGCGTCAGCATCGCGACGATCGCATCGATCTTGTCCTCCGTGCCCGTCGTCTCAATCACGAGCGAGTCCGGCCCGACATCGACGACCTTCGCACGGAACACATCCACAATCTCGATGATCGCGCTGCGGCTCTCCTTCGTTGCGGCGACCTTGATCAGCGCCAGCTCGCGCGCCACCGTCCCCTGGTCCGTGACGTCGGTGATCTTCACCACCTCGATCACCTTGTAGAGCTGCTTGGTGACCTGCTCGATGTCGTGCGCCGCACCATCGACCGTGAAGGTCATGCGGGAGAGGCCAGGCACTTCGCTCGGCCCGACGGCCAGGCTCTCGATGTTGAACGCGCGCTGCCGCCACTTGCTGGCGATCTTGTTGAGCACGCCGGGGCGGTTCTCGACGAGCGCGACGATCGTGTGCACCCGGCCGCTCATCGGGCGTAGTCCGGCTGCTCGATACGCGGCTGGTCGATGGTGTCCGACAGGCTGACGCCCGGCGGCATCATCGGGTAGCAGTCCTCGACGTCCTCCACCTGGAAGTCGAGCAGGACGGCGCCCGGGTGGCGCAGCGCCGCCTCGATCGACGACGCGACCTGCGCCTTGTCACTGACGCGCATGCCCGTGATGCCCATCGCCTCCGCCAGCTTCACGAAGTCCGGCTGGAACATGCGCACCGACTGCTTGTTCCCCGCGTAAAACTTGTCCTGCCACTGCCGGACCATGCCCAGGTAGTTGTTGTTGATAATGGCGAACTTCACCGGCAGCTCGTACTCCGTGCAGAGTGCCAGCTCCTCCATCGTCATCTGGAACCCGCCATCGCCGCAGATCGCCCACACCGTGTCGAGCGGGCGGGCGAACTGGACGCCGATCGCTGCCGGCACCTCGAAGCCCATCGTCCCGAGGCCCCCCGACGTCACGAACGAGTACGGGTTGTCGCCCCAGAAGAACTGCGCCGCCCACATCTGGTGCTGCCCGACGCCCGTCGCGTAGTACGCCTTCGGGCCCGACAGCTCGTAGATCTTCTTGATCACGTACTGCGGCAGCAAACGGTCCGTCTCCGGGATGGCGATCGACGGGTGGTCGCGCCGCAGGTCGGCGAGCCGCTGGCGCCACGCGTCGTGCCGCCCTGGCGCGATCTGCGTGGCCAACTGCTGGAGCACGTTCTTCACGTCACCGACGATCGGCACCATCGTCTTCACGTTCTTGCCGATTTCGGCCGGGTCGACGTCGATGTGGACGATTCTGGCGTTCGGGGCGAAGTCCTTCAGCGCGCCCGTCACGCGGTCATCGAACCGCATGCCTGCGGCGATCACCAGGTCCGCCTCCTGGATCGCGATGTTGTTCCAGTACATGCCGTGCATGCCCGGCATCCCCTGGTACAGCTCGTGCGAGCCGGGGAAGCCGCCGATGCCAAGCAGCGTCGTGATCACCGGGATCTGCGCCTTCTCGGCGACCTCGCGCAGCGCCTCCGCGGCACGCGCGATGACGACGCCGTGCCCGGCGAGGATCAGCGGCCGTTCCGACTCCGCGATGAGCTGCGCCGCCTTCTTCACCTGCTGCGGATGGCCGACGACCGTCGGCTGGTAGCCCGCCAGCTCCACCTTCTCGGGGTAGTCGAACTCGCAGGTCGCCTGCTGCACGTCGCGCGGGATGTCGACGAGCACCGGACCCGGGCGGCCCGTCGTCGCGATGTGGAACGCCTCGGCGATCGCTGGAGCGATGTCCTCGACATCGAGCACGATCGTGTTGTGCTTCGTGATCGGGATCGTGATGCCGGTAATGTCGGCCTCCTGGAAGCCATCACGGCCGAGCAGCCACGAGACCACCTGGCCGGTGATGCACACCAGCGGCACGGAGTCCATCCAGGCGTTGGCAATGCCGGTGACGAGGTTGGTGGCGCCGGGGCCGGACGTCGACCAGCAGACGCCGGCCTTACCGCTGACGCGGGCGTAGGCATCGGCGGCGTGCGCGGCCGCCTGCTCGTGCCGCACGAGCACGTGGCGGATATCGGGGTACTTATGCAGCGCGTCGTACATCGGGAGGTTGGCGCCGCCGGGGTAGCCGAAGATGATCTCGACTCCCTCCTTGCGGAGGCACTCCATGATGATGTCTGCGCCCTTCATCCTGGTCATATCGTCGCTCCTCATCTCTGCCCGCGCGGGCGGGCGGTGTTGTCTGCGTGGTGGCTGGCGATCCCCCGCGATCCCGTGGCGGGCCAGGGGACGCTAAAGGGAGAGGAGCGCGCCGGAGAGCAGGCCCGCGAGCCGTGGGCCGCGCGCGGCGCGCAGAGACAGGCCTACGCCGCGGCCGCGGCGCGTCCGCGGGGCGCGGCGCACCGAGGCCGGTGTGACCTCCAGCAGGGGAGCCGTATGAATCGACCTTGGCATCAGAGCCCTCGGAGCGCCGGGGACGAAAAAACCCGCCCACAAAGGGACGGGTCATGGCCCGCGGTGCCACCCTTCTTGCCCTCGCCGCGGCGAGGGCCTCTCGGAGCGCGATAACGGTCGCGACCCGGCCGGGGCTACTCGATGTTCACCCCGGCGGCTCCACGCTGAGTTCGGCCCATCCGCCCTGCCGGTCTTCCACCATCACCGGCTCGCTTCGAGGCGCATCCGGGCCTACTGCCGCGCTTCGTCGCCTGTATACGCTCGGGAGTATATCGGCGCGGTGAATCGCGTGTCAACTTGACCCGCAGCCATCAATGACTATGCCGCTCCTCAGACGGGAAGATGGGACCTTCCAACGGGAACCGGCGCGACGAGATCTCCCCGCACGTAGACCGCCACGACCTCCGCGCGTTCCGATGCCTCGCTCAGCAACACGAAGTCCGCAACCATGCCCGGCGCGATACGGCCGCGCTCCCGCTCCGCGCCGATCGCCCATGCCGCGTCCCGCGTCCACATCGCTAGCGCGCGCGTAAGCGGCACAGCCTGCCCCGACCCGACGGTCGCCCCGGACGGCGCGCGCCGCTCCACTGCCGCGCGCACGCCCTCGAGCGGCGACGCCGGCACGACCGGCGCGTCCGTGCTCGCGGCGACGCGCACCCCCGCCCGCGCCAGCGAGCCGATCGGGTACAGGCGCCTGTGCTTCTCCGGCGGCACCTCGCGCAGGTAGCGGTCGCCGTTGTGGCCCAGGAACGCGGGTTGGGTGACGACGGTGATGCCGGCGCGGGCCATGCGGGCCGCCCCGCCGCGCGGCGCCAGCGCAGCGTGCTCGATGCGGTGGCGGTGCGGCCGCGGCCCTCTGCGCACGGCCGCCTCGATCGCAGCGATCGCCGCAGCCACCGCGCGCTCTTCGACCGCGTGGATGGCAACATCACGGCCGGCGTCGTGCAGGCCGGCGACGATGTGCGCGAGCTCGACCTCGTCCGGCGTCAGCCCGCCGGCTTCGCTCAGCATGATCTTCACGTGGCCGCGGCGGAGGTGGGCCAGTGGCGCCTCGGGCATCTCGCCCGCGTGCGCGGCCCCCTCCATCAGCGTGACATCGAGCGGGAGCCGGCGCTCCGTCTGCAGGCGGGCGAACAGGTTCCACTCGCGCGCGCCGTTCGTGTGCGTGGCATCGCAGATCGCGGTCACGCCGGCCGAGAGGAATGCCTGCGCGACCGCCTCGACACCGGACGCCAGCTCTTCGTACGGCAGCGGCGGCACAACGCGGTCGACGGCGTCGCCCATCTCGAGCAGCAGGCCCGACGGCTCGCCATCGTCGCCGAAGCGGTCGATCACGCCGCCGGCGGGCTCCGGCGTGTCGCCGGCGATGCCGGCGAGCCGGAGCGCGGCTGTGTTCAGGACGACCGCGTGCCCGCTGCGATGCAGCAGGCGCACGGGATGCCGCGATGCAGCGGCGTCGAGGTCGCGGCGCGTTGGATGGCGGCGCTCTTCGAGGCGCGACTCGTCGTAGCCGGCGGCGCGGACCCACGCCCCGGGCCGCGTCCGCGCGGCCGCCTCCCGCAGGCGATCCTGTATCTCCGCGATCGAGCGGACGGCCACCGGCGAGCAGTCGACCGAACACGCCCGCGCGGCGGCCGCCAGCAGGTGGCAGTGTGGATCAATGAACGCCGGCGCGAGCACGCCCCCCGCGCAGTCGATGTGCCGCGCGCCCGGCGATGCCGCAAGCGCGTCACCGCCGACCGCCGCGACCGTGCCATCGCGCACGAGCACGGCTGTCGCACGCGGAGGCGCGGGATCCATCGTCAGGACGCGGGCGTTGTCGAACAGCGTCATCGGTCCGTGGGGCGCGCGCCCTCAACCGCAACGCGACGGCCTCGCGGCCGCCGCCTACAGGTTCGGACGAGACGGCAAACGGTCAGTCGGCGGAGGGCAGCACCTTCGGCTGCTGGAGCTGCATCGGCACGGCGCAGCACGCGACCTGGCCCTCGCCCGGCTTGATGCAGAGGACCTCGGTCCCGCAGACCTCGCACTGGAATCGCTTGCCCAACTGGTTCGGCATGCCCGGCTGCTCCTAGTTCTTCTGCTGCATTGGCTGGCCGCAGCAGGACAACTGGCCATCGCCCGCCTTCGTGACGATCATCTCGGAGTTGCACTTGCCGCACTGGTACCGCTTGCCTACCTGGTTCGCCACCACGTCCCTCCGTTCGACGGCCCGAGGCGCCCCGGAACGGCGCGCCCGCGATTCAAGTCTAGAGTTGCCTGCTTCCGCGCGTCAAGCCTGATCACTGGACCGTCAACGTGCCGTACATCGTCGTCGGGTGCACGTCGCACTGGTAGTAATACGTTCCCGGCTTGAGCGTGCCCAGGCTCAGCGTCTGCGTCACCGGTCCCGTCGCGATCTCTGTCATGCCGATGCTCGGTGCGGTGTTGCTGTTGCCGTTGAAGAACTGGATGTTGTGCGGCACACCGGCGTCCTTGTTATCGAACGTGATCGTGATCGGCGCGGTCGCGTTGGCGGTGATGGCCGTCTTGTCGAACAGGAGGTTCTCGCCGACGATGGTGATCTTCTGCGCGTTGGCGGCAGGGGTCGGGACGGCCGTCGGCGTGCCGGCCGGGCCGGTCGTGGTCGGTACCACCGGCGGGAGCAACTGGCCGCAGGCCGGCTGCGTGATGGCAACCTTCGTCGGGTCGAGGATCGGCGGCTCGACGAGCACCTCGGCGCCGGCCTTGTGCGCCGCCGCCTTCGTGTTGCCGCTCGGCCGCTGCACGGTCACGGTGCCCGCGCTCTTATCGACCGCGGTCACGTCCATCAGCTCGTTGTCGATCTTGATGTACGTGTCCTTCGCGAGGGGCGTCACGTTGCTGATCGCGACCACGGTCGATGTGCTGTCAAGGGCCTTCGTCAGCGTCAGAAAACTCGTGTTGCTGAGTTCGTTCGCGTATGTGTCCGCCGTGCCCCAGGCGGTGCCGTTCGTAATGAAGATCGTCAGATCCGTGATCTGCTCGGCATTGAGCGGCCCGCCCTGGCTGTCCCCCCACGTCGGCATCGCCTTGCCAACGCGGCCACAGGTGATCGTGTTGAAGACGAGCTTATAGGCGGCGTTCTGTGCGGCCAGGTCGACAGGGCCGCCCGCCGTCTTGCGCCCCTGGAGGTCGAGGCGGTTCAGGGGCGGCGCGAGGACGAGCCGGTTCCCTTTGGCGCCGCCCTCGCCCGCGTCCCCGTGGCAGGCGCGGCAGTTCTGCGCGAACAAGTAGGCGCCGCGGTCCAGGGTCAACTGGAGCTGGCGCGTCCTCGCCTCGCTGGCGCGAGTCGGATCCCAGATCGTGTACGCGCCGGCCGCGATGACCGCCACGAACACGAGCAGGATCATGATGTTGATCTGCTTGCTTGTGTTCATCTCGTTGCCTTCAGGCCGCCCCTCCGGACGACGAGGTGCAGTACGGCTTCAACGCTCATGGCATGATCGCCCGGTTGGGGTCATGCGTGTCACCGAGTGTGATCTTGCCCGTATCGACCACGAGGTTGCCGTTCGTGACGGCGATCGCGAAGGTGTCCATCGAACGTGGCGCGGGGCCGAAGACGCGCACGCCGCCAAAGGTGTAGGTCGAGCCGTGGCACGGGCAGCGGAACCATCCCGAGTACGTCTGGTTCACACCGGGGCGGTCGTCGGTCCACGTGAAGTCCGCGCGCCAGGGGACGGTGCAACCGAGGTGCGGGCACTTCTGGTAGAGCGCGAGGATGGCGCCCGGCTTGACGTGATTGCCGGCCTGATTCTCGATGTCCGCGTGGTGCTTGTCGAACTTCATGATCCAGGCCCGCGCGTCGAGGTTGTGCACAGGCTTCCCATCCTCGAACTGGCTGACAGGGCCCACGCTGATCTGGCTCCCGAAGGGGCTGACCTCGCTCGTGCCGAACAACTGCTGGCCGCCAGGCACCAGGCGGCGTTCCGGGTAAAGGCTATAGATGATGGTCGTACCAATCGATGCCAGCATGACACCGAGGCCGGCCCAGAAGCCGATCCGCAGGACGCCACGGCGCGACACCTTGGGCAGAACCGGCCCAACCGGTGCCGGCTGCGCGACGACGATCGCGTGGCCAGCGGGCGTCGCCGCGACCGCGCCGGACGCTGCGCGGGCGGGCACAGGCTTGCTTGCCGGGGGCGGGTCAGCGGCCCGCTGCTCCGGCGCGCCCCCTTCGGCTTGCGGTGTTTCGGTCACTTCGTCAGCCATCACGTCCACCTGCCGGCGTTCTCGCATCGACCAGCAGGAGCGGCGGCGGCTTCACTGCTGTCACCATCAGGGTACCAAGCGGTGATTGAAGTTCGTTGGTCGCTTCGTCAGCCATCACGCGCACGCACCACGACCCGCGGATCGGCCAGCACCAGGTGCGACGGCGGCGGCTCCACCTGCCGCAGGATGCTGGGGTCCTTCTCAAGGTTCGGTACGCGGTACGGGGGCACGAGAGCTTGGCCCTTGCCGCGGAAGGCGGCGCCCACAATCGTCAGCGCGAAATAGACGACGATGAAGCCGGTGAAGAGCGCGATCATGGCGTCGCGCACGGTGTGCGCCCAGCCAATCTTGTGGAGGATGTAGATCATCAGCGCGGGCAGACCCACCATGGCGATGATCGGCACGATCCACTCGGCCGTGATCGCGGGGAGGCTGAAGTCCGAGTTGTAGGGGTAGACGTGCTGGAGCCAGCCAGGCATCCAGTTCGGCTTGCCGCCCCAGTTCCAGCCCCAGGTGCCGTTGAGGGGGATGGGGATCTGCAAGAAGTCCTTCGGCCAGTCGAGGCGCCCGTCATGCGGCCCGGCGCCCGGCTGGAACGGGACCGGCAAGCTCCAGTGCCACGTGTCGCGGATCGCGAGCCGGTTCGGCAGGAAGATGAAGTCCCAGATCGGCTTCAGCACGCCCTCGACGGGCCAGCCCTTGAACGGATTCTTGTCGCCGAGCCACTTCAGGCGTTCGTTGCTGCCCCAGAGCTGTGGCAGGTGCTGGTAGACCAGCACCTGGCTACCGTTGTCCCACAGGATCAGCCAACTGATCCAGACGCCCGACCAGACGAAGCTGAAGAAGGTGATGCGCACGGAGTTGACCGTCCCGAACCAGGTCCCCTGGCCCTCGTTGTCGCGGTCGACGTAGGGGATCACCATGAGGCCGATCAGGAGCATGGTCGGCACGATGACGCCGGCGAGGCCCTTGTCCATGTGCAGGAGCAGCTCCTGCAGGTTCATGAAGTACCACGGCGCCTTCGAGGGGTTCGGCGTGACGTTCGGGTTCGCCTTGTTGAGCAGCGGCGCGTTGAAAAACGTCGCCAGCACGACGAACGTGATCGTGAAGAGGACGGCCGCGATGAACTCGATGAAGACGAGATCCGGCCAGACGAGCACCTCCTGGTCGCGCTCGCGCTTCAGGCGGACGGACTCGCGGGCGCTGCCGGCCGGTGCTGCTACCGCCATCGTTCGCTCCTCCCGCGCCCTAAAGCGGCCGCGCCAGACCGCCGTCGCGGCGGATGCGCCAGAAGTGCACCGACATGAAGATCGCCGCGAGCAGCGGCAGCGCGATGACGTGGAGCGTATAGAAGCGTATCAGCGCGTTGGGACCGACATCGAAGCCGCCGATCAGCACCAGCCGTGACTGCCCGCCGAGGATCGGCGCGGCGCCGGCGATGTTCGTGCCCACCGTGATCGCCCAGAGCGCGAGCTGGTCCCACGGCAACAGGTAGCCGGTGAACGAGAGCAGCAGCGTCAGCACGAGCAGGATGACGCCGACAACCCAGTTGAACTCGCGCGGCGGCTTGTAGGCGCCGGTGTAGAACACGCGCATCATGTGCATCAGCACGAGCAGCACCATCGCGTGGGCCATCCAGCGGTGCAGGTTGCGGATCAGCATGCCGAAGCGGACGTTGGTCTCGAGCGCCTGCACGTCGTTGAACGCGCGGTTGACGTCGGGCACGTAGTAGAACATGAGCATCACGCCGGTGACGGTGAGGCCCAGGAACATGAAGAAGCTCAGACCACCGAGGCAGTACGTGTGCGTGATCTTCACGTGGGTCTTGTGGATCCTGGTGGGATGCAGGTGCAGGAAGACGTTGGTGGCGATCGCCAGCATCTGGTTGCGCGGCGTGTTCGGGTACCCGGACCGGAAGACGGAGCTCCAGATGTAGTTGTGGAAGAGCCGGTCGTAGAGCCAGTCCCCCAGCCCCGGACCCTTCGGCTGCTCCGTCATCGCCATCGGAGACCTCCCCTGCCTAGCGCGACCACCAGGCGCCGAACGCCACCATCAGCCCGAGCGAGATGAGGATGGTGGCGAGCACGTACACGAGCTCCAGGGCATCTGGCGCCCACGGCACAGGAACCGTCCAGAGCAATTCCAACTGATGCCCCCATAGCGCACCAGAAGGCCCAGCACGGCATCACGGTGGCTGGGCTTCGTTGGAACGCTGCTTGTGAATCTCGTATCAAGCGGGAATCTAGCATCGCCCCCGACTAGTGTCAAGGAACGCATGGACCCGTGACACCCGCCGTGCGCCCACGAGGCGCCGCCCGTGCCGTAGAGTGTGCGCGGGCGGCGCGGGTGTCTGCCGGCGCCGCGGAGGAGGCGCATCTGGCTCAAGACCCGGTCGAAATCGAGGCCGGCGGGCGCACGGTCACAGTTACACACCCGGACAAGCTCTTCTTCCCGGAGCCCGGCTACACCAAGCTGGACCTCGTCCGCTACTACCTCGCCGTGGCGCCCGGCGCCCTGCGCGGTGTCATGCGTCGGCCGATGGTACTGAAACGCTTCCCGGACGGCGCCACGGGCGAGCCCTTCTTCCAGAAGCGCGCGCCGCAGCGGCGGCCGCCGTGGATCGAGACGGCACGGATCACATTCCCGAGCGGGCGCAGCGCGGATCTCGTGGTGTGCGATGAGCCTGCGGATCTCGCCTGGGTGGTCAATCTCGGCTGCATCGACCTCAACCCGTGGCCGGTGCGCGCCCGCGATGTCGACCACCCGGATGAGCTGCGCATCGACCTTGACCCAACGCCCGAGGCGACGTTCGACGACGTGCGGCGCGTCGCGCTCGGCGTGGGCGAGCTGCTCAAGGATCTGGGACTGCGTGGCTATCCAAAGACCTCGGGATCGCGCGGCATCCACATCAATGTGCGCGTCGAGGCGCGCTGGGGGTTCAGCGACGTGCGCCGCTGCGCGCTGGCGCTCGGGCGGGAGGTCGAGCGCCGCATGCCTGCGCTGGCGACGACCGCGTGGTGGAAGGAAGAGCGCCACGGCGTCTTCATCGACTACAACCAGAACGCGCGCGACCGCACGGTGGCGTCGGCGTACTCGGTGCGGCCGCTGCCCGACGCGCGCGTCTCGTGCCCGCTCGAGTGGGACGACGTGCCCGGCGCGGACCCCGCGGACTTCACGCTGGCCACCGTGCCCCGGCGCTTTCACGAGCGGGGCGACCCGGCGGCCAGCATCGACGACGTGGCCTACTCCCTCGAACCACTGCTCGAGCTGGTGCGGCGGCAGGAGCGCGAGGGGCTGGGGGATGCTCCCTGGCCGCCGCAGTTCCCGAAAGCGCCGGGAGAGCCGCCGCGCGTCCAGCCGAGCCGGCGCCGGGGCACTGGCGGGCGGAGCCAGAGCAAGGGGCGGCAGCCGCGCGGCGGCACGTAGGGCAAGATCTTCGGTGTCAGTAGTCGGTCGTCAGTTGTCAGCGCGGCAGCGCCGGGGGCCGGCACACGACTTGCGGATCCGGGTACAGGGTGCCGACTGCGAAGGCCTCAGGGCCTGGCGGCAAAGACCTGCTGCAGCTCGACCGGGATGGCGCTCACGACCTGGCCGAAGGTGCAGGCGCGGGCCGGCTTGTCCGGACGCCAGCGACGGAACGTGGCAGCGTGCCGGAACCGCTCGCCCTGCAGATGGTCGAAGCTGACCTCGCACACGAGCTCGGGGCGCAGCCGCACCCAGGCAGTGGCACGCGCATCCGTCCAGCGGCTCGGGCCGCCGGGTGTGCGGCCGCCGCCGAAGCCCGCGCGCTCGTCGTCGGTAAGGAACGGAGACAGCGTCTCGACGAGCGCCCGCTTCTCCGCGGCCTTGAAGCTCGAGGTGTGACCGACGTACGCGAGCACGCCGTCCTTGTCGTACAACCCGAGCAGGAGCGACCCGACGGACTCCCCTTCCTGCCCCTGGTTCCAGCGGAAGCCGCCGACCACGCAATCGACGGTGCGGAGGTGCTTGACCTTGAGCATCGAGCGCTGGCCGGGGTGATAGGCGTCGTCGAGGCGCTTGGCGACGACGCCATCGAGGCCCGCACCCTCGAACCGCCGGAACCAGTCCTGCGCGAGCTCGCGGTCACGGGTGACGGGGGTCACGTAGGCTGGCGGGGCGACGCCGCGGAGGGCGGATTCCAGCCGCTGCCGTCGCTCCGCGAGCGGACGCGCGCGGAGGTCGTCGCCGCCATCCGCCAGGAGGTCGAAGGCGACGAACGCCGCGGGCGTCTCCTCGGCGAGCTTGCGCACCCGCGACTCCGCCGGGTGGATGCGCATCAGCAGCGCATCGAAGTCGAGTCCGCGCTCGCCGAAGATCACGATCTCGCCATCGAGCACGAGCGATCGCGGCAGCACGCGCGCGAGGCCGTCGCTCAGCTCCGGGAAGTAGCGCGCGAGCGGCTTCAGGTCACGGCTTTGCAGGTTGGCATTGGCGCCGTCGAAAAACACGAGCGCGCGGAACCCGTCCCACTTCGGCTCGTACTGCCAGGCGTCGCCGGCCGGGATCTCGGCGCTGATCCTGGCAAGCATCGGCTCGACAGGCGGCGCGAAGGGCAGCGGATGCAGGGCGGATGGTCGGCGGCTTGCGGTCATCCCCGCAAGCGTACATCAGCGGGCGCGTGTCGAGCCGTCAGGAGCAGGTGCCGAAGGGCTCGTTGACCATGCGATCCGAGGAGGACATGGGGACGTGCGGGATGAGCCTGTTGAAGATCGGCGTCATCGGCGTGTAGTCGTAGCTGACCGTCACCTGGACGGCGTCGCACTGGTTGCCGGCGCTGTTCGGCGTCGGCGGGTCGGCGTAATTGGGGTACGCCCAGCTCTCGACGCTCGATGTGATTGAGGCGGCGTTGTTCAGGCTGGCCGTGCGGACGGCGACCTCCTGAGCGATGCAGTTCATGCGGCTCTGGGTCTGGACGCCGGTGCAGTCCGTCCGGCCCGTCACCGCGTAGCGTGCGGCGCTTCTCGCGGCCTCCTGGATGGTCACGTAGGACTGCATCGCCCGTGACAGGTCGACGAGCCCAAAGATGACCAGGGTGACGATCGGCATCACGAGCGCGAACTCCGCCAGCGCCTGGCCGCGCTCCCTCCGCCCCGATCGCCGTGCGTGGATCCGCCCGCTCATTTGATCAACCTGAATGCGATGTTCTGCGCGATCTTGGTGAAGACACCCGACAGCGCGGCCGGGTCATCGACGCGGAAGTAATGGTCGTCCGTTCCAGGCGTAGACGAGGCGATGCACTTCGCCAGCCGCTGGCTCGCGATCGTGTCCGGGTCGGCGTTGCCGATGTTGGCGCAATAGCTCGTGGACGGCGTCGCGCCGTCGTCGGTGCCGCAGACACCGAAGTTCACGACGTAGATCGCGACCCCCTGCGCCTTGAGCGCGTCGGCCCGCGCCACCGTCTTGGTGTCGAGCTGGCGGCCGGGCGGCGTCCGGTAGGAGCCGGGGTTCCACCCGTTGGGAGTCCCCTGCCCGGGCGCCGAGCAGCCCGTGCCGAGGTACGCGTCGGACGTCGATGGCGAGTTGGCGGGCGTGCAGGCGGCGGCGGGCGACGACCCCGAGACGTACGACGCGTTGTTGTAGATGTTGGCGGCGTCGGTCAGGATCACGATGACCCGGATGGTGTTCGATGCCGCATGGGAGCCGGGGCCATACAGCACCTGCGCCGCCCGGTCGAGGCCGCCGCAGACGTTCGTGCCGGTGCCGCCCTGGGCGCTGATCGCGTTGATCCCGTTGGTCACCGTGATCGCGTCGTTGTTGAGGGGCACGATCATGTTGCCGTTGTTGTTCGGCACGCACGGCACCCATTTCGCGTTCGGCGGGTTGTAGCAGCCGCGGAAGGGCAGCGCGCCGACGCTGGTGTTGGCGCTCGGCAGCAGCGTGTTGGTAAAGCTCTTGGCGGCGTTCTTCGCCTCGTACTCCGGGCAGCCGCTGTTGCTCTGCTGGCCGTTGCACGGGCTCGCCCCCATGCTCCCGGTCGCGTCGATGGCCATCACCGCATCCACCGGGATGACACCGAAGCCCGCCGTCGCGCTGTTCGTCACGGTCATCGTCTTGATCCCGAAGACGCGCATGAAGATCGTGTCGACCTTCTTGCTCGCCGTCACCGACACCTGCTGCGACGCGGCGTCCGGTGTGATCGTGTCGGTGACGTTGCCGCCGGGCTCGTTCGCGTTGATGTAGTCCTGCGCGTGCTGCGTCGCGTTGGTGAGGCTTGGGAGCTCCTTCGCGCCGGCCAGCGCCGCGGCGTCTACGGTGCGGCCGAGCTCCGCACGCACGACGTAGAGCCGGCCGACGTCTGCCGCAAGGCCCATCAGCGCGATGAGGATCAGCGTCAGCATGGCGAAGAGGACCGCCACCTGGCCGGAGTCGTCTCGTCGAAACCTCGCGCGCGTGACCATGCGATACCTCATTGCAGCGCCGGCATGGTGGTGCTGGAGCACATGTGGAACGTGTTCGGCAGGATGATCGGGACGTGCAACAGCGTCTTGTGGTCGTAGCACGCCTGGACCTCGATCGCCGGCCGGGAGTCGACGGTCAGGTGTGTCACGGTGACGTTTGAGAGCGGCGTGCTCTGCCGCAGGGTGCCCAGGTCCTTCACTACGAGCGCCTGGATCGCGCCGTCGTCCGCCGAACCCTTCGATCCCAGGCGGGCGCCGTCGCGGGCGGCGGAGATCACGCTGATGTACGCGTTGAAGGCGGCCGAGACTTCGACGACCCCGACCACCAGCACCAGGATCAGCGGAAGGATGATCGCCAGTTCCGCGAGGCTCTGGCCGCGCTCACCCCGTACGGCCGCGCACCGCACACGCACGCACGCACGCCGCGAGCCGGCGCGCTGCCTGGAATCTGCCCCCATCGCAGTTCCTCACCCGTCCACGGTGGCTACACGGACCAACGCCGCCACGAGGGAGCACCCTGGCCCCCGTGAGCGTGCCGACCGGCCCGAGCAGGCCGCGGACGGTACACAGTGGATCCGCCGGTCGGCGCCCCATCTGCGCCGGCCTTTCATGAAAAGTCTCGGCGCCTTCCCCGGAATCTGAACGATCGTGAGACCGCCATCCCATCGCCGTCCTGAGGGAAGGCGCGAGCCCGCACGGTGTTCAGCCCGCCGGACCCGCGCCGATAGTTTGACTGGGTTCAGGGAATCGTCAGCAGCGTCCCACGCTCGCGGCAGGCGAGCATCGCAGTGGCGCGGTCCGCCCGCCGAGGGTCGGGCGGGGCGTCGCCGGTGCAGGAATCCAGCAAGCATTCAGATGGGGCACAGATGCGGTGAAGCGCATCGAGCCGGTGTGACGCCGGTCCCGGGGAGCGGCGCACGCGTGGACCTTTGGGAGGGGAACGGATGATCAGCAAGTTCATCGGTGCGGGACTCGGAGTGGCGCTCGTGTCCCTGGCTGCCGTCGGGGCCTTCGCGTCTCAGAACGGCGTGACGACGCAGGCGACGCCGACGTCGACGGCCACAGCGCCGGCAACGGCGACCGACACGGCCACGAGCACCGCAACTGCGCAGGCGACAGCCACGGGCGCGGCGACCGGCACCGCAACCGCGACAGGGACCGCGACGAGCGTGCCGACGGCCACGACGACGCCCGCACCGACAGCCACGAGCACGCCGGCCGCCGGAGCTTCGCCGACGGCCACGGCGAGCGGCACCCCGACGGCCGGCTGCAACGACGACAAGGACGAGAAGGACGTCGACGACCAGCACGAGGCGAAGGACGACAGCAAGGACGGCGGCGCCGTCAGCACGCCGCAGCCCGGCGGCACGCCGACTACGGCGGATCCCTGTGACGTCGAGGAGAAGCACGGCCACGACGACCAGGCGCAGGCCGACAGCCACGCCGACGCCAAGGACGCGCCGGACGCTGCGGACCGCGCGGGCGCGAAGAAGGACTGACGCGCACACGACACGCACAGACAGAGACGGCCCCGGAGAACCGGGGCCGTCTCCGCATCCAGCGCTCGCGGCGGCGCCCTACTTCAGCAGCGCTTCGAGGATCGTCGCCATCTCGCGCGCGTCGCGGCCCGGCATGCCGATGAGCGGCAGGTCGACGCCGAGCGCGCGCCGTTCATCGAGGTCTTCCTTGCACCGCTCGAGCGGGCCCACGACGGCGGTCTGTTCGAGCATCCGGTCGGAGACGCCGGCGGCGGCAGCCTTCGGGTCGCGCGCCTCCCAGCCGGCGCGGATCTGCCGGACCTCTTCCTCGAAGCCGTTGCGGACCAGCATCTCGTAGTAGTACGTCCCCATGCGGCCGACGTAAAACGCGATCGGCGCGCGCGCCTGCATCCGCACCTGCTCGGCGCTCCCGGCATCCGTGATCTGCATCACGATCGAGGGCGCGACGGTGATGTCGGCGCGCGCCTTGCCGGCCTTCCGCGCGCCCTGCATGATCGTCGCCACGCCTTCCTGGATCTTGTCCTTCGGCCAGTAGATGGGGATCCAGCCGTCGGCGATCTCGCCCGTCTGCGCCATGCTCTTCGGCGTGATCGAGGCAATGTAGGTAGGGATGTGGTCGCGGAGCGTCGGGAACTGCATGGTGAAGCCGCGGCCCAGGTGGAAGACCTTGCCCTCGTACTGCAGCTTCTGGCGCCGCATGATCATGTCGATGATCTGGACGTACTCGCGCAGGCGCGTCGCCGGCCGGTCGAAGGGCACGCCATGCCAGTGCTCGACCACGTTGGCACCGGAGCTGCCGAGCCCGATCAGCGCCCGCCCGCCCGAGAGCTCGTCGAGCGTGCCGAACGTCATCGCCAGCACCGCCGGCGTGCGGCTGAAGACGTTGACGATGGCCGTGCCGAGCTGGATGTGCTTCGTCGCCAGCGCGAGTTGCGTCAGCATGCTGAAGGCGTCCCGGCCCCATGCCTCCGCCACCCAGGCGGACTCGACGCCCAGGTCGTCGGCGATCTTGGCGCGCTCAACGAGGTCGGCGCGCTCCGCGGGGCTGCCGGCAAAGCCGATCTGGATGCCAAGGCGCTTCGTCATGGACAGCAGGTCCTTTCGTGCGCGGGGCCGAAGGAATGCGCGGCGTCAGCGTAACCGGCGCGCGGGCGGTCGGCCAGCGCTGTTGGTAGCATGGCGGCGATGCGTATCGTGACGGTGGCGGATGAGGGGGCCCTCGCGCGGGCGGCGGCGGACCTCGTCTGCGCGGCCGTCGACGCGAAGCCGGACGCGGTGCTGGGCCTGCCGACCGGCACCACACCGATCGGGATGTACCGCGAGCTGGAGCGACGTTCCGCGGCGGGCGAAGCCGACTTCTCAGGCACGGTGGTCTACGCCATCGACGAGTTCGCCGGCGTCGCGCCGGCCACGCCGGGCACGAACCGCATGTTCTATCGCGCGCACCTGCGCCTGCCGGTGCACGCCCTTCACGTCCCGGACGCGGGCGCCCCGGAGAGCGAGGCGCACATCGCCGCCTTCGCGGACGCGGTCCGCCGGGCGGGCGGCTTCGACGTGTGCGTGCTCGGCGTTGGTGCGAACGGCCACATCGCGTTCAACGAACCAGGTTCGGCGCGCGACTCGCGGGCGCGCGTCGTCGAGCTGGCGAAGACATCGCGCCAGGCGCACGCTGCGGCGTTCGGCGGCATCGAGCGCGTGCCCCGGCAGGGGATGACGCTCGGCATCGCGGACCTGCTGGAAGCGCGCACCGTGCTGGTGCTCGCGACGGGTGCCGCGAAGGCGGAGATCGTGCGTCGCGCCGTCGATGGGCCCATGACGGCGGCGGTGCCGGCGTCGTGGCTCCAGGCGCACGGCGACTGCACCTGGCTGCTGGATGCGGCGGCGGCGCGCACCCTGCGGGCAGGGTAGGAGCGGCCGGCAACCAACAGGCGACAGACGGCGCACCTGCCGCCGGCGCCAATTAGCGCCGGAGGGCGGGCGCGCCCGGCGCGCCGCGGCGGCCGCGCACGTGCGCGACCAGCCCGCGTACGTTGCCATTGACCATCGCCAGCGCGAGGAAGATCAGGGCGAGGCCGGCGATCAGGCCGTAGCCGATGTGCTCGCCGAGCGCCGCCCAGCCAAGCACGGTCGCCACGACGGGGATGACGTAGCTGACCAGGGCGACCTGCGTGGCGCCAACGCGCTGCACGAGCGCGAAGAAGATGATGTACGCGAACGCGGAGCAGAGCAGTCCCAGCGCGATCCACGACATGGCAGCACCGGCGGACGCATGCAGGTGCGGCGCGCGATCGACGAGGAGTGCCAGGGGCGTGGCGACGAGCGCGCCCGCCACGAGCTGGCCGGCAGCAGACCCAACGGGATCGCCAGCGCGGAGGTGAGCACGCGCGGCGACCGTTGAGAACGCGTACGACGCCGAGGCGGCGATGACGGCGAACTCGGCGACCTTGTTCGCGCTCGCGAGGTCGCCGAGCGTCGGGCTGACGATGATGAACGCGCCGGCGAAGCCGACCGCGAGGCCGGCAGCGCGGCCGACGCTCAGCCGTTCCTGGCGGAGCGACACGGCGATCAGAAACGTGAAGAGCGGCATCGTCGCGTTCAACGTACCGGCCAGGGCGCTCGCGATCCGTTCTTCGGACCAGGAGACGAGCACAAACGGCAGCACGTTGTTCGTGACGCCAAGGAGCAGCAGGATCGGCCACGCCGCGCGCGGCGGAAAGGCCCGGCCGGTCGCCCGCAGCAGCACGAGGAGCGCGGCCGCCGCGAGGATCAGGCGGCCGGCGACGAGCGTCATCGGTGGCACGTCGCGCACGGCGACCCGGATGAACAGGAACGCCGACCCCCAGATCACACCGAGCAGCAGGAGCAGCGCGAGATCGCGGGCCTTCATGCGCCTCCTCGGTGGGGGTGGGTGCCTGCTCCGTGTCATCATTGTGCGCGGGGACGCGGCCGAGCGCACCTCACATCGCGGCCGGGAGGCCCGGCGTCGCGCCGGAAATGTGTGTGGTCGGCGGCAGACAGCCGCGACGAGGTGTGCGTTGCAGCACCGGCAAATCCGCGGCCTGTACGTGATCATCGACCCCGGCGCCTGCGCCGGGCGGAGCCCGGCCGAGGTCGCGCGGATGGCGCTCGACGGCGGCGCGCAGGTCGTGCAGTGGCGTGACAAACGGCGCGACAAGGGCGACCAGCTCGACGATGCGCGGGCGATCCGCGCCCTGTGCCGGACGCACGGCGCGACGTTCATCGTCAACGACCACGCGGACCTGGCGCTCGCCGTCGGGGCGGACGGCGTGCATGTGGGGCAGCACGATCTGCCGCTCGGTGCGGTGCGGCCCATCGTGGGGTCGATGATGATCGGCGTGTCGACGAACACCGTCGGGGAGGCGCGGCGCGCGGAGGCGGCCGGCGCCGACTACGTCGCCGTCGGCGCGATCTTCCCGACGCGCTCGAAGGACCTCACCCGTGCCGCGAGCCTCGAGCGGCTGCGCGAGGTGCGGGGGGCCGTGCGGATCCCCGTCGTGGCGATCGGCGGCATCGGCGCGTCGAACATCAGCGATGTCGTCGCCGCGGGCGCGGACGCGGCGGCGGTGATCAGCGCGGTGTGCGGCGCGGCGTCGCCGGAGCGGGCAGCGAGGGAGCTGACGGCTGCCTTTCGCTAATGGCGCGTGCAGCGTACGAACGGGCGCAGCATGCGGCGCCCTACGGCGTGGGCGCGGCACGCGGCACCCCTACCGGCCCGGCGCAGCAAGCGGCGCCCCTACGTGGCGGCTTTGCCGTGGAGCGCGTAGAACTCGTCCCGCAGGATCGCCATGACGAGCTGGTCGCGGTAGGCGCCGTCGGCGTATCGCTCCTGGCGCAGGCGCACTTCCTCGACCATGCCGCACGTGCGGTAGCACGCCCGTGCGCGCGCGTTGTCCTCGTCAACCGTGAGGTCGATCCGGTGCAGGTTCATCTCGTCGAAGGCGAAGCGCAGCAGCGTGAGCATCGCGTCGGTGCCGTAGCCGCGCGACCAGTACGCCTTGTCGCCGATGGTGATGCCGAGCCGGGCCTTGCGGTCCTCCGGCACGGCGACGTGCAGGCCAATGCTGCCGATGTGCACACCGTCCTTCGTCTCGATCGCGAAGTGCACATTGCCGTACGAGAGCGGCGTCATGTGCGCTCGCGCAACCACGCCTCCTCGGCGGCGAGCGGCCACGGATAGCGCACGTTGAGGAAGCGCGTCACTTCGCGGTCGTTGACCCAGCGCGCGTTGCGCTCGAGGTCGGCCATGTCCTGCGCACGCAGGTTGACGAGCGTGCCTTCGATCATCGTGTCGTCCTCCTGCTCGGGCGCAGCAAGCGGCGCCCCTACGTGGCGGCTTTGCCGTGGAGCGCGTAGAACTCGTCCCGCAGGACGGCCATGCGGATCACGTCGTGGTAGCGGCCGTCACGAAAGATGTCGTCGCGCAGGCGGCCCTCCTCGACGAAGCCGCACGTGCGATAGGAGGCCCGCGCGCGCTCGTTGTAGTCGTACACGCTGAGCGCGACGCGATGCAGGTTCATCTCACCGAAGGCGAAGCGCAGGAGCGTCTTCATTGCGTCGGTGCCGTACCCGTGCGACCAGCAGTCCCGCTCGCCGACCATGATCCCCGCCAGCGCCTTGCGGTCCTCCGGCGAGACGTCGAACAGGTTACAGTTGCCGATGTGGCGCCCCTCCTTCGTCTCGATGGCGAAGAACACGCGCCCGAACGACAGTGGGTTCGACGTGAGTTCGCGGAGCCACGCCTCCTCGGCCGCCATCGACATCTGATAGCGCAGCGTGAGGAAGCGTGTCACCTCGCGGTCGTTGACCCAGCGCGCGTTGCGCTCGAGGTCGGACATCTCCGGCGCGCGCAGGTTGACGAGTTCGCCCTCGATCACGCGTTGCCTCCTGTGCTGCGCTCTGTTGCCGCGGAGCTTCTGCCACGCGTCCTGCCATGCGCGCTGTCGCTGCGGAGCTTCGGCTCCGTCTGTGCTGGGGCGCGCCGCGACGGCGCAGTCCCGGCCCGCGGAGTTCGCCCAGTATAGCGGCGGCCCGCGGCGGCCCGCCGTGCCCGTGCGCGCCGCCGCATCTCGCATCGCGCTACACTGGCGCCCGCATGGGCGACCTGTCGCTGCACCTGGTGCCGGCGGCGTACTTCCGCGACTGCGACCGCGAGGCGCCGTACGTGCCCGAGCGCTTCGAGCACGACGGCTTCATCCACTGCACCGACGGCGCCGAGGAGCTGGCGCGTACCGGCACCCGCCACTATCGCGACGACCGCCGGATGTACGTCGCGCTCGTCATCGACAAGCGGCGCGTACAGCCCCCGATCCGGTACGAGGACGACGCGCGCCTCTACCCGCACATCTGCGGCGCGCTGAACCGCGATGCCATCGTCGCGGTCGTGCCGGTGCTGCGGGCAGCCGACGGCGCGTTCCTGCCGCCGCGGCTACCTCGATAAGCGCCGCGCGGGCCCGCGCATCTTGACGCCCGCTGCGCGACGGCGGGCGGCACCGGAGGTCTCGTGCTATCCTGCGCTGCCCTGGGAGGAAGCACATGCACAGGTTGCCGGCGCCACTCGTCATCGCGCTCGCTATCGTCACGCTTGCCGCCGCGCCGGCGTGCAGCGGCGGCGGAAGCGCGAGCCCGACCGCAGCGCCGGCCGGTGCCGCGACCGTGGACGCAACGGCCTCGGTTGCAGCTTCGCCGGCGGCCCAGGGCTCGCCGACGCCGGCGATCGCGGCTGCGGTCCTCGCCACATCCGACCTGCCGGCAGGATGGGTCGGCGGGCGCCTCCAGCAGCCCCAGATCACGACCAACGCCTGCGACGCCACGTTCGACACGCTTGCCAGCAAAGGCCGCTGGCGGGCGGTGTTCATCAACGGCCAGGCCGGCCTCTTCGAGAGTGTCGCCGCGTACGCGCCCGGCGACGCCCAGCGCGCGGTCGAGCAGGTCCGGTCCGCCTTCGCCTCGTGCCAGCAATGGTCGCGTGTGCTCAACAACAACCGGCTGGCGACCTACACGTGGTCGAAGCTGGACAACGTCGCGCCGCCGGCGGACGAGACGCTGGCGTATACCGTCCACATCGCCATCACGCCGCCTCGGTCGGAAGGCACGGACGAGTTCGTCGTCGTGCGCCGCGGCAACGTCGTGATGATCTTTTCCCACCTCACAGCGGGCGCGGGCGACGCCGCCGCCACGAAGGCGCTCATCGAGAAGGCGGACCGCAAGGTCGCGGCGGTCGCCGGATCGTACTGACGCGCGTCCAATGTCTGCCTGAACCGGATGAGCCCGCTGACGGGGGGCCGCGCGGCGCTACGCCTCGGCGTAGCCTTGCGACGT
>JAGWOC010000068.1 GCA_028872875.1 Chloroflexota bacterium | reverse complement strand
GGAGGACCTCGCCGGCGTCGACGTCGCCGGCGTCCACCTGGAGGACCTCGCCGGCGTCGACGTCGCCGGCGGCCGACGAGAACGACGGGCCGCCGCACGCGGCGAGCGCGAAGAGCGCGAGGACCACGAGCCCCCGGATCGCGTGCTCGAGGGCCGCGCGCCGGCGGGCCGCGGCGAGCTCCACGAGCTCGTTATGCACCTGATAGCGAAGGGTGACGCGTTGGAGCTCGAGGAGCGCCTTGCGATGGGCGAGGGATACGCGCACGGTGCGCCGGCTGTCGGATTCGTTCGGGTGGCTCATAAACAGGATAAACGGGCCGGACGTCCGAAACTTCAAGGTGCAATAGGATCTCGTCCCACACCGCGCCACCGCGTGGCTACGCCGTAGCCCGCGCTACTCTGTAGCTACGCCGTGGCCCTTTTTCTTTGCCTCGATGGCGTCGACGCGGGCGGCCGCTTCGGCGACGAGGAGCCGCAACACATCGCTTTCGGAGCGCTTGTAGAAGGCAGCCACTTTTTTCAAGTTCCGGGCGTCGCGCGTCTCCCCCCGGTAGCGGATCGTGAGCGGATACTTCGGACCGGCCATGGTGCTACTTTGTAGCGCATGCCCGGTTGCCATTGCACGAAAGAGCAGCTCGCCGCGGCCGGGGGGCATATCCCCGGCTGCATCTATCACCGCCCCCGCGCCCTGGACATCGTCGAAACGACGTCGCCGGCGCCGGCGCCCCCGGAAACGCGCGCGGAGTACTCCCCGCCGGCGCTCACGCCGATCACGCCAGGGGACGCGCGCTACCCCGTAGCCCACGCGCTCGCGCTCCTCGTGCGCGCGCGCCCGCACGTCCCGGAGGACCTCGCCGGCGAGATCGACACGTTCCTACATTCCGCGCCCCCGGCCGACATGCCCCCGCCCACGCCGTCGACGGGCGCGGACGATGACGACCTACCGGACTTCGGGCCCGAGCTCGAGGCGTTCCGCCGCATGCCCGGAAGCGTCGCCGGCGAGCGCGCGCAAGTCGGGCCCGTGATGCCCGCGCCGCCCCCGCCGAAGCCCGCCTTTATTCCGCCCGTCCCGCGCGCCGTGCGCCGGCCCCCGTACTCGAACGGATGCGCCCACCCCGGGCAACGGTTGCAGCCGAACGGCCGCGGCGTTACGTGCCTCGATTGCAGCACGGAGTTTCCGGGCTTCGCCGCACCATGAGCAACGCCGCGCCCGCCCGCCCCCTGGTCAGCTTCAAGTTTCGCAGCGTCCGCGCGGTCAACGGGCTCGTGGCCGTGCACATCACGGCGTTTCTCCCCCTCGGCATCACGAAAGAGATCAACGTCAATCTTTCGGCCGCGGACGCGACGCTCCTCGTGGAGCGCGCACAGCTCGCGCTCCGCGAGCTCGAGGCGCTCCGCGCTCGCCTCACGCCTTGAACAGCGAAAGCTGTACGGGCCGGCCGCGACGCTTCGGGGGCCGCTCGCACACGCGCGGGAGCGGGCCCGCGACGCCGGCGACGTCGAAAAACAAGATCGTAAGAGCGCCCGGCGAGCCGATGACGACTTTGCGCCAGCCGCACGGGCAATAGCCCGCCGCATCCCACGCATGCCGTTTCAGCCACACCGGGCGCCCGTCGCGCTTCACGGCTCCACAATCGCGGCGAGGCTACGCCGTAGCTCTTCGCCCTTCGAGCACAGCGCGCCCTTGCGGCACACCTTGCAAAGGCGCGCGTGCTTGCCGAACGCGGAGCGCGCCGCGTCGAGCTCGTCCGGCCCCTTCACGCGTGCGCCGTGGGATCGTTCGTCTTCCACTGCTGGACGATCAAGGTTTCGATCTCGCCCGGGAGCTTCAACGTCCCGAGCGCCAAAAGCCGATCGTCCAGGGCCGCCCCCTCGTCCACGTTCATGTGCTGACACAGCGCGCGGTTCGTGTTCGGCCCGTAGATCCCGTCAACCGGCGTGACCCCAAGGGCGCGTTGCAGGCGCCCCACCATGACCTTGCGGCGCACTTGATCGGGCTTCGCTCGCACGATGACGTGCGCGCCCCCAAGGTGGGCCATCTCCTCGTCCGTGTATTCCTTCGCGTCCGTCACGTTCAACTCGCCCATGGATCCAGCTCCTTTCAAACGCCAACGGCATCGCGTAGCCACGCGTGCTCGTCCGGCCTATGCCATCCTTGCATGTCCAGCGTTTTCATCGCGCCGCACCGCCCGCACCACAGGTAACCGGGCCCGGTTGCCATCGGCGCGGGGTGCTCGCACTTGACGAGGTTGCGGACGTTCTCCGCGAGCGTGGAGCGAGGGACGAGCCGCTCCGCGATCTCCGCGGCCGTGATGCGCGCCGAGATCTTCCCGAACGCGTCGCCCGTGATCGTCACGGTGGCCCCGCCGTCGACGGTGGGGCGGAGCTCCACAGTGGATCGAACGTTCCTAGCCACCGTTCGCCTCCTCGGTTGCGTCGCGGACGAAGTCCCGCGCCACGTGCGGGAGGACGAAGTCCCGCAAGGTCTCCACGGCGAACGTCGCCGGCGTCGTCCCGGGCTCCGTCGGATCGGTCACGTCACGTACCGCGATCCGCGCCGTCTCGAGGCACACCGTCAAGAGGTACGCTTGCAGATCGCAGATCGCATACATGGCCGTGCGCGCGTACGGCCCCTCCTCGCGCGTCCGCACGGCCACGAACTCGCGGAGGAGTACTCCCACGGCCGCGGCCACCTTTTCTTTCGCCTCGTCCACCTCGCGCGACTCCACGCGGTTCATCGGGATCACGTTCGATGGGAGCTCGCGCACCCTCGTTTTCTTTTTCTTGCCTTTGCCCATTCGCCACCTCGTGGCTCAAAAGTACACTATCGGGCCGCCCCCTGCTTACCCTTTCGTTTCAGGGGCCCGGGACGCATCGTTTTCGTGGGAACTTTTTGAGCCACCGCGATCACCCGTCCCACCGTCGCGTGCGGGATCTTCAACGCCACCGCGATCGCGCGCCGGCTCTTTCCCTTCGCCGCGAGCTCGAGGACGCGCCGGCGCTCGGCTTCGGACAGCCGCGACGGGCGGCCCCACGATCCGCCCTTCGCCTCGACGCGGGCGCGCGCGGCCGAGATCCGCTCGTTTATCGCGAGCCGCTCCAATTGCGCCGCCCATGCCATCACCGCAAGCACGACCTCGGCGGCCGGGCCCCCGAGATCGAAGCCGTCCGCGATCGTCACGAGCTCGCACCCGTGGCGGCGTAGCTCCTCCACGAGCTCGAGGGTGTCCCGGATCCCGCTCCTCGTGAGCCGATCGAGGCGGAAGACGTAAAGCCGGCGGATCCGGCCCATGCGAGCGCTACGCCGTAGCTCGTCCAGATCCGAGCGTTGCATGGTCGCGCCCGTGCGCGTGTCCGTGTACCAGCGGCCGACGCGGTCCCCGCGCGCCGTCGCGGCCCGGTCAATTGCATCGCGTTGCATCGCGCTTCCTTGGCTTGCACTCGAAACGCGGACGTAGGCGGCCACGCCGTCATCGGCGGGCACGTGCTTTCCCTCTGCCATGGCTCGAAAGTAGTCTTCCGGGCCGCCCCCCGGCAAGGCGAGAGCGAGAGGAGAGGCACCACATGCGCTTTCGCCCGCGGCTGTAGTGGCTCGCTCTCGCTCTCCGCGGCGCCCTGGCCGCGCTCTTGCTCTCCCTCGTTCCCTTGCTCTCCGGCGCGCCGCGCATGCGCCAGCGGGTCACCACGGCGTCGCGGCGAGCCTCCACGCCACGAGGGGGGACGGGCACGGCCCGGCCCTGGCGAGCGGAGCGAGCACGTCCTTTCTCGGCCGGTTCAAGTTAGAGATCCAGTGATCGATCCTGTGAGAGAGACGTCATGCAGCACGGATGCAGAATCGAAAGAGATCGGGGGCTTCGCTCCCACCTGCACAGCCGCTCCCCTCTTCTGTTCAGTAGTCGCGTTGGCCCGCACTGAACAATCCCCCTTGCGCGGCCGTCGAGGGCATGCGACGCATGGGGAGCGCACGACCGGGCCGCGGCGCCTGCCCCCCCGGGCGCTCCCGGCGTGCGCGACCTTAAACGCGTCCGGCCGCGAACCGCGGCGGGGACGTCATCGCGTTGACGCCGTCAACCGTCCGGCGGTTTGCCCTCGCGCTCCCACTGCGCGGCGAGCTCCGCGAGCTTGCGGACGTTCTCGCGTCGCTTCTCATCGAAGGCCGCTTGTGCGGTCGCCTCGCGCTCCGCGGCCGTCGCGCCCGTGGTGGGGAGCGCCTTGCCCGCGGCGAGCTTCGAGAGCAGCGCGCCCGCTTGCGACGCGGGGACGGTGCGGTTTCGTTCGGGCTCGCGGCGGTTCTGTCGCGCGTTGAAGCTCCGCGCCGTCGCGCGCTGTCGCCTGTTTTGCGGGCACCACACGAGGCGCGTGCCGTAGGTGGCTTGCGATCCATCGGGCAAGATCTGCCCCTTCACGAGCCACACTTGCACGACGAGACCTTGCGCGCCGAGACGCACGAGCGCTTTCGGGATCGTCGACACGCCGGCCATGAGCCCCACGTCCTCGTGAAGCATCGCGCGCAAACTGCGCTCGCTCGCGAAGGCCCGCCCGTAGCGCGCCTGTAGCCTATTCACGAGACGGAGTAGGCCCGCGTCGACGGTGCGCCCGTTGTCGCGGAAGTTCGGCAGATCGCGCACGACCTCCCGAGAGTGGGCGGGGACGGCCGCGCTCATCCGTCGAACCCCCACGCGCCGATCCACGTGTCCCACGCGGGATCGAGCAACGCGACCACGTCCGGCGCCAAGTGCGCGACGGGGCGCCGGCGTCGACGGTTCGTCACCCGCGCGGCACGGTTCGTGACCGCTTGTGGCGAAGTGCCACGCGGTAGCCCGGGGCGAAACGTGAGCGCTTCAACGGGGAAAAGAGAGAGCTGGCGCCCCCCCGATCCACCCTTGGCGAGGGGGGGGCTTTCCGCTACGCTCTTCGACGTTGGGCGCGGGGTGGCGCACAGCATCAAGTGCGGTGACTTTCGGTCGTTCGGGGTTACTGCACTCCTCGTGGAGCCCCTGCCAGGGCGCCTCAAGGCGACAGCTAGGCTCGGTCGTTAATGGGCCACCGTCAACCGGAATCGTTCAGGCGGTTCGGGGGGACGTGTATGCGCAATGAGGGATCACCCGTCCCCCCGTCCCGGCGTCCCCGGGACGAGTAACGGGACGCGGGACGGCGTTACCCTGGCCGCATGCACGCACCGCTTGACCGCCTAGCCCTTGCCGATCTCTCCGTCTCGTACCCACAAGAGACCCTCGACGAAGTGGCGGACCTCGTCCTACGTCGCCACCAATTGAGCGCGCGCAACGCCGGCGCGCTCCTCACGCCCGCGCAAGCGCGCCCGTATCTCGAACGCGGCGAGACAGAGCGGCTCGGCATGCGTTCGGCCGTGGTGCACGTGCTCCACGCGCTTCTTTTGCTCGATCTCGTGGAGCTCCGCGGCCCGTAACCCGTTCGGAGCGTGGCTCGAAAGCTGTCATAGTGAGCGCCCAACCCGTTGGAGTGCACGCATGACGACCACAGAAACCGCGCCCAAAGCAACGCAAGAGGTCCTCGCGAAGGTCTCATCGCTCGTGAGGCTCGCGCAAAGCGACAACGAAGAGGAAGCGCGCACCGCTGCGATGCAGGCAACGCGCATGATGAAAGAGTACCGACTTGTGCTCATCCCCGAAGCGGAGATCGAACGCGTGAAAACGGTGGTGGGCGAGGCGCAAGCGCTCGCGAAGCAACACGAGGCGGCGGGCACGCAAAAGATGATGATCGGCGCCGTTGTCGGCGTGTTGCTCGGCGGGAAGTTGAAGCTGTAGGCTTTTCCCCAATGCGTCGCGTGGGAGCCGTCCGGATCATCTTCGCGCAAGATCTGGTCGACCTCCGAGATCAGATCGTCCGCGAGCTCACAAACCTTGACCCCGCGGTGGCTCAATGCGGAACGAAGCTGGACGCTCCCACGCTGGCGAATTGGGCGACGACGCGGGGCATAACCCAACACTGGATCGACACGGTGGCCGCGGAGCTCGCGGCGATCATCCCGAGCGGAAGAAACGGAGAACTGTACGAGCAAGGGATCGGGCTGGAGAAAGTCCTCCGCTTGAATTGGCTCCCGAAGCTCACGGCCGCGGGGTGCCCGATCGCATTCCCGCAGTGGAGCGCGCCGAAAGAGCCCCCGCTGTCGACGGAGAACCCCGGGAGCCCGTTGGCGTGGCTCGCGCCGATCGAGGGGACTCTAAAGCTCGTGGTGGCCTTGATGATCTGGCGGGAAGTGAAGGAGCTTTTCGAATGAGATTCGAGGCCGAGCCCTGGAAAGAAATCATGGGCCGAGACTGCAAGCCGTGCGGCGCGCCGACCGTCGCCGGCGCCGATCCGGGCCCCGCGGGGACGGGCGCGCTCGTGGGCTTGATCCTTATCGCGGTGGCCGTGTTCGCGCTTGAAAAGAGGTTGTCCCGATGACGACGCAACCGACCAGCTACCCCGCGCCGGCGCCGCTTGAAGCGGTGTTTGCGACGACGTTCCTTTATGCGGCGTGCAAGGTCGTGGGCAATGACGCGTGGCCCGACTACTTGAAAAACGATCTCGCGCACCCCGCCGATAGCGTGTGGCCCGCGGTCCGCACGCTCGCGTACGAGCTCTCCTCGGTGTGCGATGCCGAGCTCGTGACCGACGCGAGCACGTATATCGATCGCGCGCGGTGCGTGATGGCGGGCCGCTTTCTCGCGTCGAGCCTCGACGTGTGGATCACGTGCGATGACGACGTGTACGCGGACGCCGAGGTCCTCCGGACGTTGATCCGCGTGTGCCGTGCGACGCGCGGGGGCGTGGCCGTCCCGTACATGAATCGCGACGGGCGATCGATGACGTTTCGTCGCGTGAAGGGGCCCACGGAGTGGCTCGAGCTCGGCGAAGCGATGAGGCGCGCGCCCGTGCGCGTCGTCGATCGCGTGGGCTTCGGGCTCGTGGCCCTGCACCGCGAGCTCGTGGAGGCGCTCGCCTTCGCGCCCTCCACGAAGTGGTTTCGCGAGAGCGAGCGATCGCGCCTTCGGTGCCCCCACCTCTTCGTGAACGGCGTGGAAGACGAAACGTTCATTGGCGAGGACTACTCGTTTTCAAAGCTCGCGGAGGAAGCCTGCCGGCCGCTCCGCGTGTTGCTCGAGGCGCCGGCGGAGCACGCGGGCATCCTCGCGATGCTCGATCACGAGGGGCACATACGTGTGGCCGATCCGGAACGCGCCGCGGTGCTCGATACCGCTCTACGCGAAGCCGAAACGGCGCTTGCTGGACAACCGACCGAAAGAGAAGGAGCATAAATCATGGCACGCACGAAGCACCGATCCACTGCACTGGCCCGCTGGACTCCGCCGCGAGCGGCGAAACCGATCGTCATTCGCACCACCAAAGTGGTCAAAGCAAAGAAGCATCGACGCGGACACCGCCACGGCGGCGGGGGCCTCGTCGGGGGCCTCATGAACAAAGGGCGGATCGGGATCGTCGCCGGCGCCTTCGCCGTGGGCGTGCTCGAAAAGCAAAACATCATGCAGCAACTCCCGGCGCTCCCGTTCATCGGACGCACGGGCACAATCGGTGTTGCCGCATACCTGCTTAGCGGGGGCGGTCGCAATCGACTCGCGGACGAGATTTGCACCGCGGCGTTCGCGCTCGCGGCTCACGAGCTCGCGACCACTGGAACGGTGGTGGGCGCGGATGGCTCGCCTGACGTGGGGTACGTCGCGGGCTGGTAGACGGTTCTTTTCGTGGCTCACGTTTCACAACCGGCTTCCCCCAAAGAGAGGGGAAGGCAGCAAAGGAGAGATCGACATGGCAGGTTATCCGCGCGTGATTGGCTACTACCCGGGCATTGGCAACTATGCCCCCGGCGTTTCAGGGTGGGGCTCGCCGGGAATGCATGGCTACGTCGCGGGCGCCGATGGCTCGCCCGTCCCCGTCGCCATGAGCACCCCGCACCCGATGCTCCACCCCCACGGCGTGCACCACATGCCGGTGCACGGCGCTCCCCCTCCGATGACGACAAGCGCCCCGTGGCGCGCGATGAATGCCCCGGGCTCTCCTCCGCTCGGTGAGGGCCACGTCCCGATCCCGCTCAACCCGGAGACGTTCGGCGGATCGTGGGGAAACACGACGGGCGGCGGAGCTCCCGCGGGCACGACGATCACTTTCAGCGCGCGGCCCCAAAAGCCGTTCAAGACGTCGCGTCTCCTCATCCGCGGCACGAAGAGCGGCGCGAGCGCCGTGGGCAACTTGATCGGACAGGTCTACATCGGGACCGACTTGCAGCAAGGCGAGGTTGGCAACATCGATCTCGAATCGCTCGGCGCGGCGAACGCGTTCGATACGTGGGTGAGCTTCAAGCAGGCGGAGCCCGGGGTGTGGATCCGCGTCCTCGCGACGCTCACGGCGTTCCCCACTACCACGGACTTCGAGCTCTACACGGTCACCGCGATCGGGCACTACCTCCACTGATTTCGGCCCGGGCGGGACGCGCCCGGCCACCCCGCAAAGCGTCGCCCGGGCGTCCCCCGGGTGCCGCGCCTTGTTTTTCCCTTGGCGAAAGGAGGGAACGACGATGCGCATTCGCGTTGCCGTACCCGATGAGCATGTGACTCCGGACGTGATCGATCCGGTGCTCGAGGCGGTCACCCGCGTGAACGAGCACTTGATCGCTTCGGGCCAGACCCCCACCGCGACGGAGCTCGTGAAGCTCGGCGCGATCTGGCGGCCCGAAAACATGGGCGATGAGCACTTTGACCACGGCAAGTCGATCGCCGAACGTGGCTGGGGTGATTGCGACGATTGGGCCCCGCTGAAAGCGGCGGAGCTCCGCGCCACGGGCGAGGACCCGGACGCCGTCGCGCGCGTCGTGCCGAGCGGCCCGAACACGTTCCACGCGATCGTGCACTCGCACGGGCGGGACTTGCTCGGGCCCGAGGACATCAGCGTCCAAGCGGGCATGAAAGGCCGCATGGCCGAACACACGAGCGTGTCCGGCGTTTGCGACGGGATCGACGTGTGGGCGTGCGACCCGCACGACGGGCGCATCTATCAAGGCCAGCTCGCGCCGAGCGTGGGCCCGTTGTCGATCCATTGCGGCCCGGGCATGGCCGTTCGCGGGTGCACGATCCATGGCCCGGCCGGGCCCGTGCACCTCTTCGAGGCGCGCGTTGACATGCCGATCTCGGGCTCGCGCCTCGTGCACGTGCGCTCCTACAACCGGCATCGGCCGCGGCGCGTGCACGGCGCGATGCTGCCGGCCGCGCTCTCCGTCACGCACATGGCTCCCACGGTGCACGACGCGATCAACGGCGCGCTCGTGGGCGCGATCCTCGCGCACCAAAGCGATCACCCCGTCGACGTCGATCGCTACAAGCTCATGGCGCTTCAAGGGGCCATGTCGGGCCTCTCGCCGGGCGACGTGCGAGCTCGGCTCGCGCAAGCGATCCACGAGGACCTCCACGAAGCGGCGGCGATGACCGGGCACGATCCGGCAACGCACCTGCACAACCTCCGCGCGCAAGCGGGCCTCGTGCACGTGGTGGGGTGGGATCCTCCCGCGCATCGTCGCCGGCCGTGGCGCGACGAGGACATCGATCGCCGGCGGTACGTCGCCGGCGGGAACACGCTGGGCACAAATCAAGCGCTGCAACCGGGGCAGTCGATCACGAATAACCCCGGGACGGCGCGCCTCACGATGCAGACAGACGGCAACCTCGTCATCACGAACACGAAGACGGGGCAACCTCTCTGGACGAGCGGGACGGCCGGCCGCGGGCATCACGCGTGGATGGAGTGGACGGGCAACTTTCGCGTGGAGGACGTCCACAACACGCACCTATGGAACAACGGCGCGAGCGGCCACAAGGACGCGTTTCTCCGTCTCGAGGACGACGGAAACGCCGTGGTGTGGGATGGCTCGAATCACCAGATATGGGACGCCGGCGCCTCGCTCACGCGGCCGAACGCCACGCCGGGCGGAAGCGGTCACTCACACACGGACTTCGGCGGGCTGGACTCCACGCTCCACCAGGTGGAAGACGTCGCGAGCTCGATCGTCTCGGACGTCTCGAAGGTCGTCAACATGGTCCCTTGGGGGGAGATCCTGCACGACGTGCAAGCAGTGGTCTCCGTCATCCCGGGACTTGGCACGGCGGTATCTGAAGTCCTCGCGGCGGCCGAGAGCGCGATCGACTTTCTCAAGGACGGCCCGCTCATCGGCGGACTCAAAGCGGCCTACAACTTCGCCATGGGAGCGGTGCCCGGCGCCGCGGCGATCCGTCCGATCCTCGATCCGGTGGTCAATACGCTCATCGGGATCGCGACGTCGAAACAACCGGTGGAAAGCCAAATCCTCGACACGATCCTTGCGAACGTGCCGGACTCGCCGGGCTTCGGCCCCATCACCCCGCGAAGCGTCGTTTCGACACTCGCGCACTTTTTGATCTCCCATCTCGGCGTGAAGAAAACGGCGGGCTACGTCCCCAAGTCGAAGCCGTCGCCGGCCGCGCCGCCACACCCCGCGCTCGCCGCGCCCCCGAAGCCGAAGCCCGCGCCCCCGCCCGTGATGCACATCCCGCCCGGGCACCCGATGGCGCCGGCGAAGCCCCCCCCGCCCAAGGTCGTGCCGTTGAAGCCGATCGCGAAGCCCCCGGCCGTCGCGCACGCCGCGATGCCGGTTCACCCCTCGATCCCGCCGCACCCCACGGCCGCGCCGGCGCCGAGCCTCGCAACGCCCGCGGGCGCGGCGAAAACAACATGGCATTGCGCACCCCTGCCTAACGGGCATTGGGCGTGCGCGTGGCAGTGATGCCGTGTCGCAGCAGCTTTTCCAGATGTTCACAAATCAGTGGGGGGACTTCGATCTCCTGCTGGAAGACGGCGGGCTTTTCCGCGTGTCGACGTTGAATCCCGCGTCTCAAGAGATCGCGGCGATCACGCTCGGCAACTTCGATCTCGCGGTGCTCGGTGGCACGAGCCTTTCGATCATCACGGACCTAACGAACGTGCCCCCGGGCACCACAAATCAGCTCTTCGCCTACGCCGGCGGGACGTACAACGTTTGCAAGATGGGAGGGGGCACGGAAACGATCGTCCCCAACACGGTGACCTAGTCATGTTCGATCTCCGCGCGTGGCTACGCCGTAGCCCTAAGCCCCGAAAGCTTCGCCTCACCGTCGACGATGACGAGAAGATCGTTGACCTCGGCAAGGGCCGGTGCAAGTGGGCGGAGGTTGAACAAACCGTCTTGAACGCGCGCGCCTCGCTCGTGGAGTGCCTCGACGATGAGGGCTCGGTCCTCCGTAGCTACAGACTCGAGGACACCGAAAGCGACGCCGGCGAGAGCGCGCAGGACAAGGCCGTCAAGGCGCACAACTCGAACATGGCGGCGATGTTCGATGCGTACGGCAAGCGGCTCGTGGACGCGTTCAACGCCGGCGCCGGCGCCGCGAGCTCGCAGCAAGATCACCTCGTCGGGCTCGTGGAGAACCTCACGGGCCACCTGTCGGTCGCGATCACGAACCTTCACGCGATCTCGACCAATTACGCGAACCTCGTCCAGTCGCAGGCGCACGCCGGCGACGGCGACGGCCCGCCGCAAAGCGAGGCGCTTATGGGCCTCCTCGCCGCGATGATCGGCGGCAAGGGACTCCCGAGCTCCACCACGCCCGCGGCCACCGCAGCGAACGGAAAGAAGACATGACGGACGCGCTCACCCTCTTCGCGTTTCTGGAGCTCCTCGGCTCGGGCAATCGGCAGGGGCCCCCGGGTCAATCCGGACCCCCGGGCCCGCCGGCCGCACCGCCCCCGGGCACGCCGGCGCCCGTCCCCGTCCCCGTCCCCACGGCCGCGCCCGCGGTCACGCCAGCGCCCCTCCACATGCCTCCCCCGGGCGACGTGGGGCCTCCCCCCGTCCCCACGCCCGCGGCGCCCGTGGCGCCCCCCGTAGCGCCCGGCGTGCTGCCCCCGATGCCCCCGTGGCCGTCCCCGCCCACGCCGGGCACCCTGCCCCCGTACCCCGGCCCGGGGTGGTGCGCCGACACGCCGGTCACCACCACCGTGGCGAACCGCGCGGCCTACTGGAACGCGCAACTGTGGGATTACCCCACGAAGACGCAACGCCGCGCGTTCGTGCAAGAGCAGTTTGGGGGCCAGTGGCTCACCTTCGCCGCGGCGTGGCACCCCGGGACGGCCGGCCCGAAAACGTACATGGCGACGGAAGCCTATCGGCTCTGCACCGCGCCGCCCGTGGCTCCGTCCACGCCGGTCACGCCCGCGACGCCGGCGCCGGCGCCCGCGATGGCGAAGCCCTCGCCCGTGGGACCGTCGCCCGGCCCGGGCACGTGGCAAACGAACGCGCCGTTCATCTCGCGCTACCAGGCGGCCCTTACGTGGCTCTCGCAGCAAGGCGCGCCGTCGTTCAACCCGCAAGGGATCGATGGCAAGTTCGGCCCCAACACGTCGAACGCCGTGAAGGCGTTCCAGCAAGCACACGGGCTCTCGCCCGTCGACGGCGAGGTAGGCCCGGCGACGGCCGCGGCCCTCGACACGGCCATGGGTTACACGGCCGTCATGCCCCCGTCGCCGGCGCCGGCGCCGGCCGCGGCTCCCACGGCCGCGCCCCCGGCCGCGGCGCCCTTCGTTGGGCCCCCGCCGCTCGTCCTGCCCTATCCGGGCACGGGCGCGTGGCAGAGCAACGCCCCTTACGTCCAGCGCTACCAGGCGGCCCTTACGTGGCTCTCGCAAGCGCTCAATTCGCCCGCGTACGATCCGCACGGGATCGATGGCAAGTTCGGCCCCAACACGTCGAACGCCGTGAAGGCGTTCCAGCAAGCGCACGGGATCGCGCCCGTCGACGGCGAGGCGGGCCCCGCGACGGCCGCGGCGATCGACGCGGCGGTAGCGGCAACGGGCGGGCACGGTTGATCCATGGCGCGCCGGCGACACCACGAGCACACCGTTCGATGGGTGTGGGCGATCGGGATCGCCGCGCTCGCCGGCGTCGCGATGAGCTCGAGGCGCGCGAGCGCGACGCCGGCGCCGTCGCCGGGCGCGTCGCCGATCAACCCGTCGACGGGCCGGCCGATCGTGACGCGCGGCGGGCACACGCTCACGGACGCGGAGCTCCGCGACCTCATCGCGCGCCACGGCTTCGCGGACGCGGCGAAGGCCTTCGCCATCGCGAAGCGCGAGAGCGGCGGGCAAGCGGACGTCATCGTCGACACGCGCGGCATGTCGGCCGCGCAACTCCTCGCCTACTGGGGAAAGCCGGCCGCGCCCGAGCTCTCCGCGGGCCTCTGGCAAATCAACGTGCTCGCGAACGGGGCGCTCGTGCCGGGCGCGGACGTCGACACGAAAGCAAGCGCGCTCACGGACCCGGACACGAACGCAGCAACGGCCCTCGCCCTTTCGCACGGGGGCTCCTCGTGGGGCCCCTGGGGAGCTTGATCCATGCACGCAAAGAACGGCCCCCCGGGGCACGACGAGATCATCCGCTGGGGTGACCAGCAAACCCTAGTGCTCCCCGTGACGGAGATCGTCACCCCGAAAACGATCCAGCTCGTGAAGGTCCACCGCCCCGTGCCCGAGTCATGGCGCGTGACGTTGATCTTCTCGATTCAGATCGTGCTTCCCGCCGTGTACGACGTGACCGCGGCCTTTGACCTCATCATCGGCGCGGGCTCGGCACAGGTGAACTTGCTCCCCACGATCCGGTTGCAGAGCGCTGCCGGCGGGATCACGCAAGACTACAACTCGCTCACGACCACGCGCACCGTGGGCTTTCTGCTCTTCGATCTGCCGTCGCGCGACATCCAGATCAATTGCACGAACGCGTTCAATAACTCGAGTCCCGCGGCAAACGTGATCGTGGGCGCGCTCGCGGCGCCGCGCTTCACGCCGTACGCGGACGACACCCCGGACCCTGGCCACCGCCACATGCCGGAAGGCTTTTTCCCTGAGCAATTGGTCCACCGATGAAGGCCTTTCGCATTCGGGCGATCCCGATCAACCGGCCCGTGATGCCGAAGCCGGGCGCCCCGAGCTCGCCGGGCGCTCCGCCAGGCGGAGGGGGCGGCGGAGGGGGCGCGGGCGGAGGGGGCGGCGACGATGCGGGCGACGCGGGCGACGCGCCCGCAGCGGCCGAGCAAGCGGCGGACGACGTCGACATCATCGGGCAAGGCACGTTCGCCGGCGTGCCCCTCTGGCAATGGCTCGTGCTCGGCGCGGCGTTTCTTTGGACGCGAAAGGGATAGGGCGATGGCTTTCCTGGTGAACACGAACGAGGGCGGCAACTTCAACCTCGCGCTCGCGGACGGGGGCACGCTCCCGGTGCAAACGTCCGGCACGATCGGGCCGGGCACGGGCCCAAACCCCGCCGTCAACCAGACCGCGTGGTTTCAGAGCTACGCAACGGGAAACAACGCGAACGACGGAAAGACCGCGGCCTCACCGGTCAAGACGGCCGCGGAGATCCTTCGCCGCTGGCAAGGGGGAGTGAACGGCACGCGCCCCGTGCTCCCGGGCATCACGATCACGATCACGGGCCTCGACAGCGCGCCCGACGCAAGCGACCCGTGGAACGTCCTCCTTGACGTTGACCAGATCGCGCCGGGTCAAGTCATCCTGCAGTGCCAACCCGTCGCCCCGCTCCACACGGGTACGCTCGCGACCGTGAGCGCCTTCGCGAGGACCTCCGCGGCCGGACAGATCATCATCACCGCGGCCGACGCGCCCAACTGGAACGCGTTCCCCATGCCGTCGCTCTTTCTCGACACCACGAAAACAAGCGTGGGATGGCTGTACGAGCCATTCACGGGATCGAGCGCGAACGGCATCATCACCCCGTGCCGCACGCCCGCGACGCCGGCGACGACGGTAGGCGAATCGCAATTGCTCGCGACCGCCGGCGACGCGTACCAGCTCGTGCCGCTCGTGAGCATCTACATGGGCGGGGGCGCGCGCTATCGGACGTTCCCCTCCCCGATCTTGGGCAACGGGGCGAGCGCGACGATCCGGCGCATGCGCATCATCAAGAGCCCGGGCGCGAGCTTCGAGAGCGTCCAGATCGTCCCGGAGAACGGCGCCTCAGTGTGGTTTCAGGAGTGCCAGATCGATCCGGAACCGCTCCTCACGAACTTCACGTTCCTTCAAAACTGCTGGACCACCACGTTTATCGGAAGCTCGCAAGAGCTCGATCAAAACAACACTTTTCTTTGGGCCGGTGGCTCATATGCAGCCCTTTCGGTCCAGCAAGGCCTTTCGATCGTCGAATCGGACTTCGTCTTTGACACCGCGCAAAACGGAGGGACCGCGATCTTTCTCGGCCGCGGCGTTTCGTCGGCCGTGCGCATCGCGCAAGCGAGCACGTGGGGCCTCGCCGTGGGCATCGTCACGGACGTTGGAAGCACCGTGCGCATCGCGGGCATCACCGCAAGTGACATCTTCTACGGCAAGGTCGGGGGCGCAAATCCGATCTTCAACGCGAACGAAAACACGCTCGTCCAGGCGCGCGCCGGCGATTCGACCTTCGCAAGCGCGTTCAACTTCGACACCACCGCGTTTCAGTGCACGAGCAACGGGACGCAAGGTTTCGGCTTCAACCTCGCGACGGGCGCGTGGGTCGGGCCCACCACGTTCACGACGGCGCACGTCGACGCCGCGCTTGCGGCCGGTACCGGCTTCGGGGGCGCTGCGCTCTTTCCCCCCACGGGCACCGTGATCACGAACACGAACGGCTAGCGCTTCAACGCGTCTCGGTGCGCCTTGCCCTGGTAGAGCGCGAGGGCCGCACCGAGGAGCGCGGGCACGGCCGCGGCCGGGTGCCCGAGCGAGTAGGTGGCCGCAATCGCGCCGATCGTGAGCATCGAAAGAACGAGGGGCATGCGTCGAGGCTACGGCGTGGCGCAGCAGCACGGAAGCGAATCGCACCGCGCGGGGTAGGGGTAACCGGACACGGCGCACGTGTACCCCGTGATCACGACGCACGCGCGCGCGTCGACGGCGCCGGCGTCGAGCTCGAGGACGTCCCCGCCGGCGCCGGCGTCCGTGCTCGAGCTCGCGTCGACGTCGCCGGCGTCGTGCTCGAGCACGTCATTTGTGGCCACATCAGGCCGCGCGATCGCGGCGTCGCCGGCGTCCATCTGGAGGACCTCGCCGGCGTCGAC
>JAGWOC010000135.1 GCA_028872875.1 Chloroflexota bacterium | reverse complement strand
CAGGCCACCGAGGAAGACGAGCACCGCCCACAGCATGCGTCGGCCGAGCGGGTTGGGCGGCAGCGCCTGCAGGCGCACCAGCGCCGGCTGGACCTCGCGCGGATCGGCGCGGCCCGGCGTCACAGGCGGTTGAACCCTTCGCCGAGGCCGGAGAACCGGTCCATGCCGCCGCAGCCGCTGCCCTGGCCGGTCGAGCCCGAGTAACCCCAGCCGCCGCGCGGTCGCTCGTCGGCGGAGCCGCAACCGCCGTCGTGGTGCTCGCCCCCGTGTCCGTCGTCGCCCTGATGGTTATCCGACTGCGCGAGGCTGCCGACGCGGTTCTGCACCTGCAGCCAGCGCTGCGCGATTTGCTGCGCGGTCATCGCGCCGTAGCCGCCGCCACCGTTGCGCTGCAGGTATGCGGCGAGCGCGGTGAAGTCGTAATTCGGATTGCGCTTGAGGCGCCGCGTGATGGCGTCGCGCATCTCGCCGCCGCCGTCGCGATCGCCGTGGCGGTCCTTGCGGTCATGGGGGCCGTCATGATCGTCATCGTGGCCACCGCTGTTGTTGCCGTAGCCGCTCGAATGGCCCTCGCTGCCGCCGTAGCCTCCGGAGCTGCCGGAGCCGCCGCCGCCCGAGCTTCCTCCCGTCGTGACGTGCGACCGGATCGCGGCCTCGTTCCACGTCGTGCCGTCGGCGAATTGCACCTGCTCGACGCGCTTGGCCGCGGAGGCGAACCAGTCCTTCACGGTGACGCTGCCGTTGCCGCCCGAGAGGCGTAGCACCAGGTCGTTGCTGGTACGCCGCACGGTGAGGTTGCTCGCCGTGATGCCGGTGCCGAAGCGGATCGCGTCCGTGCCGCCCGAATCCTGCACCACGTCGTCGCCGCCGAGCGCCGCGTGGACGAAGAGGTCGTTGCCCGCGCCTCCGATCAGCGTGTCGTTGCCGGCGCCGCCATCGAGCACGTCGTCACCCGCGCCGCCGTCGAGCAGGTCGTTGCCCGCGTCATCCATCATCAGGTCGTTGCCCGCCTCGCCGTAGAGCCGGTTGTCGCCCGCGTTGCCGATCACCATGTTGGCGAGCGCGTTGCCACGCCCGGTCAGGTCGTCGCTGCCGATCAGGTGCAGCTCCTCGACGTTCGCCACCAGGGTGTAGTTCGCCGAGCTGTACACGGTGTCGTAGCCTTCGTTCCTGCGCTCGATCACCTCGTCCACGCGGCATTGTTCGTGATCATGCTCGCCGTGGCCGCGATGGCCGCCGCCGTGCCCGTCATCGTCCTTGAAACAGGTCTCATCGACGATGTAACTGTCGTCGCCGGCGCCGCCGATCAGGCGGTCCAGCCCGGCGCCACCGTCGATCAGCTCGCCGGCGTCAAGACCGTTCAGCACATCGGAGCCGGGGCCGCCCACGATGCGGCCGCTCCGGGCGTAAAAGTCCAGCACGTCGAGCGCGAATGCGCCCGCGGCCGAGGCGCCGTGCGGGTCGGTGGCGCTTACCTCGATGCGGTAGCTGCCGCCGTCGGCGAGGCCCGGGGCACCGCTGAACGCGCCGGTCCGAGCGTCGAACGCCAGCCACGCGGGCAGCGCGCCGCCGCCGGCGAGGCTCGCCGAAAGGCTCAAGGCGTCGCCCGTGTCCACGTCGGCAAAGGCGTCCGCCGGCAGCGTGAAAGCGAGCGCCGCGCCCTCCCGGCCGCGCTGGCCCGCGAGCGGCGCCGTGAGAAACGGCGCGTCGTTCGTGCCGGTAATGCTCAAGGTCAGCGCGGAAGGCGTGCTGACGATGCCGTCGCTCGCCGCGTACGCGAACACGTCGGTCACCGTCTGCCCGGCCGCCAGCGCCTGCACCACCGCGGACGCGTTGGCGAGAGCATAGGTATAGCTGCCGTCGGCTACCAGTGTCAGCGTGCCGTAGCCGCCAGCGCAGGTTCCCGGGTTCGCGACGCTCAGAACATCGCTTGCATCGACATCGGAATCGTTCGCGAGCACGTTGCCGGCCGCGGCGAGCGTCACGTCCTCCTGCACGCTTGCCGCATCGTCCAGCGCCGCCGGCGCGTGGTTCGGCTGCACGAGCGAGATCGGCTGCGGCGCGCTGCCGAAATTCGCGTCCGCCAGCACCGTGCGCTTCTGCGCGAGCGTGAGGCCGTCGAGCGTGCCCGCGGTCGCGTACTGCCAGGCGAGCGCCCCGCCCAGCCCTTCGCTCTGGCTGTCGCCGATATGGTGATCGGCGATCGCGCCGTCGATCGCCGCCGTGAGATCGTAGGTATGCACCGAGCCAAGGAGCTGCAGCGTGATCTGCGGCCAGGCCTGCGGATCGGCCTCGCCCGCGCGAGTGAGCCGGATCGAATCGGAGGCACCCACGGCGAGGACCAAGTCCTCGCCGTCCCTGCTGAGTGAAAGGTCCGCGATGCCGATGCCGCCGCCGATCGACAGCGTCAGGCTGCCTTTGGCATACACCGTGTCGTGCCCGTCGCCCGGATTGAACGCGATCACCGCGCCCTCGCCATTGCTCTGGATCCAGTCGTCGCCCGCGCCGCCCGCGACGAAGCTCGCGCCCAGGAGCTCGATATAGTCGTTGCCGGCGCCGCCGAGCAGCGCGTCGTGCCCGCCGTTGCCGTAGACGGCGTCGTCGCCCGCGAGCGCGTCGAGCACGTCGTCGCCGCCGGAAAGATTCAGGATGTCGGAGAATTCGGTCGCGGGCGCCGTCGTGATGCGGTTTTCGAGCTCCGCGCTGTCCCACACGGTGCCCTCGCCGAATCGGACCAGCTCGATCTTGCCGGCGTCGCTGAACCAGTTGTCCAGCGCAATGCGGCCCTGCGGCCCGTTCACCTCCAGATAAAGGTTGCCGTTGGGGTCGCGCGTGACCAGCACGTCGGCCGGCGCAATGCCATCGCCGAAGCGCACGCTATCCGCGCCGCCGGAATCGCTGATCTCATCGC
>JAGWOC010000134.1 GCA_028872875.1 Chloroflexota bacterium | reverse complement strand
GACGAGACCGGCGACACGCCTGCGGCGATCGCGCTCGGGCTGGCGCGCACGGGGAAGCTCGTGACGAGCGCGGCGGCGATCCTCATGTTCGCCTTCTTCGTGCTCTCCTCGAGCCCGGGCGTCGACATCAAGCAGTTCGGGATCGGGCTTGCGGCCGGGATCATCTTCGACGCGACCGTGATCCGGGCGCTGCTCGTGCCCGCGCTGATGCGGCTGCTCGGCGACTGGAACTGGTGGCTGCCGCGTCCGCTCGCCCGCGTGCTCCGCGTCGACCGGCCCGAGCGCGCCGGCGAGCCGGTCTTCGAGCGGTAGCGCCGCCGGTCGGCGACGGCGACCGCCTCCTCACTACCCGCGACGTCCCGCACGTCGTCGGTCGTGGAGCGGAGGCGGCCGCCGCACCGAGCTTGCGGCCGTCAGTCCGGCCGTGGGCCCTGTTCTCCGTCCAGACGGCGCCGAAACACGGCGCGGGTCCGTTCAGCCGACGGTGATCGCGAGCCCGCCGCGCGGGACGACGTACTGCACGGGGCCGTACTGCTGCTGCTGGGCGACGACGAGGTACGCGCCGTACGTGCCCTTCTTCGCATACGTGTGCGAGACGGTGGCGGGCGGCGTGCCCTGTCCGCCGGCGCGCTGGCCGTCGCCGAACTGCAGCACCCAAGAGACGATCTTCCCCGGGATGTGCGTCCCGAGCGCGAAGGTCACGTGGAGCGGGTGCGTGCCGGAGGTCGGCGACGCGGTGAGGCTGAGGACGGGCGGCGTGCCGGCGCCGACGGTGATCTGCGCGAAGCTCGCGACGAGCGCGTACTGCCCGGGCTTCACCGCGAAGGTCGCCCGGTACGTCCCGTCCTTCGCGTACGTGTGCGAGACCGTGGCCGGCGGCTTGCCGGCGCCGGCGGCGCGCTGCCCGTCACCGAAGTCGACCGACCACGTCGTGATGTTCTGGACCGAGGTGCCGAGCGTGAACGTCACCTTCAGCGGCGCCGCGCCGGAGGCGGGCTGCGCCTTGAAGGCCATCAGTGCCGTCCCGACCTGGACGCTCGTCGCCTTGCTCTGCGCGGGCCCCGCGGGTGTCGGCAGGATCGTCAGCCGCGGCCGGTAGTCGCCGCGCTGCGCGTAGGTGTGCGCGAGCGTCGCCGGCGGCTGGCCGATGCGGACGACGGACTTGCCGTCGCCGAAGTCGACGCGCCACTGGACGACCTTCGGCGACGAGAGCGTGAAGGTGACGGCGAGCGGCGGGTTGCCGGTGTCCGGGGAGGCCGAGATCCCGAGCTTGCCGCTCTTCTTCTTGCCGCCGGCCGCGCCGGTCTTGCCCTTCTTCTTCGCCGGCTTCGTGGTCTTCGGCTTCACCTTCTTGCCGCTCGCGGCGCCGGCGACCTTGACCGCCTTCGTCACGTAGACGGTGCAGAAGCCCTTGCCGCCGGACTGCTGGTCCTGCGACCAGGTCGCGGGGTCGGAGTCGACGCAGGTGTAGGTGCCGTCGAGCACGACCGGGCTGCTCGTCGTCGGGACCGACGCCGTCCAGTTGACGTTCGGCGCGCCGCCCTGGCCGGCGCTGCCGGTCGCCTTGAACGGCCCGGCGGTGCTGCTGCCGGTGAGGCCGAGCGTCCCGGGCGTCGCGCCCTTCGCGTCGTTCCAGTGGTAGGTGACGATCTGGGAGAGGCAGTACGCCTGCCCCTTCGTCGTGAACGTCGGCCCGGTGGCGCCGTTCGAGACGCCGCCGCCGTTCGAGCTGTCGAACAGCTTGAGCTGGCCGCCCGTGCAGCGGTACGACGCCTTCGCCTTCGCCGGCTTGCCCTGCGGCACGGCCCTCGTGACGACGACGACGCAGAAGCCCTTGCCGCCCGACTGCTGATCCTGCGACCAGGTCGCGTGGTCGGAGTCCTGGCACGTGTACGTCCCCCGGAGCACGACCGTCTTCCCCGAGGCGACGTTCGCCTGCCAGTTGACGTTCGGCGCGCCGCCCTGGCCGGCGCTGCCGGTCGCGGGCAGCGGGCCGACGGTGCTGCTGCCGGAGAGGCCGAGCGTGCCCGGCTTCGCTCCGTGCCCGTCGTTCCAGTGGTAGGTCCGGATCGAGACGAGGCAGTACGGCTGGCCCTTCGTCGTGAACGTCGGGCCGGTCGCGCCGTTCGAGACGCCGCCGCCGTTGCTGTCGTCGAAGAGGGTGATCTGGCCGCCGGTGCACGCGTACGACTGCACGGGCACGGTCTTGAAGCACGCCGGCCGGCTGCCGGTGCCGGTGATCGTGCCGTCGTACGCCTCGGTGCACGTCCACGCCCCGTCGGAGACGAACCAGTGCACCATCCCCTTGTGACCGCGCGGGCCCATGAGGCCGTGGTTGCAGCCGTCCTGGTCGCCGTGGTGCCAGACGGCCTTCGTCGGCGAGAGCACCTGGAAGTCCTTGCAGCCGGTGTCCTGCGTCGGCGCGGCGAACGTCCAGCTCATGCTCAGCGTGTCGCCGTCGGCGTCGGTCGCGGAGGCCGTGTAGACGGTCGCGAACGCCGCCTGGTCGAACGTCGCCCGGATCGGGGCGAGCTTCGGCGGCGCAGTCGCCGCCGGCGCGGTCGCGACGACCGCGAGCGCGACCGCGCCGGCACCGAGGAGCCCCAGGAGGGTTCGCTGCAACCGGGAGACCACGCGCCGACCCTATGCCGCTGCCCGAGCCGCGAGAAAGGGGTGATTCCACTCAACTTTGTCCGCGACCCTGGCGTCGAGCCGGGGTGCGAGGCGCTACGCTCGCGCCGCGGGCCGGTAGCTCAGCTGGTAGAGCAGGGGACTTTTAATCCCAAGGTCGCAGGTTCGAATCCTGCCCGGCCCATCGTTCCGCGTGCCCGCTTCGCTTGGGCACCTCGCGTCGAGCGCGAGGTGCCCAAGCGCTCCGCTTTCCGCTCGCGGAGCGGCGCGAACCGGCGGAGCCGGCCCCCGCCGGGCTCGGCGACGCGGCGTCACGAGCCGCGC
>JAGWOC010000133.1 GCA_028872875.1 Chloroflexota bacterium | reverse complement strand
CTCCCCGCGCGGCGCTTCGAGGTCCAGTACGAGAAGCCGCCGGAAGTGACCTGGGACGACAAGACGTATCAGGGAGACGCATACGGCGTCTACTCGTACGCCGCCTTCGCCGCCGACCTCGAGATCGACAAGGCCACCTACGAGGTTCGCGTCGTCAAAGTCACGACCGCGCAAGACGTGGGCAAGGCGCTCAACCCCCGGCTCTGCGAGGGCCAGGTCATCGGCGGCTCCACGCAGGGCCTGGGCTGGGCTCTCTTGGAGGAGCCGGTCTACAAGGACGGCGTGATGATCAACTCCCAGCTCACCAATTACGTCATCCCCACCAGCCTCGACACCCCGCCGTTCGACGTCGTTCTCGTCGAGAAGCCGTACTCCCGCGGACCTTTCGGCGCCAAGGGCGTCGGAGAGCTTCCCATGGACGTGCCCGCGCCGGCCGTCGCCGCCGCGGTCAAGCACGCGACGGGAAAGCTTATCCCGGCCCTCCCGCTCACGCCGGAACGCATCGCCGAGGCCCTGAAATGATCCCTCTCACCGTCAACGGCAGGAAGAGGGCCTTTCGCGGCGCGCCCTTCACGCGCCTGATCGACGTCCTGCGCGAGACGTTCCGCCTCACCGGCACGAAGGAAGGCTGCGGCGAGGGCGAGTGCGGCGCCTGCACGGTCCTGCTCGACGGCGAGCCGGTGAACTCCTGCCTGATCCCGGTCTGCTCGGTCGCCGGCCGCGAGGTCGAAACGGTCGAGTCCCTCGGCGCGCCGGAAAAGCTTTCGGCGCTGCAATCCAGCTTCCTCGAATGCGGCGGCGCGCAGTGCGGCATCTGCACGCCCGGCATGCTGATGACGGCGCACCACCACCTGAAGTCCGGCGGCAATGCCGACGACGCCTCGGTGCGGACCGCGCTGGCCGGAAACCTGTGCCGCTGCACCGGCTACCAGGACATCGTGAAATCCGTGCTCGGCGCGGCTAAAAATATCTCTGGATCGAAAAAGAAGGGATCCGGGAAGATGAGATGAGAGGGGACGCCCGCTCGATGACCGTCGTCTCGCCCCGCACCGGCGCCGAGGCCGTGCGCGCGCTGGCCAAGGACCCGAAGGCCGTCCCGCTCGCGGGCGGCACCGACCTCATGGTCGGCTGGAACATGGGCCTGCTCAACGGCCGCGCGATCGTGGACCTCTCGCGCGTGACGGAATGGCAGAAGATCACGGTCTCCAGGCGCTCCGTCGTCATCGGCAGTCTCGTGACGCACTCCGAAATACAAAAACATCCCGTCGTTCGGACCCGTTTCCCCCTTCTGGTCCAAGCGTGCGCCACCGTCGGCGCCGCTCAGATCCAGAACCGCGGCACTCTCGGCGGCAACGTGGCGAACGCCTCTCCCGCCGGCGACTCCTTCCCGCCTCTCGCGGTCTACGAGGCGATCGTCCATTGCGCCGGCCCCGGCGGCAATCGCGTCGTCTCGATCCACGAGATCTTCGCGGGCGTGAAGAGGACCACGCTGAGGCCCGGCGAGCTCATCGAGGCGATCGAGCTGCCCTTCCCGCCGTGGGTCCCGACGCGCGCCGTCTTCCGCAAGGTCGGCACGCGCGCCGCCCAGGCGATCTCGAAGACGATGTTCGCCGGCCTGCTCCGGCTGAAGAAGGACGGCACGGTCGCGGACGTCCGCCTCGCCTTCGGCAGCCTGGCCCCGACGGTGAAGCGCCTGCGCTCCGCCGAGCGCTTCCTGACTGGCCGCCGCCTCGACGCCGCCGCCGCGGGCGGCGCCGCCGCGCTGCTGATCGACGACGTCTCCCCGATCGACGACGTCCGCTCGACGCGCGACTACCGCCTGGAAGCGTCGCGAAACCTGCTCGTCCGATTCCTCGAAGGAGCGAAGCGATGAAACCCTCCATCACCCTCGAACCCGGCGTCACCAAGCCCGTGCTCGCCGTCCTCTCGCGCAAGAACGCGGCGCACGCCGCGCGCTTCCCCGGGGACTTCGCCGGCCGCCAGCCGGTGCACACCGTGTACGGCGGCGCGCACTTGTTCAAGTCCGACTCCGCCGGGAAGCTCGGCGAGCTGGCGATCCGCTCGCTGACGCGCTACGCGCCCGACGCGGTCACCTTCGCGCGAGCGGTGGGCATGGACGAGACGATCGCGCACGCGGTCTACGACCGCGTGGTCGATAAACTCAAGCGCGAGGCCGTCGAGGACTTCCGCATCGACTTCGAGGACGGCTACGGCAACCGTCCCGACGCCGAGGAGGACGGCCACGCGGTCGCCGCGGCGCTTGAGGTCGCCAAGGGCCTCGAGGACGGCACGCTTCCTCCCTTCATCGGCATCCGGATCAAGACCTTCTCCAACGAGCTGGCCGCGCGCTCGGCGCGGACGATGGACGTCTTCCTGACGGCCTTGATCCGCCAGACGAAAGGAAGCCTCCCGCCCTGGATCTGCGTCACCCTCCCCAAGATCGTCCATCCCGGCCAGGCCGCCGCGCTCGCCAAGTTATTGGATGCGTTTGAAAAACGCAAGAAGCTCGAGCCGAACACGATCAAGGTCGAGCTGATGGTGGAAACCCCGCAGTCGATCATCGGCGCCGACGGCACCGCGCCCCTGCGCGCGATGGTCGAGGCGCTGGGCGCTCGCTGCGCGGGCGCGCACTTCGGCACCTACGACTACACGGCGTCGTGCAACATCACCGCGGCGCACCAGCACATGCTGCACGCGTCGTGCGACTTCGCGAAAGCCGTCATGCAGGTGGCGCTCGCCGGCACCGGCGTGACGATGTCCGACGGCGCGACGAACGTGATGCCCGTGGGCCCGCACCGCGCCGCGCCCGGCGGATATCTCTCCGCCGAGCAGGACCGCGAGAACGTCGAGGCCGTGCGCCGCGCCTGGCGCCTGCACTACGAGCACGCGACCCATTCCCTCGTGAATGGGTTTTATCAAGGCTGGGACCTGCACCCCGCGCAGCTGCCCACGCGCTACGCCGCCGTCTACGCGTTCTTCATCTCGGGCCTGCCGCAGGC
>JAGWOC010000067.1 GCA_028872875.1 Chloroflexota bacterium | reverse complement strand
GGCGGCGCTGGTGGACACAACACTCGCTGGTCCGTCCACGGCGGCCAACCTGTGGGCGCGACAGGTATTGGCCGACCTAGCAAGCGTCATGGAGGCGCTCCCCGTTGACGTTCCCGCTTCGGGCCGCGGGGGTGGGCTCGTCCTCTTGGCGCTCCGCCTGGCGATGCGCCACCCCGAGTACGCGCGGGCCGTTGAGTTGAACGCGCTTACCCACACGGGCGACCGGCATGAGGCGATCCTCGATAACGTGGTGGACGTGCTCGTCCGTGTCCTGCCCCTGCCGCTGACGGGCATCCCGGACGGGCTGGACAGCGGGGAACCCGCAGCCGATGACTGACCCCCTCACCGTGTTTGGGACCGACCTCGCGCGGCGGCGCATGGCCCCGGCGGCGCGCTCTCCAACCAGCGCACGCTCCGCAGCAACCCGTACATCACGGAGTTCGACGCCTGCGGGCACGGTCGAGTTCGACCCCGACTTGGTGAAGCCGGACCGCCTGCGCGACTTCATCGCCTACGCGGGCCGCGAGGTGGGGATCGGCGCCTGCCGCAAGCTCGGTTGGGGCCGCTTCATCGTCCTCTCACTCAGCGAGGATTAGATCACGGCGCAGATCACCGAGACGGCGCCTGAGGGCGGCGCCACGGGCGCCGGCAGCGCTGTCCCCGTCTCCCCCGCCTTCTGGTACGGCACGAGCACGGCCACCGTTGACATGTGGAAGATCTCGTTGCCGACGGCGCTGTCGTTGGTCTGCGCCTGCGCGCCGGCCTGCAACCCCTGCAACTGCGCCAGCGTCCACGGCACGACCGTGCCGCCGTTGAGCTTGGCGCTCTGCAGCATCCAGAGGTCCTGCACCCAGGCTCCCGTGCCGCCGATCGCCGTGTTGAGCGTGTCCGCCGTGCCGTTCGAGGCCATCGACGCGAGGGAGTTCGTGACGCCTTTCGCCGGCGTCGGCTCGTAGAGGTCGAAGCCCGCGCAGACCGTCTCCGTCGTCAGGTCCGTCGCCGTGATGTACAGCGGGTCGCTGAGTTTGTAGAGCTGCGAGGCCGTCGCCGCGCCGGGGTTGCTCCAGGTGTCCTGCGTCGTCGCGTCGTCGGGCAGCGCCTCGTTGACGTTGGCCGGGTTGCCCGGCCACTGGTTGAGGTGCCCGACCCCCTTCGCCACGCTCGGCCGCTGGATGTCCTGCCGGTGCACCCCCATCGGGCTGTCCGCGTCCTCCCAGCCGCCCCAGACATTGCAGAGGTACATCAGCGCGGGCGCCTGCCAGGCCGCGTTGAAGCCGCCGGCGGCGAGGTTCTGCGACGGGTTCGCGTTCACGTTGAGGAACGTGGTGTAGGCCGGCGGCGCGGCGAGCGTCGCCGTCCGCACCACCCACTGCTTCGTCGCGAGCAGGTTACCGGCTGAGTCCCGGTACACCTCCCAGACCTCGAGCTGCACCCACTGGCCCGTCGGCAGCGCGGCCGTGCTCGTCCCCACGAGCGGCAGGCCGCTCCCTGTGTACAGCCTGAGCGTGCCCGCCGGGGTGACCTTGAGCTGGTACGGGTCGTTGCTCGCGTTGATCAGCAGCGCCTCGCTGGCCGGGTAGGCGGTGAGCCAGACGATGCCCGACCAGATGAGCCCCCAGCGCTTCGCCGGCGTCGCGCCGGCAGCGGGCGGGCTCACGATGCTGACGGTGAACGATGACCCGGCGGCCATCTTGACGATGTACTCGTTGCCGGCGCCGGCGAACGGGTGTACCGGGTCGGCGCCGCCGCCGGGGATCAGCGTCACGCCGGCCCCGGGCGCGGTGCCGTTCAGCCAGCTGTTCGTCCCCCAGCCCATCGGGTTGTAGACCTGGATCCAGCGCGCGTCCGGCGCCATCAGGGGAACCTCGCCAGGAACGCCCGGCCGGGCATCCGGTAGTACGCCTCGCGCACGCCGCGCTCGTCACGCTCCGTGCGCACGTCGCCGAGCCGGGCCCGCCAGAGCCTGTCCAGCGCGCCGCCCGCGACCACGCTCCCCTCCCAGATGGCGTCCGGGTGCGCCTCGGCCGCTGCCCGGCAGGCGCCGAGGTAGAGGCGGCTGAAGGTGAGGCCGGAGAGCGCCGGGTCGAACGCCCCGAGCGCGAAGCGCCAGACCTCGACGGCGTGCCCCGGCCGCTCCGGGTCGGCTGTCCAGCCGGTGCGCACGCAGCGCACCCAGCCGCGCACCGCGCCGGCGTCGTCATGCACCATCCAGAGGTCGCGGCCGTCCGTGGCGATGTCCTCGCGGGCGTCCGCCTCTCCCTGCTCGCGGACGCTCCCCCACTCGTCGAAGCGGCCGCCTCGCCGCGCCGCCGCGAAGAGCGCGGCGGCTTCGGCGATGTCAGCGTCTGTGGCGGGGCGGATGTCCATCGGCCTATGAGGATGCCTGTGCGTAGAGCGCGAGGGTGATCTGGTGCGAGACCGGCGTGCCGCCGAGGACGAACTGCAGCACGGTGTACTGCGCGAGCGTGATGGCGAGCCCTCGCGCCTGCGCTTTCTGCGCGGCGGCGAGCGCCGGCGCCGACGCGAAGATGCTGGCAAAGCCTGTTGGGAATGCCGCGTACGTCGTCTGTTGACAGTCGAGCGTGAACGTGTCGGAGGCGCTCGCCAGCAGGTCCCAGCCCGTGACGAGCATCTGCGCCGGCAGCGTCAGGTAGGCGAGGACGCCGGCGGCGAGCGCCGCACTCCCCCCCGAGGCGGCGCAGACGATGGCGCGCTGCCGCGCCTGGCCGCCGCCGGTGACGATCAAACCGCTATTGATCAGCCCCATCAGATCACCATGAGCAGATCGAGGGCCTGTACTCCACTGTTCGCCGCAACCCCCAGTGAGACAGGCGCCACGTTGGCGACGCTCACCGTCTCACCAGGATGGATCCTCCAGATGCCCGCGATCCCCTGTGTCATGATCACAGAAAAGAGGCCGAACCCGATCCAATCGGTGTTCGCCGGGTCTGCGTGGAGGGCGAGCATCCGCGCTGTTGGCTGGGCCGTGACATGCATTGCGCCGCCGGTGCCCACCGTGAAATGGCTTGAGACGATCTGACTCGGTACGCCCGCCCCCGGTAGCGGCGTCCCGCTATCCGCGGGCCGCGCGTCCGAGCTCAGCGTCACGGTGTAGGCCTCGCCCGTCACGAGCGCCGGCTGCGCCGTCTGCGCGGGCGCCTGCGGCGCGACCTGCACGCTCGCCGCGCCGTCGAGCGGCAGCGTCACCCCTACCGTGTAGGGCGGGATGAACGCCCCTGGCAGGCCGACGACGACGTACCACTGGTTGGTCGTGTTGTCGACGCGCACGCTCTCGGCGGGGAAGCGCGCGCTCAGGGTCAGCGGCTGGCCGCTCGCCGCGGAGGCGGACTGCAACACCTCAGGCGTGGCCCCCCATCAGATAGTCGCCGCTCACGTTCATCGTGATGGTGTCGCCCGCGGCGTCGATGTTGGCGGCGTCGCGCACGTTGATGAGCACGCCCACGCCGGTGACAAGATTGTCGGGCAGCGGCAGCAGCACGTCGTCGGCGCCGATCAGCGCCGTCTCGCGCGCGACGGCGCCGCTGATGTTGTAGCGCACGGTGGTCGATGGCGCCTGCGTGATGCCGGCGTCGACCTGCCAGTACGCCCCCACGGGCCCGATGCGAAACTGGACCTGGCGGCTGCCGAGGGCCGCGCTGGTCGTGTAGATCACCAGGATCGAGCGGATCAGCAGCGGCCGGATGGGTGTGACTGTCGCGGAGTTCGTGCCGGTGGCGTTGGTCGCGGCCGTGGACGGTGGCAGCGGCTCGCCCTTATCCTCGACCGCCCAGCGCCGGTTGTAGGTCGTGACCGTGTAGAGCTCACCGGCGATGACGGCCGGCTGCGTGTAGCCGGCGCCCGCCACCCACGGCGCCGGGACGGAGTCGACGGAGAGCGTGCTCAGCCCCCAGACGTTGAGGCGGACGGCCGCGCGGTAGGGCGGCACGGCGTGCGTGAGGACGCCGGCGCGCACGAGCAGCCACTGGTTCGTGTAGTTGTCGATCCTCAACCCCTGGATCGGCCAGCGCTCGGAGACGGTCATGCTCTGGCCGCTGGCCGTCTGGTACTGCGCCCCCTGGGCGCCGCGCGGCAGGTCGCCGTGGTCGGCCGGCCCCGGCCGCCGCGGCACGGGCGGCCCGCCAGCGATATCAGCGATCTGCGCCGGGTCGGGGATGAGCATGATCGTCTCCTATGCCGCCGCCATCGCGACGAGCGGTGCGGCTCTCTCCGCTTTCTCCTGCGCCTGTTCGACCGGGCGGCGCAGCAGCAGCAGCGCGCCGAGGCCGATCAGCAGGACGGCGCCGAGCGTCAGCCCCACCTTGAACCAGAAGGCGCCGCTGCGCAACGTCGCGATCAGGTCGCCGAGCCCCTGGATGCCGCCGAAGATGCCGCCGGCGACGCTGCCGGCGCCACTGCCAAGGGCGCCGAGCAGGCTGAGGAGCTTATCGAGCAGTGAACCCAGGTCGACGGTCTGCACGCCGCCCGGGCCGACGGCCGCCGGCGCCGGCGTCCTGGCGAGTGTGTCCCAGGCGCTCTGGATGCGCGGCGCCGGGTACGCGGCGGCGCCCAGCTGGTAGTTCAGCGGCCGCTCGGCGAGCGCCACGGCCTGCGCCGCCGCCAGCTTCGGGTCGCTGCGCCAGAGCTGCGGGTCAACCATCGCCACCGCCTGCTGGTAGCGCGGCAGCATGTAGTCCACCGCGTAGGCCGGGTCATTCGCCCGTGGCCCCCCCCCGTTGATCTGGAACGGCCCCCAGGAGCCGCCGTTGGGGTCGGAGAGGTTGGGGCTCCAGGGCCCGGTGAGCGAGCCGCCCTCAAGCAGCGCGCCCATCAGCATCGAGAGCTCGACGCGTGGGTCGCCGCCCGCACGCATGGCGATCTCATCGACCAGCGATGTCCCGGTGCTCGTGGTCATGGCGTCGCCAGCCCCCGCGCGACGAGGAAGGCGTGATAGGCGATGAGCGACGGGTCAGAGCCGGTGTAGTGGAACGGGTCGAACGTCGGCTGCGATGCGCGGATCACATCCGCGGCTTCCGGTGTGCCGGGAAGGATCGGGTGCAGTGCAGCGCTGCGCGGCACGAGCGAGCGCGCCCAGTTCGCGGCTGTATCGTCCGGGCTCGTAGCCTGTGGCGCGTTGCCACCGGGCAGCAGCGTAGTCGCCGGGACGGTGACGGTCGGCAGCGTGCCGCCCGGCACGGTGACAGTCGCCGGCGGCGTCTGAGGCGGTGTGACTGGCCCGGGCGGGCTCGGCGTGGCGATCGGCGCCAGCGCCGGCGGCAGGCTGTAGCCTGTGCCGCCATCGGGCTGCGCCGGCGCGTAGGTCGGTACAACCGCCGCTCCCGTCGCGCCCTTGCCACGGCTGCGCAGCCAGAGGATGCCACCGAGGCCGCCACCGATGACGACAGCCCAGCCCCAGACGGGCAGCGGCCCGACACGATGCGTCAGGCGAGAGGTGATCGCGCCCGACGGGCCTGTAGGGTTAGCCGCCATATGTCACCGCCGGGGGTGGCGCCACGTCGGGGTGCGTCCCGGCAGGGCGCTGCGTCGTCGGCGCTTGCGAGCGGTCCATCGCCGTCCGCACCGCCACCGGCGAGGGCGGCCGGAACCCCTCACGCGCCAGCCGCGCTAGGTCGAAGATGTTGTACGTGTGGCCGCCGATTGTCTCGCCGTAGTGCTGGAGCACGTAGGGTAGGCCAGGCTCTGGCGTCCCGCCGCCGTACTGACGCGCGATCGGAAAGCCAATGCTGACCGGCTGCCTAGGCTCTTGCCTCGGCTGGATCGGGCCGCTGACCGGCGCTCCCGGCCCGCGTGCGATCGGGAAGCCGATGCCGACCGGCTGCCTGGGCTGCGCCGGCCGCAGGTAGGCGAGGAGCCGCTGCCACCAGGTCATGGCCAGCCCCCCTGCGGCTGCGTCGCCTGCACGACCGTGATCCCCGGCGTCTGTGGCACAGCGCGGATGACGCGCTGCATGGCGTTGTTGCCGACGGCGCGCGGGCCCGCCATCGCTCGCGGCAGGCGCGGCGGGTACAACACGATCGTCCCCTCGGGCCCGCTCGCCACGTCCTGGTTGCCCCACTGACGCAGCGACCCGCGGTGACGGAGCCCGACCTGCGTGTGGCGGCCTACCTGGCCGCGCGCGTAGATGCCGGCCGCCGGCAGGTACCAGAAGGCATCGGCGCTGTGCGGCGGGTCGAAAGCGTCTCCGGTGAGCATAAACGGCGGCTCGGGCACCATCGAGACGAGGATGCCGCCCGACATGCGCGGCACCGGCGGCGGCACGGGCAGCCCTGACGGTGGCACCGGCACGCCGCGCCCGGCGCGGACGCGCGGCACCGGCTCGCCGCGTTCGACGCCGGCCTGCGCCTGGCCGACCCAGCGGCGGCGGATCGCCCGTACGACCTCGTTGACCGTCATCGTCGTCTCCGTCTCCTCTTCCGCGGCTGCCCGCTGGCACGGGCGCCGAAGTAGCGGCGCTGCCGCGGCGTCAGCCTGTGGCCGCGCACCGAACCGTGGCGCAGGATGGTGCGCGCCTTGCGGCGGCTGACCATCTCAACCCTGTACGGTCGCTGCCTTGATCAGCGACGCGAAGCCGTTCGTGCCGGCCTCGATCACGCGGGCGGTCTCGCCGCCGTGCAGGATCGCCATGGACAGCCCGGCGAGCACGATGATCGCCGTCGCGATCGAGAACACGTCCTTGATGACCATCGCTCAGCCTCCCAGGTGCTCGGCGAGGGCGATGAGCGCGCGGGCGAGCGGCGCCGGCGCGCTCTGCGCCGCCTCGCGCAGCGCGTGGCCGACATGGCTGTGCTCCGCCCACCACGCCTCATACGCCGCCCGGCTCTCGTTGAGCGCGGCCGTCGAGTCGGCGCCGCAGTGCACACAGTGCACGCCGTCCGGCGCCCGCTGCTCCGTGTCTGTGTATGTTGCGACCATCTCCTACCCTCCTGTGATCGTACCGAACAGATTACCGTGCTGCCGGTCGGCGGCGACGTAGAGCGCCGAGACGGCGATCAGCCAGGCCAGCGCCACGGCGAGGTCGCGCGTCCCCTCTGGCGCCGAGAGCAGCATGAGGATCAGCCAGAGGCCAAAGAGGGCGCCCAGCCAGCGTATCGTGAGTCCGGAGCCCGGACCCGCCGCGCTGGCGCCATCCTGGACGGGCGGGCCCGCCGCCGGTGGCACCATGCTCATGTCAACCCTCCCGGCGTCCCCTGGACGCCGTACGACTGCGGCTGTGATGGCGCAGAGGGCGCCGCTGGCCCCGCGGCCGGCGCCCTCTGCGCCGCCTGGACGACGCCCGTCATCCCCTGCACCCATGCCCGGGCCGCCGCGAACCAGCGTGTGGAGATCAGCACCGCCAGGCCGACGATCAGCATGGCGGCGGTGATCTCATCCTGCACGTCCATCGCTCTATCCTATCGCCCCGAACGGACTCGGCGCTCCCGGCACCGGCCCGTACGCCGACGGTGGCCCCGAGGGCGCCGGCTGCGCCGCCGCATGCGGCTCGACGTACAGCCAGTACAGCAGCAGCACGCCGAAGCCGATCAGCGCCACGCCGAGAGCGTTCATGGCTTCGGTGGCGAGCCCGTCCCTGAGCCGTTGGTCAGCGTCCCGAAGAGGAACGCCAGGGCGGCGCTGAGCGCCACCGTCACCGACGTCGGTTCCGTGTCGTGCAGCAGGCCGATCACGATCGCGCCCAGCAGGGCGATCAGCGCGACGACGCCGGCGATCAGGAGCCGGAGGCGCTGCTGTGTCATGCCGGCTTCCCCGCGACCATGTAGTGGCCCACGACGTAGTAGCCGATCAGGGCGCCGATGATCAGCGCCAGCGCCATTTCGATGTTCATGGTCAGCCTCCCCGCGCCGGGCGCTTCATCCAGTACGCCGCGACGCCGCCGATGGCGATGCCGACAGCGAACGCCCCCCAATGGATCTTCATAGCTACCTCCGTGTCCACCAGCTAAACGCTGTCAGCCCCGCCGCGACGATCAGCAGCAGCACGAGCCCGGTCGTCCCGGACGCGCCGATGCCGAGCGAGCCCGAGATGCCGATCTGGCCGCCCGTGCCCGTGCCCGTCGGCGGCCCGTAGGGCGACTGCGCGGCGAGGTCGGGGCGGCCGATGCGGTCAGCGATCATGGGGTGCATCAGGCCTCCCTAGGCGACATTGAGCAGCTCGTCCGTGATCGCCGTCAGGCTGTTGTTGGTCGAGCCGAAGCCCGTCGGGTACGTGATGTTGAGGTAAAGGCTCGTCAGGTCCCGCGTGTGCAGGTAGTCATCGCCCACCTCGTCGCCGGCCCTCTCGCGGAAGTCATGGATCCAGTCGAGCGGCAGCACCCCGTTCGGCATGTCGAAGCCGAAGCGTCTGAACGCCTGCTCCTTGAGCGTCGCCCAGTCCAGGTTAAAGATGGTCGCCGAGCCGGCGATCATCTGGATGTTCGTCGGGTTGTTGGTCTCCGCCGTCGCCCGCGAGCCGTTGCTCCGGAAGATCAGCACGAGGCCGCGGATCGTCTGGCCGACCTGGCGCAGGTTGTGGCGGATGACGCTGCCGCCGGCCGGCACGTCGAGCGTGGCGCTCGAGAGCCGATGGATGACCCCCCACGATGGCGGGATCACGTCCTGCGGCACCCCTGTCGCCGATGTCGTGTTGGGCACGGCGTAGTTGACATAGGCGCGCGTGATCGCCGCCTGCGGCACCGTTGTCGGCGCCGTCGTGTAGATGTTGGCGCTCGGCGCCACGGTCTCGGTCAGCGTGTATTTGATCGTCTGCGACTGGTTGGCGGCGATGCCCACCAGGTCGCGGTGGTTGAGGGCGACCGGGTACCTCACGCTGAACGCGTAGCTCCCGCCCGTGCCGCCCGCGCCGGACGTGAGCACGAAGAGCGCACTGTGCGCCGTCGAGTCCGGCAAGAAGACGGCGTACTGGCCCTGGAGCAGGTTGCTCAGGTAGAGCTCGTAGCCCGAGAGGTTGATCAGGTCACCCGACACGTCTGAGAGCTGAGTGCGCTGGAAGAAGCTCCAGGGCGCGTCCTCGGCGTAGGCGACCGTGGCGGCGTTGCCGCTGGCGTTGGCCACCACGCGGTCGATGATCGCGTACATGTAGCCGTCGCCGATCACGTTGTGCTGGAGGATCTGCTGAGAGGCGCCCGGTGTCACCGTGTCGCCGTCCATGAGCTGGCCACGCTCATAGGTGGCGCGGCGGAACGGGATGCGCCCCTGCTGCTGGCCGCTGATCGCCGCCTGCGGGAGCGGCGTCTGCACGTTCGGGGCGGTCTGGATGGCCATGTGTCCTCCTAGGTCGCGAGGCCGCCCGCCGCCAGGCCGATCTGGCCGATCAGGCCAGGGCCCTTGGCGAGCTGCGCCGCGACGAGCCGGATCAAGTTGAAGACGAGGAGTGCGGAGAGGCCGATGAAGACGATCTCCACGGCGTCGTGGTGAAAGTGCCCTTCCATAGCCTTATGTCTAGAAAGTGCGAGGGGATCTGTCAAGGGCGCCTAGCGCGTCCAGTGGTCGCCGATGTCCTCGACGCGCTCGCCCGGCCGCTCGACCGGATAGCGCCACCAGTTGCGCGTATGGATCACCGGCTTACGCAGATAGCCGCCGCGCTGGAAGCGGTCGAACATCTCCCGGTAGATGTCGTACCGCTCGCACACGAGCACTGTCACCGGGTGCGGGCCGCCGGGGCCGCCGCCGGCGCAGGTGGGGAGCGGCCGCTCCGGCCGGTAGTAGAGGCGGGCGACGCGGAAGCACATCGGACATTTGAAGCGATAGACAGGAGGGTCAGTCACGCACACCCTCGGTGATCACGACCTGCCGGCGCCCGGCGCTGTAGCCCGACTCGATGATCCAGGCCCTGTCGCAGTTCGCGCAGATGAGCGTCCAGCGCCGCCGTTCGCGGTGACGGCCGCACCAACCGCAGCACGGCGTGGTGATCCAGACCATCGGCGGCTCGCGCAGCGGCGGCTTCCCCTCGCCCGGCCCGAACATGCTCACGTCGCCACCAGCCGGCCCGTCTTGATGTCGAGCCGCCCCGTCCAGATCCGCCGCGAGACACTCTCGCGCCAGGCGAACTCGTAGCGCCCGAGGTCCTCGACAGTACGCTGCATCCGGTCCCCGCACGCCTCGCCGATGATCTTCGCGTCGCGCCGCTCAAGGGCAAACGAGATCACATGCATCGACTCGCTGAGCGCGAAACGGCTGACCTGCGCCGGCCGCTGCATCCCCACGACTACACTGATCCCCTTCGAGCGCCCCTGCGTCAGGAGCTTGTCGACTTCCGGCGTCAACGCCAGCTGCTTGTCGACCATCAGCAGCTCATCGATGTAGATCGTCCAGCGTTCGGTGCGGTAGGCGTACTCCAGCGTCTGCCAGATCTCCTCAGGTTGACGCTCGTATTCAGGGTCGAGCACGAAGGCGTCCACGTCGCGGCGCGCCATCAGCTCGGCCGCCGTCTGCACCACGAGCGCGTCCGGGTACTCGATGTTGTCGGGCTTCGTCCGCACGATGATGCGCCAGCGGCGCTGGGAGAGCATCCGCGACGCCAGCATCGACTTGCCCGAGCCGTTGCGGCCGACAATCGAGATGTGCTGGCCGACGCGCCAGCGAAACGGCTGACCGGGGATCTCCGCGCTCACGACCAGGCGGCTCGGGCGAAAGGGCACCCGCCCATGACCAGATGAACCGCATCAGAGCATCCGAACCGCAGGTGGTGGGCGTACGCCACGCGCTCGTAGAGATTGCGCAGGTCGCACTCATCCATGGTCAGCAGGTCATCGACCGTCAGGAGTTTCATTGGTGACCTCTCCGGTAACCTCTCTCGGCCCGTACGAGCCGTCTTCGCGCACCACGTACTGATAGAGCCCGTCCTCAGCCGTACGGCCTGTCTCAGGCTCAGGTTGAGGCGTCGGCGGCATCGGCGGCGTGGTGAACCGCACCGCGGCGATCTGCACGACCACCCAGGCGAGCGCCAGGTGTGGCGCCCAGGCCTTGAGCCGGTCCCACTGGCTGAGCCACTGCGGATGTGCCTCGACCTCGCCGGCGAGCGCGTCCGCCAGCGCCAGCGCCTCCGGTTCATCGAGCGCCCGCGACTGCGGACAGTCCCAGTAATGCCCGATGCGGGCCGGGTAGCCCTCGGGCCGCTCGCGCTGGCGGCAGTCGCAACGCGCGAAGGCGCAGTATGCCTGGTTGGCCATCTTGAGCGCCGACGTGATCTGCTCCCGCAGGTCGGCGGGCAGCGCCGGCGCCGGCTCCGGCTGAGGCGCCGGCCCGCGCTTCGGCGGCTGGCGGTCGCGCGCGGCGCGCGCCTTGCGCACCGCCTCCGGCACCTCGTCGGGCCCTGGCATCTGCAGCTCGCGCGCCCGCCGGAGCGCCGCCTCGCGCCGCTGCACGCGCCTGAGGATGCGCTGCTCCTCAGGCGTGCGTGTCACCTTGCGCGGCCGGCCACGGCCGCGCTTGCGGGGAGCCGGAGGCATCCCAGACGGGCCGTCCGGCGTTTCGAGCGCGGCGGGCGGCGGCTCGACCGTGCCGCTCGCGTCGCCTGGATCGAGCTCCATGTCATCGTCCACCGATCACCCTCCTGTGGAGCGGATGCGGCCGTTCCGGCGGCAGCTCCGGCTCGGCCGGCTCGTCCGGCTCATCATCCGGCAGGCGGTCGAGCGGCGGCTCGTCCTCCTCGTCATCGTCCGGCTCATCATCTGGGGGCGCCGGCGGCTCGGGAGGCGGGCGCCGGCGCTCGGCGGCGGCGAGCACGCGCTCCGCCTCCTCGCGGGCGATGCGCCGCAACTCCGCCTCCTGCCGCTCTGCGCGCAGGCGCAGCAGCTCGGCCCGTTCATCGTCGGTCAGGTCCGTCATTGTCTCCTCCCAGCCTGCGTTCGAGGCGCGCCTCGGCACGCGCCATCTCGTCGAGCAGGTGCACGGCCACGATCAGCTGCTCGACCGCGGCGCGCTGCATCTCGATCATCTCGGCCAGCCGGGCGTCAAGGCGCGCGACGATCGCCTCCGTGTCCGGCACGCCGAAGGCACGCGCGACGCCCTGCCGCAGGTCAGCCACTGATCGCCGCCTTGAGCGCCGCCGTACCCGCGGGCAGCACGCCGAAATAGACGAGCAGCCGCACAAGCGCCTCCATGTCGTTGCTCAGCGCGGCGCCGGCGAGGTACTGTCGCGCCGCCAGGGTCTGCGTTGTGTCCGTCACGGTTGTCCCTCCCAGTTTGCTCAGGTCGATCCAGTTGAGGTCAGCGTCGACGCCGGGCGCGATCGCCGTTGTGCCGCGCACCTGCGTGCCGAGCAGCGTCGCCTCCGTCCAGCCGCCGTACGGCACGAACGGCGGCACGATGCCATCGTCGCCGGCATAGCGCGCGTCCCAGAGCAGCGTATCAGGCGGCGCCACAAGGCCGCTCGTCTCCCAGTAGCCGCGGCGCGTGTAGATCACGCGCTCCAGCCGGCCGTAGACGCGCAGCATCGTCAGCGCCTGCTCGATGTCCGGCGAGGTCACGCCCGCCAGCTCCACATCGAGCGCGACGAACCAGAGCGCCGCCCAGATGTCATCCGGGACGCCGCTGCGCGCCATCGACAGATCGCCGCCACGGCCCGTCAGGACGACGTACCCCGCGATCTGCTTACCCGCGGCGAGCGCGGCGCGCAGGTTAGTCACGCGCGGCGCCGGCTGTTTCACACCGTCCCAGAGATTTTGGATCACGAGGTTAACCCGCGGCGGGATGGCCTCCGGCCGCAGGGTGCTGTACGAGAGGTCGATCGCGTTATAGACGGGCAGCGTCATGGATACCTCCTGACCGTGCACTCCTCGACAGCGCCGCAGCGGCAGCGGCGCAGGTACGTCCCCGGCGCAACGACGCGGTACGACCACTCGTGCTCGTGCTCGTGGCGCCAATCGCGCCAGTTGGCCACCAGGCCGCCGAGCACGACCAGCGCGACAACCGCTGTCGCCGACCAGGCCACGTCGATGATCATCTAGATCACCCCCGTCTCGATCGCCTCGTCGGGCTGATCCTCGACGAGGTGCTGCAACGCCGTCTCCTCCGACTCCATGATGTCCTGCGCGCGCGGCTGGTAGGGCTCCGAGAGGCCCCAGACGCCGGCCGGCGCCGCGTAGGGTAGGATCGGCTCCCAGTCACCGTAACGCCGCGGCCAGGCGTAGTAATCGGCGCGCGGGTAGCCGCGCGGCGCGAACGACAGCTCGCGCGGGATGTCCTGCCAGGTGCGCCAGTAGCCGCGATCTCCCAGCCGGTGCGCCCAGCGCGCGGAGATGAAGTAGCGCTGCCGCACATGCAGCACCCCCGCGAACTGCCCGGCGCACCAGGCATCCGCAAGCTCCTGGTAGTCGACCTCGCCCCGGTAGCCGCGCAGCCGGAGGTACTGCTGTCCGGGGCTGAGCATGACGCCGGGCTGGCAGCAGAGCAGCCCCGGCTCGATCTCACCGTACTTCCAGCGGCCGGTGCTGTCGGGGAGCATCAGAGGGACCCGCGCGATGATGCTGTCGGTGGCGATCGCGACCAGATCATCGCCGGCGGCGGCCGCCGCCTCGACCACGCGGGCCCGTACGCCGGCGGTCACCAGCCCACCCCAGATGTACGACTGGTAGGCCGGCACGCGCTCGCCGCAGCGGTCGCCGCGCTTCGACGGCCGGTACGCCTCTCCCGCGTGCCGCTTACACGACCGCGACTGGCACTGCCGGTTCCCCTGCACAAACTTGCCGTAGATCGCGGCGAGGATCAGCTTCAGCGGCCGCTCGCGCGGGTCGCCGGCGCGCTTCCACGCCATGCGCTGGTTCCAGTAGCGCTGGAGCCAGCCGAGCGGCAGTGTGAGGGCTGGCACCGGATAGTCATCCGGCGTGTAGATCCACGCCGCGCGGATGCTGTAGGCCGCCGGCACGGCGCGCATAGCGGCGCGCAGCTCGACGCCCCAGTACCAGCCCTCGCCCATCAGCGGCCAGAGGATCTCGCCGTCCTGCCGGTAGGGGAGCGGGGTCAGCCGCTGGCCGTCCGGACAGCTCCAGCGCACCTGATAGAGGCTGTGCGGGTGTAGCTGATCACAGGACGGCGCGCCGCCGTAGACGTACGATTGGTACTTCCACGAGCCGGCAAGCGATGGCAGGCCGATCACCTCGCGCGCGTACGCCCCGTGCAAGTCCGCCGTGTACGACGGGCCGTCAACGACGCCGGCGCCCATGATCTGGACGCGGCCGCCAAAATACGCGCGCATCACCGCGTCCCTGAGGTTAGCGTTCGCCGGGCGCACGATCTGGCGGTCGGTCTGGTGCTGGCGCAGCAGGGCGGCGGCGCCAGCACCGGCGCCATCCCAGCGGCGCGGCGCGATGCCGAGCTCGTCGAGCGTGCCGGCGACGCGGCCCATCAGGTCGACGAGCGCCCGGCACTCCGCGAGGCAGTAGTCGCGGATCCGCGCGCGGGCGGCCGCGTCGAACTCCGGCCGCGCATCCTTCATACGCCGCAGCTCGGCGAGCCAGGCGGCATCGCGGACGCCCCAGTGCTCCACAGCGTCCGCGAACGTGCTCTGGAACCAGCCGATCACGTCCCAGACGCGGACGTAGCGGTCGCGCACGCGGCGGCGCCGCGCGTCGTCGTAATGCCCGTGCGCGGCGTAGAACGTGTGCCGAAACAGCGACTGCACGCGGTAGGTGCGGCCCGGCACGCGCACGTCGAGCCAGCGCTCCTGGGCGAGCGCGGCGAAACCCGCGTCATCGACATCGCGGAGCCACATCTGCTGGTCGTAGCCGCCGCCGTAGATGATGATCGTCGCGTCCCGGTGACGCGCCTGGAGCCCGAGCAGGTACTCCAGGCAGTGCGCGGTGTCGAGCCCGCGCGACCAATCCTCGATGTACGACCCGTCCGACGCGGCCAGCAGGGTGTAGACGTGCGAGCCGTCCTCGCGCGTCACACCCTCGCCGTCGATGGCGACGAACTCTCTCATCCAGACGCTCCGGCCACCGCTCCACTGCCGGACGCTCCGTACGCGTCCCATCTGGAGCTATTATCCCACAGTCAGCCCGCGTTGTGCGCGTTTATTATGTCAATGTTCGGACTTTTTTCCGCGCCGTGCCGGCCGAGTCCTGGCAGCCCTGCACCCAGCGGCGCAGCGCCTCCTCAGGGGTCATTTTGCGCGACGGCCATTTTGCGCGCCCCTCCCAGCGCTCGATCGCCATGCGAGCTCCAGGGCTCAACTTCGCGGCTTGGCTTTCGGTGTGTTTCCGGCCGCCCATCGTGGCGTCTCCTTTCCTCCCGGGCGCCAGCCCAGGTAGACCAGCAGGTCGTGGTAGGGCCCGAAGCGCGTGTGGCGGAAACTGTCGCGCAGTGCGGCCCGGTAGAGGCGGTTGAACTCGGAGTCCCAGCGCGCGTACTGGCGCCGGGCGCCGAAGAGGTCAGCGCGCCCGTGCGAGCGGAGCGCCTGCTCAAGCATCGCCCGGTACTGGCCCTGTTCGCCGCCGCGCTGATAGGTGTGCGCCGGCCCCCGGTCCTGTGTGATCCGGCGCCACGCCGCCCAGGCGCCCTTCGCGCCGCCACCGGCGCCGGTGACACCCTCGGCGTAGAGGCGCTCGTTGAGGCGGGCGGTGCGCGGGTGGGCCCGGTACTCCGCCTGGCGCGCGCGGGCGGCGCCCGCAGCCCCGCCGCGGGCGCCGCGCCAGCCGGCCACATAGGCGGCCTGGTTGGCAGCGCTCCGTGCCGTACCCGCGCGCGCCACGGGTCAGGCGATCCAGTAGCCGGTGCCCGCCGGGCGGTAGTCGGGGTCGCCGGGCGACCCGCGCTCCGGGTAGTCGCTGGTGCGGAGCCCCTTCGAGCAGCGCACCATATTGACGCCCTGCTCCTCAGCCAGGCGGAGCACCTGCAGGATGCCGTACTCGCCCGTCGTCATCGCAAACTGCTCACCGCGGTGGCCCTCATCCATGCGGACGATGTGCAGCACAGCGTACTCGGCATCGTGCTCTTTCGACCAAAGCCACTGCCAGCCGGCGATCACGAACGGCCTGCCGACGAGCTCCTGCTTGACATGGGGGATGACCTCGATATCGCCGGTGATCTGCTGTGCGTCGACGGCCGCGTCGAGCAGGGCGTTGATGGCGGCCGGGTCAGCGCCGGCGAGCGGGATCGCCCGCAGACGCCCGCGCGAGACGATCTCGCCGTCGGACGTGACGGCGGGGACGGTTGATGGTGATGTTGCTTTGGGCATGGGGTTTGTCCTTTCAGGGAGGCAGGGCGGCCCGTCGAGGGCGGGCCGCCCTGCCCGAACTCACATCGTCGGACTGCCAGCGCGTGCCGCCTCCTCTCTCTCCCCCTCACCGGCGAGCAGCTCCTCGATCGCCGCGCACAGGTGCGGGAGGCTGCGGATCAGCCGGCGCCTGGTGCTCGCCGGCGTTGTGGCATCGAGTGTGAGGCGCAGCACGTCGAGCGTGATCGCCTCCAGCAGGTCAGCGTGATCCATGCCGCCTCCGCTTCGCCGCCATCATCGCCTGACGCACACGGTGGTCGGTCACAGGCCAGTGTTCGAGCGCCGCGCGCGGACGGTGCAGCGTGACCAGGGCGAGGCGCTCAAGCTCGGTCAGTTCAGCGCGGAAATCCCGGCGGGCGCCACAGGCGCAGTGCGCCGCGACGGTAGCATCCGCGGATGGAGGGTCAAGCTGCCAATGGTGCGTGTGGACGGTCACCGCCCCCCCTCGCCGAGGCCGCTCGGCCTCGCGTCGGCGCCCCACACGCTCCCCGTGCCTCCGCACGGCCGACACAACCACGGCCCGCCGCTGTCGGAGGATGATCCCGCGCCGCCCGGAGGCCAGCCGACGAACTGCCTGCCCTCGCACACCGGGCAGCGTTCTGCCCAGCGGCGCACCACGCGCCAGACGGTGCAGGCCGCGCTGGGCCACTCCTCGCTAAGACGCCGCTCGGCCTCGGCGAGCGGGCGGCGCACCACGCGCCAGATGATGCAGGCCGTATGGCCGCA
>JAGWOC010000066.1 GCA_028872875.1 Chloroflexota bacterium | reverse complement strand
TACGGCGGGATCCACCGAATATTGCCGAACACCTTCTTGCCAGCAGCGAGACTCGTAAACGTGCCCGTGCGTAACTGCCAGACACCGACAGCAGTGTCCATTGCGACGACAACGGAGTCGCTTCCGGCGATCCAGTCGAGTCCATACCTTCGAATCTTGCCAAGGTCTCGCCTGCCTTTTAAGCTCGTGCCAGAATAAATGGAGATCGAGGCATCCAAGTCTGTCGTGGAGTACTGAAGGATCGCGAGCTCGTCTTTCTCCGGAGCATATCGGGCAAGATCGCCGACAAACGAGTACACAGTGTCTCCAGTAGCGGCGTCTTTGACAATGATTTGGCGATGGTCCACGCTCATCGCGATACGGGTGCTGTCGGCCGACCAAGATAGTGCAGTAACGCCAAGCGTCGCCTCAGGAACCGCGATCTCCTTAATGTTCCCATCAGTGCCGCGAATGTCGAGCGAGATTGACGAAGGCGTAGCCATTGGGGTCGGCGTTCGCGCTATGAACGCCAGTCGTCCGTCCGTCGACCACGCCATCGGCGTGCAACTATTCGTGCCGATGTCAGCGACGACGGAGGCGACGCCTCTTTCAAGATCCATGACGTCGAGACGTCCACTTGCATCGCAAAACGCAACGGACGTGTTGCGTACCACGGGATGGTGCCCGGCCGCAACCTTGGTGATCGTTTGATCGCCGACCTGGTAACTGGCAATCCGAGGCGCACCTTCGTCGTAGTCGACGGCGACAATAGCGCGCCAGGTGGGCAGATAGGCGAGTGCATCGTTGCCACTCACGCCGGAGCCGAGGACAGTCGATGTATTCCCGGACAAGGGTATGAGTACCAGATCTCCGCGATCGCTTGATGTTGGATTTCCGGTAACTACCGCTACGTCTCCTGGGGGCAGCGGCACGTTGCTGGTCGCGCCTCCACACCCAGCACTCAGCCAGAGGATCGCGAAGCCAACGACGGGCGTCAACCTGAGGCGCATATGTGTTCTCACCTATGCATCACCTGCTCAGCGATCACATCTCACCGGCTGGTAGTACTTCGTGACGCCGGTGACCGCGCCGGTGCCGCTGCGCCGCTCCTCGTACACGCCCGCCAATGTACACCGTGGAGGTGCCGTCCGGGGCGCTTTCGTCCTCGCCATCTCGGGGTAGCGACGCTGCTGGTCCATGCTGCGGCGCATCTGGGCCCGCCTCGCCCGCAACCCAACTCCGGCCGCCGACGCCCCGCTCGTGCCCCGCTTGACAAGCGCGGGCGCGGAGCCGTACCATGCGCGCTAGAACAGGCGTTTCGAACAGACGAGTGCCGGGCGATGGGCAGCCGGCGGGGGAAGGAGCGGAACTTGATGAAGGGTCTCTCTGCGAAGCAGCAGGGCATCCTCCAGTTCATGCGTGAGTTCATCAACGAGCATGACTACCCGCCGAGCATCCGCGACATCCAGGTTGGTTGCGACATCAGCTCGACCTCCGTCGTCGACTACAACCTCAAGGCGCTCGAACGCCTGGGCTTCATCCGCCGCGACCGCGAGGTCTCCCGCGCCATCGAGCTGCTCGACCGCGGCTCCCGCCGCCCCCGCACCGTCCCCGTCCCGATCATCGGCACCATCGCCGCCGGGCAGCCGATCCCCGTGCCCTCCCCAGATACGTGGGAGAGCATCGACTACGACAACGTCTTCGACGCCACCGAAGACCTGACGCGCGGCAAGACCAATGTCTTCGCCCTCAAGGTGCGCGGTACGTCGATGATCGATGCGCTCGTCAACGACGGCGACCTCGTCATCCTCGAACAGACATCCTCCTGCGACGACGGCGACATGGTCGCCGCCTGGCTCAAGCGCGAGAACGAGGCCACGCTCAAGAAGTTCTACCGCGAGGGCGACCGCGTGCGCCTGCAACCCGCGAACAGCACCATGAAGCCGATCTTCACCGAGGCGGACAACGTCGAGGTGCAGGGGAAGGTGCTGGCGACCATCGGCCGCCGCGACTGACCGCGCGCCCGCGGCCGTGCCGGGGAAGCGCTGCCTCATCGCCCACCGGGCCGGGGGGCGCGCCCGCTATACTCGGTCTGCGGCAACCGCCGCCTGCGAAGCGCCGCAGCATCACGCGGGGACAGCCATGGCCGAGATCCTTCGCGTCGAAGACCTCCGCGTCTCCTACCACGGGCGCGACCACACCGTGCGCGCCGTCGATGGCGTGAGCTTCGGCGTGGAGTCGGGCCGCACCCTCGCGATCGTCGGCGAAAGCGGCTGCGGGAAGACGACCATCGCGCTCTCCATCCTCGGCCTCGTGCCGTCGCCCGGGCGCATCGAGGCAGGCCGCGTGCTGTTCGATGGCCGCGACCTGCTGGCGATGAAGGACGGCGACCTCCGCCCGCTGCGCGGCGCCGAGATCTCGATGGTCTTCCAGGACCCCGCGAGCGGGCTGAACCCCGTGCTTACCGTCGGCTCGCAGCTCGACGAGATCATCCGTACCCACACAGCGGTCTCGAAGCGCGAGGCGCGGCGCATGACCCTGGAGGCGCTGCGCCGGCAGCGGCTCGCCGACCCGGAGCGGGTTATCGATGCCTACCCCTTCCAGCTCTCCGGCGGCATGTGTCAGCGCGTGATGATCGCCATCGCCACGGTCCTGCGCCCGAAGGTGATCATCGCCGACGAGCCGACCTCCGCGCTCGATGTCACGCAGCAGGCCGTTGTCCTGCGCGACCTCGACGGCCTCCGCGAGCACCTCGGCGCCGCGATCGTGCTCATCACCCACGACCTCGGCGTGGTCGCCGGTATGGCCGACGACGTGGCCGTGATGTACGCGGGGCGGATCGTCGAACGGGCGTCGGCGGCCGACGTCTTCGCGCGTCCGCGTCACCCCTACAGTGCCGGCCTGATGGCCGCACGCCCGCGCGTCGACCGGCCGGACGAGCGTCTGACGCCGATCCGCGGCGCGCCGCCGGAGCCCGGCTCCACGGCGCCGGAGTGCGCGTTCCTCCCGCGCTGCCCGAAAGCGATCAGCGTCTGTCGCAGCGAGCCGTGGCCCGCGCTCGTGGAGGTCGCGGAGGCGCACCACGCCGCCTGCTTCAACCCGATGTTTCAGCCGGAGGCGGCGCCCGCCCGCCGCGCATAGCCGCCGGCCGGCCGCCATCTTGCACGACGCGGCGCGACAGGCGATGCTTGACGCTACGGGCCGCGCGACCTGCGACGATGGTAGACTGACAGATGGGAGGGATGAGGATGGCCACGCAAGTGCAGGACTTCACACCAGGGCGTCGGCCCAAGGTGCTGCTGCCAGTCATCGATAGAGGCTCGTCGTCCATTACGCTCGCCGCGACATTCACCGCGACGCGCTGCATCATCTCGGCCGAGATCGGAGAGGGGTTATCGGAGGCGGAACTGGCTGCGACGGCCGCGGGAGACGCGCAAATCGAGCGCGGCGATTATGTGACGCTCAGTGAACTGGAGAGCGCCGGCGGCGAGTGAGTTACGAGGTACGGATCGCCAAACAGGCCGAAGCGTACTTCCTGAGACTCGACCCGCGAACGAGGCAACGCGTCCTCGATCGGCTTCGGCAGATAGCTCAAGATCCGTATGGCTCTCACTCGAAAGTCTTGGTGAACGCCGGAGGGCGTCGGGCGTCGCGAGTTGGTGACTACCGTATCGTCTTTGCGATTGATGCACCGCGCGAAATCGTGCGTGTGTCGGTCATCGCGCCGCGTGGCCGCGCATATCGAGATCTGTGAGGTGAGGCTTGAAGGTGGACTTTGCATTTGTCTGCGATTACGCCGACGCCGGAGGGCCAAAGATCAACGCTCTCGGTGTCGGATTCGACACGATCTTTGCTCAGACCGTGCCGTGGACACAGCCGTTGTTCTTCTTCGTCGCGCAACTCAGCGCGAGCGTCGCGGAGGTGGGTCAGAAGGATCTCGTCATCAGGTTGATTGATGCCGACGGCGCTGATATCGCTGAGATACACGGATCGTTTCCCATCGCGCAGCCCATCGCCGGCGTCGAAGCCAAAGCGCGGATCGCTGTTCAGTTTGCTGGCGTCACGTTCCCCCAATACGGGGTCTATGCTTTACACCTGGTCGTCGGCGGGAACGAACTTCACGTGATCCCTCTGACGGTCACGAGCCCTCCGGCGACGGCCTGAGGCGGGACAGCACGCCGGGCGAATGCGGGCCGGGCCTGCGCGGCCGCCGCTGAGAGGGTGCGCTCGTCACAAAGCTGGGCCATCCTCGCTCCGTCCGCGCGCATGAATCCGGTCGCGTGTATGGCCTGCTTCAACCCGATGTTTCAGCCGGAGGCGGCGCCCGCCCGCGGCGCATAGCCGCCGGCCGGCCGCGCGCCCGGCGCCAGCGCGCATAGCTCGTGCACCAGCAGTTGCAGCGACGCCTCGTCGTCGCGCAGCCCGCGCTTCACAGCCAGGTCGGAATCGAGCAGTGCGCCGTACGCCTCGCGGAGCAGCGGCCAGGTGTAGCGCGAGGCCAGCGCGCTCACGGCGTTGATGCGGAAGCCCGGAATGCCCGCGGCCCGCGCGATCTCGTCCTGCCGGGCGCGGCGGTCGCGCATGTCTTTCACGATCGCGATCTGGCGGTACTGGCGGACAAGCATGAACATCAGCAGCGGCGCCGCCTGTCCCTCGTCGAGCAGCGCCCGCATCGACGTCAGCGCCGCGCGCTCGTCGCCAGCGACGACGGCGTCACCGAGGTCCCAGACGCGCGCCACCTGCGCCGAGCTGACGACGCGGGACACCACATCCTCGTCGACGACGTCGCCCGCCGCGTAGGCCGCGAGCTTGTCCAGCTCGTTCTCGGCCGTCCACAGATCGCCGGCCGTAAGCCGGGCGATAGCAGCCAGCGCGCGCGGCGCCAGCCGTAGCCCGCGCGCGTCCGCGGCGCGCTGGATCCAGCCGGGCAGCTCGTCCTTCGCAAGCTTGTCGTACTGCACCGCGTGCGCGATCGGCGCGAAGATCGGGAACGCCGCGTTGGTCTTCGCCAGCTCTCCCTCGACGAAGACCAGCGTGGTGCTCGCGGGCATCGTCGCCGCGTCGGCGAGCTGCGCGGCTGCCGCCTCCCACGCCGCCAGCGGGCCGCCGTCCGTTGCTTTCTTCCCCCGCCGCCCCCGCCGGCCGCCGCCGATCTGCGCGAGCAGCCCCTCGACGATCACCAGCCGCGCGCTCGCCAGGAAGGGCACCGCCTGCGCGTGCGCGAGCAGCTCGCCCGGCGTCAGCGAGGTACCGTCGAGCACAGTCGTGTTCGCGTCGAGCATACCGTCGCCGGCGTCGGCCTGGGCGCGGATCTCGCGCAGGGCGTGGCGGATGCGGTAGCCGTCGCTGCCGTGGAGCAGGTGGATCACGCGGGCATTGTAGGCGAAGCGCCGTTCGCCGTCTGCGCCGCGGGTAGGGCGCCGGGCTCAGGCGGCGGCGGCGTGCGAGAGGGGCTCCAGCCCCCGAAGCTGGCAGATGCGCTCGCTCGACGCCACGAACCGCGTGCTGACCACGCGCGCCCGCGCCCCGCGCCCGTCGTTGAGGCTCAGCAGGATCTCGCGCAGGCCGCCCGCGAAGTAGGCGTTCGCCATCGCGCCGGGGCGATCCAGACGGCCCACAGTCGCCGTCCAGACCTCCGCGGTCCCCCCGAGCTCGGCGACGCCGTGCGTGATCACCTCGCCGGTCAGGGTGCTGATGGTGGCGGCGCGCATCGCCGCCACCGGCTGCAGCATAGCGGGCAGGCGCTCGTCGATCTCGGGAAGCTCGATGGTCGGGGTGATGGTCCGGACTGCCAGCTCGCTGGGTGCCATGGACGTCGTTCCTGGCCGTGATTTGGCGCGCCTGAGCGCGTCCTCGTGTGGTTGCCTCGTCGCGCTATCTCAGCATCGGCGAGAGCAGACCCTCATTACAATGTATCTCGGCCAGATTGAAGAAAAATGGGTGCAACGCGGTACCGGCGTACGGGCATTTCCCGACGCCCCGGCTCGCCGCCGGCCCCGAGCGGTCACATCGCCAGTTGTAGTTGGCCGGCGGTCGCCTCCTGTGCCTCGGAGGGCAACCCGAGGCCGTAGGCGTGCCGGAGCGTCTGAATCCTGCGGTGCACCTCCAACGTGTACGACGCCGGCGCATACGGCCCGCGATAGTACGCCGCGTACCGCTCCGAGAGGTGCGGGTACGCCTCGCGCAGGAACGGCATGAACCATTCCCTGGTGCCCGGCTTCAGGTAGAGGATGTTGTCGTGGATGTAGGAGGCGCCGTGCTCCCGCGCCGCCTCGACCACCCGCCGCAGGTCTTCCGGGTCGTCCGTCAGGCCCGGCAGCACCGGCGCGAGCAGGACGCCGCAACGGATGCCGCGCTCGGAGAGCAGCCGCATCGCTTCCAGCCGCTTGCGGGGCCTGGCCGTCGCCGGCTCGATGCGCTTCCAGACCTCCTCGTCGAGCGTCGCGATGCTGAAGTTGACCGTCACGCCGGCGACGGCGGCGAGCGCCTGCAGGAGGTCCGCGTCGCGGACGATGTGCGGCGACTTCGTCGTGATGCTTGCGGGGTTCGCGAACTCGCGCAGGACGCGTAGGACGCGGTGCGTGAGCCCGTACTTCAGCTCCGCCTGCTGGTACGGGTCGCAGGCCGTGCCGATGGCGATCCGTTCGCGCCGCCACGCCGGCCGCGCGAGGTCACGGCGCAGCGCCTCCGGCGCGTTGACCTTCACGACGATGCGCGTTTCGAAGTCCCTGCCCGCGTCGTAGCCCAGGAACTCGTGGGTGCCGCGGGCGAAGCAGTAGGTGCAGGCGTGCTGGCAGCCGCGGTACGGGTTCAGCGTCCAGCGGAAGGGCAGGCCGGGCGCGTGGACGCGGTTGAGTGCGCTCTTGCAGGCGATCTCTTCGAAGATGACGTCTGGCATCGGCGCCGCTCCTGTGGGTGGACTCGCGCGATGGATGCAGGATAGAAGTAGAACATATGTGTGTCAAGCGGGGGAGCGCGCCGCTCCGTCGCGCTGGCGGGATCTGCCGTCACGCAGCCGAGGATCGGCGATGGTCCGAATAGATGACATAACGGATGAACGGGGATCGGCAGGCGCGACCGCTCAGTCCTGCAGCAGAAAGCGGGCGCCGGCGAGCGCCAGCACGTCGTTGGCGCCGTCCTCGATCAGCGACGCGCGCGCGTCCCGGAACAGCATCTCGACGAGCATCCCCTTGGCCAGCCCGAGCCCGCCGAAGGTCTGGATTGCCGCCGATGCGAGGTCCAGCGCCGTCTGCGTGCAGTAGGTCTTCGCGGCGATTGAGTAGTGCGTCGTCGGTTGGCCGCTCGCCAGCCGCTTCGTCGCCAGCCGCGACAGCGAGCGCGCCGCTTCGAGCCGGGTGAACATGTCGAAGAGCTGCCGCTGCACGAGCTGGTGCGACGCGATCGGCACGCCGCCCTGCACGCGCTGCTGCGCGTACGCGAGCGCCTCCTCGAACGCCGCCCGCGCAACACCGCAGAACGTCGTGCTCATGCCCGCGTTCGCGCCCGCCAGGATGCCGTCCGTCGCCGCCCCGAACACGCCCGGCTCGACCAGCATGTAATGGCGCGGGATCCGCACGTGGTCGAAGAAGATCTCACCCTGGTTCAGCGCCCGCTGCCCCAGCTTGTTCAGCGGCTTGCCGCGGCTGACGCCCGGCAGGTCCAGCGGCACCACGGCCACCGCCGTCCCCGCCATCCCCATCGACGGCTCCGCGCAGAAGAACCCGAGCGTGTGCGTCGCGATCGTGCCGTTCGACACCCACGCGGACTTCTGTCCGTTGATCTCCCACTCGTCGCCGACGCGCCGCGCCATGCACTCGAAGTGGATGTCCGGCCGCGCGTCCACGCCTGCGTGCAGGATCGCGTCCGAGCCGTGCTGCGGCTCCGTCGCGCACCAGCAGCCGATGTATCGCCCCTCCGTGTCGTCCAGGAAGGGACGGACGACGTCGCGCATCAGATCCGGATTCCCGGTCATCGCCGCGAACCGGAACGGCATCGAGGTGACGCCCAGGCTGATCGAGAGCCCGCCGTTCCCCCAGCCCATCTCCTCGCCGACGACCCAGCCGTCCATCGGCGCCAGCCCCGGGCCGCCGAGCTCCGGCGGGAAGGCGCGCAGGTGATAGCCCGTCTTGTACGCCTGCGCGAACACCCGCCGCAGCGGCGACTCCGGCGCGATCACCTCCTCCGGCGTCAGCGCGTCCAGCTCCATCGCCGCCGGCCGCATCACCTCCGCGGCGAAGCGGTGCGTCTGCTCGCGCAGTTGCACCTGGTCCGGTGTCAGGTCGAAGTTCAGGTCGATGCCCGGCATGGTGGCTCCCCCCAACCTCAGGCCGACAGCACGAGGACGTTGACGCCCCCGATGCCCGCGTTCTGCACCAGCCCCGCGCGCGCGCCCTCGACCTGCCGCGCGCCCGCCTGGCCGCGGAGCTGGCGCACCACCTCGGTCACCATGGCGCCCCCGGTGGCCCCCATGGGGTGGCCGCGGCTGAGGAGCCCGCCGTCCGTGTTCACGGGATACTTGCCGGTGATCTCGGTGCCGCCGCCAAAGACAAACGGGCCTCCGTCACCCGGCTTGACGTACCCGAGCTCCTCGATCGTCAGGATCTCGCCTGGCGTGAACGCGTCGTGCACCTGCGTCACGTCGATGTCCTCCGGGCCGATGCCGGCGCGCGCATAGGCGCGCCGCGCGACGGCGCCCGTCGGCCCTTCGCCCAGCCCCTCGTGTCCGTTCTCGTACACCGGCGAACCGCCGGCCCACGCGGCGAGCCACACCGGCGACGCCGTGCGGCGCCGCGCCCACGTCTCCGACGCGAGGACCACCGCCGACGCGCCGTCGCTGGTCGGGCAGCACTGGTACAGCGTCAGCGGGTCGCACACCATACGCGAGCCCAGCACCTCTTCGAGCGTGATCGCCACGCGGTACTGGGCGTACGGGTTGTGCATGGCGTTACGGTGCGCCTTCACGCTGACCTGCGCGAAGTGCTCGGGCTTCGTGCCGTACTCCGCCATGTGCCGCTGCGCCCGCATCGCGTAGGCCGCCGGCATGACGTTCAGCCCCATCACCGATGCGTACGACGTCGCGCCCGCGCCGCCGACCTGCAACATGCCACGCTCCATCTTCTCCACGCCGATCACCATCGCCGTCTCTGCGGAGCCGGCACGGATCATGTCGGCGGCGTGCATCAGCGCGCGCGAGGAGCTGCCGCAGGCCAGCTCGATGTTCGTGATCGGGATGCCGTGCTGGCCCAGCTCGCTGAAGATGCGCGTCCCGACGCCCACCGGCGGGCCGGTGCCGCCGACGCGGCCCACGAACCCCGCTTCGATCTCCCGGAACGTGATGCCGGCATCGTCCAGCGCCGCCACCGCCGCGTGACGCGCCAGGTCGTCCAGCGACCGGTCGGGGAACCGCCCGAACGGGTGCAATCCCACGCCGAGCACCACCACGTCGCGCTCGCCGGTCATCGCTTCTCCTCCTGCCGCGCACGGAAGGCGTGCGCAACGAGCGTGTTGCCGTCTGCGTCACGGCCGGCGTCGCACAGCGTCATCTCGACCGGCAGCCCCACGCGCACCACCTCGATCGCCGTGTCCACCAGTGGGGCGGCGACGATCGGTCCGTCGTCGAGCTGCACCTGCGCGATCGCGTACGGTACCTGCGGGACCGACCCCGGCGGCTGCTGCCGGACGACCGTGAACGTCCACACGGTGCCCGTCGGGCTCAGCGTGCAGCGCTCGAGGCCCCGGTACGCGCACTGCAGGCAGATCGCGCGCCGCGCGGCGAAACGCGCGCCGCACGCCGGGCAGCACGATCCGACGAGCCGCGGCAGCCCGCCTGCCGAGGCAGGCATCTCGACCATGTCAGGGTTGAGCGGCACGCGCCGGCCCGTGTCCGCGACCGCCATGTCTACCCCTTCCGCCCGCCGCGCGAGGCCGCGCGCTTGGGCGTAGCAGACGGTTTCGCCGCGGTGGCCTTCCTGCGCGCGGCGGGCCGCGTTCGGGCCGCGGCGCCGCGTGCCGTGGCGGCCTTGGCGACGGGCGTTGCGGCGGCCCGCTTGGCGCGGGCCGCCGGACGAGCCTTTGCGGTGGCAGCACGCGCGGTGGCTGGCTTTTCCGCGCCTGCCTTCGCGGCGGCCTGCTTCTTCTTGGCCAGCGCCGCCTTCTTGGCGGCCTCCATCAGCTCCGGTGGCAGGACAAGCGTCTCTGCGTACATTCCCTCACTCCTTCCTGGCATCGCGCGGCCGCGCCCCACGGCCGGCCGGCACGGCCTCGACGATCTTCTCGACGTCCACGCGCACGCCGCGGTCGACGGGCGTCGGCTGCCACTGGATCGGCCAGTAGCGCAGGTGCCCGTAGCCGCCGGCCAGGTGGAGCCACTTCACCATGCCCGGCTCCAGGTCCATCGGCCCGCGCCAGCCGCTGAACTGGTACGGGTCCCAGCCGTTGTACACCACGACCTGCCCCGGCATGACGCCAGGCGACAGCTTCACGCGCACCTTGAACGCGCCCATGTCGTTGAAGACGCGCACCTCCTCGTCATCGGCGATGTCGCGACGCATCGCGTCCGCCGAGTTCATCACCATGTGCGGCGCGCCGCGGTGCGTCTCCAGCATCAGCTTGTTGGCGATCTGGATCGAGTGGATCGACCAGCGGTTGTGGCCCGAGGTCATGAAGAACGGATAATCACCGCCCATCTTCGGGTTGGGCTTGAACGCCGGCCACTCCTCACCGGCTTCGAGGAACCACGGATGGTCGAAGTAGTACTGCGCTCGGCGCGTCAGCGTCGGGTACGGCAGCTTGTCGCGCGTGTGCCAGGTGAGCGTGGCGAAGGTCGAGTCGGGCTCGATGTCCCCGGCCTGGTTCAGCGCGAGGACCGACATGCCCCAGTCCTGGAAGCGCACGTAGCCGTCGCGCTTCACGTCGGCGAACGTCAGGTCGGCCGGCAGCGCGCCGGTCATCGTGCCGTCCGCGACCATCTCGCGCGCCGCGTCCTCCTCCCGCGCGATGGCGCCATCCAGCGTCAGGCGGTCGTACAGCCCCGCGTACTGCCTTGTGGCGCCCCGGTTGTCCACGTACTCGAGCGTCTCACGCTGGCGCGCGCGCTCCTCGATCTTGCGGGCGATGAGCTGCGCGATCTCGTACTCGGTCTTCGCCTCGCCCGGCGGCTTCTGCGCTTCGTCGCTGTAGATGAGCAGCAGCATGTGCGGCGTCGGCAGGTGGAACGCCGGGCGTTCGTACTGGCTGGCCACCGGCAGCACGATGTCGGACCAGCACGCCGTGGTGCTCATGCGGTAGTCGAGCGTGACGACCTTCTTGAGCTTGGGCCAGAGGTGCGTGAGCAGCATGTTCTGGCCACCGCGCACGCGCCGCAGCGTGTTCCCGCCGGACTGGAACAGCACGCGCGGCTCGGTCTCCGGCGCCGGCCGCACGACGCCTTCCCACCAGCCCTTGTCGAGCGCCTCCTGCAGGTACGCGTCGAAGCTCCGCGTCATCGCGCCGTCGTGCCACGCCGCCTTGTTCCAGTTCTCGCGATAGCCGCAGTGGTAGTACCAGAAGAAGGCGGGCGGGATCATCCCCACCTGCCCCATCTTGGCGGCCGTCACCGCCATCTCGATCCCGGCCATCTCGTCGGTCCGCGTATCGTCGAGGAGCTTGAACATCTCCATCAACTGCTCGTGCTGGCGGATCACCTTCCGCGCGGCGCGCCGGCCCGTGCGCTCCTTCGCCCCCGCGATCGTCGGCCCGTCGAACAGCCCGACGGACCAGCAGCCGACGCCCGTACCCTTCTTCCCGAAGTTCCCCGTCAGGCCGAGCAGCAGGTTCACCGCCCGCAGCGTCAGGTCACCGTGGTAGTACTTCAGCGATGTGCCTCCCGCGAACGCCAGCGTGCGCTTGCGCGCCACCTTCCGCCCGAGCGCGCGGATCTCGTCCGCGTGGATGCCGCAGATCGCGCTCGCCTGCTCCGGCGTGTAGTGCCGGTCGAGGTGCTCGCGCATCAGGGCGAAGCCCGGCGCCACGGCGACCCTGCTGCCGTCGCGCAGCGTCGCTTGGTACCGGCCCTCGAGCGCCGGCTCGACCTCGCCGAAGTCCAGTGTGGTCCGCGGGGCCGCGACGATCTTTCCCGCGCGCGCGTCCCAGACGTAGAACTGGTCGTCCAGCCCGCCTTCGGCCACGTCCGACCCGCGCAGGTAGCAGCGCGTGTCCAGCCGGATCAGCAGCGGCAGGTCCGTCTGCTCCCGCACGAACGGGGCGTCGTACAGCCCTTCGCTGACCACGACCTGCGCCGCGCCCAGCGCCCAGGCGCTGTCGGTGCCGGAGTGCGTCGGCAGGTAGTAGTCGGCGTGCATGTGCGAGGGACTCACGTCCGGCGCGAAGAGGTACACCTCCGAGCCCTTGTACCGCGCCTCGGCGATGTAGTGGTACGCCGCGGTGATCGTGTACACGGGGTTTGTCTGGAAGAGCAGGAAGACCTCGGCGTGGAAGAGGTCGTCGAGGCTGCTGCACAGATTGAACTTGCCGAACGTCTCGTAGATGCCCGGCGAGAAGTCGTTGATCTCGGCGTTGACGTCCGTTACGAGGCCGCCGAGCATCTGCATCAACCGGTTGTGCCCGAAACCGGTCCACGTGCCGCCCTCGGCGCCCATCATCGTGATGATCGACTCCGGCCCCTGGTCCTCGATGGCGTCGATCAGCGCGTCGGCAACGTCGGTCACCGCCTCGTCCCACGAGATGCGCTCCCACCTGCCCTCGCCGCGCTCGCCGGTGCGGCGCAGCGGATGCAGCACGCGCTCCGGCGCATCGAGCGTGCGGCTCCACGCGACGCCCTTCTGGCAGCCCATGGGATTGAAGTCGGGGACGCCCGGCTCGACGACCTGGAAGGTGCCGGCCTGCTCTTCGCGCCAGACCTTGCCGTTGCGCGTGAAGACGCGCATCGGGCAGTTGCCCGGGTAGCAGTCGACGCAGTGCGTGCCCCAATGCACGCGGTCCCACTGGATCTGGTCGCGGTAGCGTGCCTCCGCCGCGGCGCGGCGCAGGCCGTCGGCGGCCGGGGGGCGAGATGCCATGGCGTTGCTCCAACCGGGCCGGGGAGCACCGATCGCCGTCGAGTCTGGGACGATGGCGCGCCCGTCACCAGAGCCGAATGGCACGGGGCTTCCGTGCCTTCGGCCCCGGGGATCTTCGGGCAATCAAGCTCTACTGGCCTCTGGCCGGACGGAGTAGCGTCGGGCCAGACCCCGAGCGAGGAGGCACGTGTCCGCGCGCCCGCAACGCAAGACGACCTCGAAGAAGGCGACCGCGTCGCCGCCTGGCCGCAAAAAGGCGCCTGCAGCCGGACGCGCCGCGTCCGCCGCGGCGTCCATCCCCGAGGGTTACGCCATCGGCCCCTACGGTGAGCTGATCGCTCTCGAAGACCTCGGCCTCGTCGCCGGCTCGCCGGCGCCACCCCGGAAGGAGACATAACAGTGGACGTAAAGCGCGTGATCGGACGCAGGCGGACCATCCGCTTCTTCCTGCCCTTCCGCACCGTCGAGCGCGAAAAGATCCAGAAGATGCTCGAGGCTGCCCGACGCGCGTCCTGCGTCGGCAACGTCATGAACGTGCGCGCCATCGTCATCTGGAAGGAGCGCGCCTCCGCCGAGCTGATCAAAGCGATCACGCCGCCGCTCGGCTACCAGCAGATGCAGACCGCGCCGGTGTTCCTGTTCTGGTACAACGAGACCGCGGCCTACCAGGTCGACAAGTGGATCGAAGACCTCCACCACCTCGCCGACACGCGCCGCATTGGCATGGACGCCGTCGCGACGAAGGCGCAGATCGACCGCGGGCTGCGGCCGGCGTTCGCCGCGAGCTGGCAGCAGGCGGCGGTAGCGCCGCTCGCGTTCATGGATGTCGGCCAGGCGGTGGCGCAGGCGACGCTCGTCGCGTACGACGAGGGGCTGGCGACCTGCTGCATGAGCAGCCCGCGCCTCGAGACGGTCGCCGGGCTGCTCGGCCTGCCGGCGACCGCCGTGCCGGTCTGCCTGCAGGCCGTCGGCTACTCCGCCGAGCAGTGGGAGGCCGGCGGCCAGACGGTGAAGCCGCCCTTCGACTCGCTCTTCTTCGAGATGGAGCACGGCACCCCATTCACCCCCGACCCGGCCGTGGACGAGGAGCTGCGGCGCGAAGGCATGCTCACCGACCCGGCGCCGCTGCCCTGGCGCGACGCCGAGCTGGCGTACCTGATGAAGGGCCTCGGCCTCGAAGACCGCATCGGCACGTTCCCGGTCCGTGATGGCGCCGCGGCACAGGCGCCGGGGGACGACCGTGCCTGACGCCGCGCGGGAGCCGCTCCGCTCGATCGCGCTGCTCGACGAAGGCGACGGCGCCTACCGCGCACCGGATCCTGACGGCATGCGCCGCTTCGTGCGCGACGAGAAGGACCGCCGCCTCGTCGACAAGCGGATGAGCGAGCAGGACGCGGTCGCCCGTTTCGTGCACGACGGCGACTACGTCAGCTACGACACCAACGTCTGGCGCCGGGGCCCAGCCTCGCTGATGCGCGAGATCATCCGGCAGCGGCGCCGCAGCCTCTGGCTCGCGGCCAAGTTCAGCGCTCACGACGCCACCCTGCTCACCGCCGGCGGCTGCGTCAGCGATATCGACGTCGGCTGGATGGAGGTCGGGCGGGTGATCAACGAGGCGATGCAGGAGGGGCGCGTCAGGCTCCACGAGTGGACGAACGGCGCCCTCGCCTACCGGCACCTGGCGGGTGCGCTCGGCGTCTCGTTCCTGCCGCTGCGCTACGTCGGGGGCACCGATGTCTTTCGCATGTCCGGCGCCAAGCTCATCGAGGACCCGTACACCGGTCAGCCGATCTGCCTGGTGCCGGCCGTGAACCCCGATGTCGCGCTGATCCACGTCAACCAGTGCGACATGTACGGCAACGCCCGCATCTTCGGCCCTGGTCTCGCACCGGCCGAGACGGCGATGGCTTCGCGGCGTGTCATCGTCTCGACGGAGGAGATCATCGATCCCGAGGAGATCCGCAAACATCCCGGCGCGACCACCCTGCCGTACTACCTCGTCGATGCCGTCGTCCACGCCCCCTTTGGCGGCTATCCCGGCACCGTGCCCGGCCTCTACCGCGCCGACCTCCAGCACCTGATGGAGTTCGGCGCCGCGCAGGAGCAGGGCACGATGGACGACTACCTCGACAAGTGGGTCTTCAGCGTCTCCTCCCACACCGAGATGCTCGAGCGGCGCGTCGGACTCCAGAAGCTCCACCAGTTGCGCGCGGAGGAGACGCACACCGAGGGTTACTACACATGACGGCAACGCACGCGTTTACGACCACTGAAGCGGCGATCTGCTACACCGCGCGCCTCATCGAGGACGATCGCCTGTACTTCGTCGCCATCGGCGGGCCGCCGCTGCTCGCGATCCTGCTCGCCCGCCGCCTGCGCGGTGCCGATATCGCCTACGTCGTCGAAGACGGCACCATCGCCCCGCGCATGCCCATCCCGACGCCCGCCTTCATGATCGGCGCCGGGCTCGCGTCGAGCCGCGCCGTGGCGTGGACCGACATGAACACCGTCGACTTCCACGCCGGACTCGGCTACATCGACTGCGGCGTGCTCGCGGCGGTGCAGGTCGATGAGTTCGGCAACTTCAACTCCACGTTCACCGGCGGCTGCTACGACCGCCCCGAGCGCCGCTTCGGCGGCCCCGGCGGCGCGAACGAGATCGCCTCCCTGTGCTGGCGCACGGTCCTGCTGACGCGCCTCGAACGGCGCAAGTTCGTCAAGAAGCTCGACTTCTCGTCGTCGCCCGGCTACCTCGACGGCACACCCGGCGCCCGCGAACGCGCCGGGCTGCCGCCCGAGACCGGGCCGTGGCGCGTCGTCACCGAGCGCGCCATCTTTGGATTCGACGAGGCCACCCGGCGCATGAAGCTGCTCGCCGTCGCGCCCTGGAGCAGCATCGATGACGTGCTCGGCGATATGCAGTTCACGCCGCTCATCGCGGAGCGCGTCGAGAGCCTGCCACCGCCATCCGAAGCCGAGCTCGACGCCCTGCGCGCGGACATCGACCCGATGGGCCGCACGATCGGCGGCGACTGGATCCACCTCGCCGGCGACGGCGACAGCCTGCAGCGGATCGTGGTGGAGCCGGCGGCCGGCACCTGACCGTCACGCCGGCCGTCGCCGCCACCGTCAACCGCCACCCTCGGCCGTCGCCGCCCCGCCTCCCAGCAACTCATCCCGCGCACCCCAGACGCCGGCCGAGAGCACCGCCAGCAGCGCCGTGACGACGCTCGCCGAGGCGACGCAGTACACGCAGATCGCGTACAGCACGCGCAGCTCGATGTACGTCAGGTAGAGCGAGAACGCGAACGACCCCAGCGCGATGCCCCATGCCGCGAGCAACAGCATCGCATCGCGGCGCAGCCACGCCCCGGCGACCAGTGCGAGCATCGACACGTACGCGGCCGCCCCGAGAAGGGCAACCGGGATCGCACCGACCTTCGCGTACTCGCTCGAGTTCACGAGCTCGCAGTTCCCGATCGCGCTGCAGGCGATCGGCTGGTGCGCGTAGTGGACGACGGTCAGGTACGTGGCGATGCCGGCGCCCGCGAGTGCGAGCGCTGCGGCGAGCGGCAGCGCCAAGCGGACCGCACGCCCGCTCATTGCGGCTTCGCCAGCGCCGCGTCGATCGCCGCCTTGAACTCGCCGTACGGCTGGACCCCGACGATCTTCTTCGTCCCGATGAAGAACGTCGGCGTCGAGTTCACGCCTGCCTTGGACGCGGCGTCGACCTCGCGCTGGATCTCTGCGAGGTGGATATTGCTCGAAAGCGTCTGCTCGAACTTCGGCACGTCGAGGCCGACCTGCCTGGCCAGCGCGACGAGCTCGTCGTAGCTGAACGCGCCGCTGTTCTCACGCCCCTGCGCGTTGAACAGCGCGTCGTGGTACTGCCAGAACTTCCCCTGGTCGCGCGCCGCCTCCGCCGCCTGCGCCGCGTCCCACGACTCCCGGCCGATGATCGGGAACATGCGGAACTCGATCTTCGCCTTGCCCGTCTGCACATAGTCCCGTTCGACCTGGGGGAGCAGGTCCGTCTCCGCCCGCTTGCAGACCGGGCACTGGAAGTCCGCGTACTCGACGATCGTCACCGGCGCCTTGGCGTCGCCGAGGATCCTTCCCTCTCCCGTCACGACACGCTGGGGCACCTTCGCCGATGACCCGCCGAACGCCTGCAACGCGATGAGCGACGCAACCACCGCCGCCGCGACGATCACCATCGCGCCAATGGCCGCGCGCCGGCCGCGGCGCGCGCGCGCAGGGGCGGC
>JAGWOC010000065.1 GCA_028872875.1 Chloroflexota bacterium | reverse complement strand
AGATGACCGAGGCGTACACCGAGGGGCTGCCCGCCCTGCAGGCCGGGCTCCGTACCCTCACCCTCTGCGGATTCACGCCGCGGGGCGAGCTGCCGCGCTGGCACCAGCCGTCGGACACGGTGGAGCACATCGACCGCGACGTGCTGGCGCGAAACTACGCGTTCATCCGGGAACTGCTGCTCCGCCTCGACGCGGGACAGGACGGCACGAAGGGAGGCTGACATGGTCGACTATCGCACGAAGAGCTTCTGGCTGAGCAGCGCACCCTACGAGCCCAGCCCGCCGCTGGCCGGCGACATCACGGTCGACGTCGCGATCGTCGGCGGCGGCTTCACCGGCCTGTCGGCGGCGCTGCACCTGCGCGAGGCCGAGGCGCTCGACGTAGCGGTGCTGGAGGGTGAGGTGATCGGCTTCGGGGCCAGCGGGCGCAACGGCGGCTTCGCGATGACGCTCTTCGGGCTCACGATGTCGCTGACGGGGCTGCGCTTCGGCAAGGAGAAGGCGCGCGAGGCGCACCACTACATGGAGCGCGCCGTCGATTACGTCGGCGAGCTCGTCGAGCGGTACGGCATCGACAGCGAATACGAGCGCAACGGCTTCCTCCGCGTCGCGACGGCGCCCGGCTACGTCAAACGTATCCGCGAGGAGATCGAGGAGGCGCACAAGCTGGGCATCGACGGCATCGAGTGGCTCGATGCGGACGAGACCGCGAAGCGCGTCAGGTCGCCGCTCTACCTGGGCGCCTGGTGGGAGCCGCGCTGCGCGCTCCTCAACCCGGCGAAGCAGGCGTGGGGGCTGAAGCGCGCCGGAGAGGCGAACGGCGTGCGCTTCTTCGAGAACACGCCGGTGCTGTCGATCGCGCGGACGGCCGCCGGGCTGACGCTGCGCACCGCGCACGGGCGCGTGCGCGCCAAGAAGCTGGTGCTCGCCACCAACGCCTACTCGCACCTCATCCCGGCGTTGCGGCGCAAGCAGGTGCCGGCGTTCACCCACATCGTCCTCACGGAGCCGCTCTCGCCGGAGCGCCTGGCGCCGATCGGCTGGCAGGGCCGGGAGGGCATCGAGGACGCGCGCAACCTGGTCCACTACTACCGGCTGACGTCCGAGAACCGCCTGCTGATGGGCGGCGGCAACATCGGCATCACGTACGGCAAGGACATGGACCACGACCTCGATTCGGCGGTGTTCCGCGAGCTCGAGGCGTACATTCCCCGCGTCTACCCGTCGCTGAAGGGGGCACGGATCACGCACCGCTGGGGCGGCCCGATCTCGGTGCCGCTGGACATGGCGCCGGCGATGGGTTTCCTCGGCGACGAGCGGGTCGTCTACAGCCTGGGCTGCATGGGTCACGGCGTGTCGCTGACGCAGCTCAACGGCCGCACGATCGCGGACCTCATCCTGGGCCGCAAGAGCGACCTGACGAGCGTCTTCTTCGTGAACCGCAAGACGCTGCCCTGGCCGCCGGAGCCGTTGCGGCTCGTCCTGGGGCAGGCGATCCGCGGCTACATGCGCGCCGAGGACGCCTGGTACGAACGGCGGACGCCAAAGACCACCGCCGGCGCCACCCCGGCGGAGGCGCCGAAGGCGCGCTAGGCGCGGCGGGGCGAAGGTGCCGGCATCACCACCAGATGATGTCGTCGAGGTCCTCCTCCTCGTGCTCCGGCAGGGGACGTGACCAGAGGTTGGTCTCCAGGTACTTCCAGCCGGAGTCGGCGAAGACGAGGACGATGTTGCCCTGTTCGATGCGCTCGGCGAACTTCAGCCCCGCGTGCAGCACGGCGCCCGCGGAGACGCCGCCGAAGATGCCCTCCCGCTGCATCAGCAGGCGCGCGGCACGGAAGGCGTGGCCGCTGCGCACAAGGATCTTGCCGTCGAGGAACCCCAGGTCGAGGATCGGCGGGATGAAGCCATCGGCGAGGCTCTTCAACCCCTGTAGCTGATTGCCGGGGTGCGGCTCGACCGCGATCACCTTCGTCGCCGGGTTCGCTTCCTTCAGCCGCTCGCCCGTGCCCATCAGCGTGCCGCCGGTGCCGAGGCCCGCGACCAGCACATCGACGTGTGGCACGTCCTCGAGGATCTCCTGGCCGGTCCAGACGTAATGGGCGCGGACGTTGTGCGGGTTGCGGAACTGGTCGAGCATGAAGCCGCCGGCCTCATCCGCCATCTGCCTCGCGACGGCCATCGCGCCGGTGACGCCGGCCGCCGCCGGTACCCAGTGCACCTCCGCGCCGTAGACGGCGAGGGCGCGCGGGATCTCCGGATAGACGTTCTCCGGCATGACGATCTTCGCGTGGTAGCCCATCGCCTTCCCGATCATCGCCAGGGCGATGCCGGTGTTGCCGGTGCTCGCCTCGATCACCGTGTCGCCGGGGACGATGCGCCCGTCGCGCTCGGCGTGCTGGAGCATGTGCTTGACGATGCGGTCCTTGATCGAGCCGGTGGGGTTCCAGCCCTCGAGCTTGGCGAAGAGGCGGACGCCCGGCTTGGGCGCGAGCTGCCGCAGCTCGACCATCGGCGTCCGCCCGATCGTGTGCAGGACGTGGAGGTGGTGCATCGCCGTCAGTATAGGGCGGCTCGGCGCGGGCAGCGGAGCAATGAGGACGGAGCGTCGCTCCGTCCTCAGGGCCGGGCCCGCTGTTGTGACTCGCGCGCTATGTCACGCCGGCGCCCTGCTGGCGCAGGTCGTTGACGATGCGCGCGTACTCCTCGCTGGTGATCTCGCCGCGGGCGTAGCGGCGCGCCGCGATCTCCTGCGGCGTCTCACCCTGTGTGGCGCCAGGGCCGCCGGCGCCCGATTCGTGCGACGGCCTCGCGAGCGACTGCACGACCCACACGACGAGCGCGATGATGCCGCCCCAGAACAGCACCATCATGATGCTGCCCCACAACATCCACCAGCCTCCGCCATCTACTGAACCCCACATCATGAACTTCCTCCTTTCGCGACGCGTTCGAGCGCCCGCCGCAGCCGGCGGCCGGCTTCGTCCGCGACCTCCGCGAGCCGCGGGTTCTGTGTGACATCGACGAGGGACTGCGGATCGACGGCGCCGACGTGCGTGCCGTCGTCGCGCTCCGCGACGATCACGTTGCACGGGAGCAGCAGGCCGATGTCCGGCTCCAGTTCGAGCGCGCGCGCCGCGAGCGGCGGGTTGCAGGCGCCCAGGATCACGTACGGGCGCACGTCCTTGCCAAGCTTCTCCTTGAGCGTGCCCTGGACGTCGATCTCCGTCAGCACGCCAAACCCTTCTTCCTTGAGCGCGTCCCGCACGCGCGCGACGGTTTCCCCGTAGCCGGCCTGCGTCGTCGTCTCGATGCCGTAGCTGCTGGTCTGTAGCGGCGCCGTCACTCAGTCACCTCCTTGTTCCTGATCTCATGGTAGCTCTCGCCGCCAGGCGCCGCGCAGGGGGCGAACGGCACCGCATCGCCGCCATCCGGCGCGCCTGCCGGGGGCCGATCTTCAGGTACCTGGAGGGGCATCGCCCCGCAGCGTCAGGGGCGGGCGAGGATCAGGCTGGCGTTGGCGCCGAGGCCAAAGGCGTTGACCATCGCCTTCGTGCCGTGCAGGCGGCGCACGTCGCCGGCCACGACCTCGAGCCCGCCGCACCGCGGGTCCTGCTGGTCGAGGTTGAGCGTCGGCGGGATCAGTCCCGACTGCAGGCAGTACAGCGCCGCGACGGCGGCGAGCGCGCCCGAGGCGCCGAGCGTGTGGCCGAGCGCGCCCTTGATCGCGGTCACCCAGAGCCGGTCCCTGTTCGGCCCCCAGACGCGTGCGATCGCCTGGCCCTCGATGGCGTCGAGCGCGCCGCCGCCCGCGGTGCCGAAGATCACGTCGATCTCGCCCTGCAGCGTCACGTCCCATTTCATCAGCGCCGCCTGCATCGCGCGGGCGGCGTCGACGGGGTTGGCCGCAGGGTGGGCGACCGGCGCCCGGTTGAACGTCGCGCCGTAGCCCTCGACGTAGCCGAGGACGGCCGCGCCGCGCCGCGCGGCCAGCTCCTCGTCTTCGAGCACGAGCATCGCCGCGCCCTCGCTGAGCGCGAACCCGTCGCGCGCGAGGTCGTACGGGCGGACGGCGCGCGCGGGGTCGTCGTCCCGTTGCGTGAGCATGCCGGCGCGGCCGAAGTGCTCGAACCAGCGCGCGCTGACGGGCGTCTCGGCGCCGCCGGCGACGGCGATGGCGCAGTCCTCGCGGCGCACCCACTCCGCCGCCTCGCCGATCGCCATCAGCCCTGCGGGCGCCGCGTTCTGGAGCTGGCTGACCGGCCCGCCCGCGCCCACCGTGCGCGCGACCTGCGCCGCCGTGGACACGGGGGCGGCGTCCGGCAGCTCGCAGCCGACGGCGACGCCGACCGCCGCCGTGCTCTCGGCCGTCATCGGCAGGCCGCTCTGGACGAGGGCCTGGATGGCGGCATCGGCCGCGAAGAGCGCCCGGCGGTCCATCGCGGCGGCGGCCGCCGGGTCGATGTCCTCGCGGGGGCCGTACCCCCGCACTTCGCCGGCGATGCGGCAGGCGAGGCCGTCCGGGTCGAACGAGGTCACCGGGGCGAGCGCGCTGCGGCCGGCGGTCAGTGCCGCCCACAGCGCGCCGGCGTCGCGCCCGAACGGCGACACGGCGCCGATGCCGGTGATGCAGGCGCGCCTCGGCTCTGGCATGGGAGGAAGGTAGCGGTTGGCCGCCGCGAGCGCGAACGGGGATTGGGGGATGAGCCTGCCGGGTGGAGATGAGCTGCCGCCGGCCCTCGGTCGATGGGGGTGGCCCGAGGGCCGGCTGCGGCTCGAATGGGGGGTCAGATCCGGGCGATGGTCGATGGGGGTGGCCCGCCGCCCGCACTGTCCATCCACCCTAACCGCAGGTGGCGCCGAAAGGTGACGGGTGCCGGCAATTTTTTTTCCGTGCTCTCCGCCGGGGCCGGTGCCGGAGCCGGGCCGACGCTACCGCCCCTCGAAGCGCGGCGGTCGCTTCTCGAGGAAGGCGGCGACGCCCTCCGCCCGGTCGGCGGTGGTCTGCAGGAGCACCGTCAGGTCGGTCTCGTAGCGCAGCGCCTGGTCGAGCGGCATGTCCAGCCCGCGCTGCATCGCCTCCTTCGCGTACCGCACGGCGACCGCGCCGAGCGCGGCGATGCGGGCGGCGAGCCGCTCGCCGGCCGGGCGCACGGCGTCGCGAGGGACGACGTGGCTGACGAGCCCGCAGGCAAGCGCGGCCGCTGCATCCATCGGCTCGCCGAGGAGGATCATCACGGCCGCGCTGCCGGGGCCGACGAGGCGGGGCAGGCGCTGGGTAGCGCCGCCGCGCGGCACCGTGCCGGCAGCGACGTCCGGCAGCGCGAACGTGACGCCCTCGGCGGCGATGCGCACGTCGCAGGCGAGGGCGAGCTCGAGCCCGGCGCCGGTCGCGTCGCCCTCGATGCAGGCGATGACGGGCTGGCCAAGCAGCTCAAGGCAGCGGAACGGCAGCGGCTCGCGGCCCGCGGCGGGATGGGCGCCGCCCTCGCCGCCCGCGTCCCAGCCGCGCGAAAACACGTCGCCAGCGGCGGTCAGCAGCACCGCCCGTACGGAGGCGTCGTCGTGCAGCTCGGCCGCGGCCGCGTCCAGCTCGTCGAGGCAGCGGGCGTCGATGGGGTTGCCGGCGGCCGGACGGTCGAGGCGGACCTCGGCGACCCCGTCGGTGCGGCGGTCGAGGGCGATCGTGCGATAGCGCATAGCCGGTCACAGTCTAGAAGGCATCGTCTGCCGCCGACAGCGTGCCGTCAGCGGCCGGTGGGCTCGAAGCGGCGGTCGGGCGCGGAGAAGACGATGTAGGCGCGGGCCGGCGCGCCGCCGGGGTTCCGCAGGCGGTGCGGGACGCCGCGCGGCACGACGATCAGGTCGCCGGCGCGGAGGATGGTGCGCTGGTCGCCGAGCGTGTGCTCGACCGCGCCTTCAAGCACGTAGACGACCTCCTCGCAGTTGGGGTGGGTGTGCTCGACGTTGCCCTTGCCCGCATCGAACACGGCGAGGCCGATGGTCTGCTCGGCGCCGCGCGGGTCTCCCTCGCGCACGGCCCAGTGCACGCTGCCGAAGCCGGTGGCTTCGGCGGCGCCGCCGACGTCGCGGCGGGTCTGCTGGTCGATTGGCGGCACGTCCATCGGCGGGAGTGTACCGGCAGCGGACGCGGGCGGGCCACGCGGCCGGGCTCCGGAGGGTGGATGGTGGAAGCGGGAGGCGAGAGCGACCGCGCGATCGCTGCGCGGCTACTGCCCGCGGCGCAGCATGCAGCCGGCGCGGGCTGCGGTCTGGCGCCCGCGCTCTGCCGCGACCTGGCCGTTGACGACGACGTACTCGATGCCGCGCGGGTACTGGCGCGGCTCCTGGTAGGTGGCGGCGTCGGCCACGGTCTCGGGGTCGAAGACGACGATATCGGCGTACCAGCCCTCGCGCAGGACGCCGCGGTCCTTGATGCGGTGCTTCGCGGCGGCGAGCGAGGTCATCTTGCGCACGGCCTCTTCGAGCGTGAGGAGCGGCTCGTCGCGCACGTACTTCTGGAGGATGGCCGGCATCGTGCCGTAGAGGCGAGGGTGTGGCTTGCCCTCGGACGGCAGGCCGTCGGAGCCGGCCATGCAGTGGTCGTCGGCGACGACGCGGCGCACGTCGGCCTCGTCCATGATGAACATGATCACGCTTGGCGTGTTCTCTTCTTCCTCCAGGATCTTGCGGATGGCATCGCCGATGGGGAGGCCGAGGTCGGCGGCGATCTCGCTCACGTACTTCCCCTCGTAGCGCTCCTTGTTGTACTTGACGCTGGCGATGATGGCGGGCGCGGCCTCGAACGCCTGCTCGCGGCCGAGGCGGAACATCGCCGCGAGCGAGGAGCTGGAGGCGGTATACGGGTAGACGTCGATCGTGACGTCGACGCCGCGCTCGCGGGCGCGGGCGATCAGCGGCAGCGACCGCTCCGTGAGGCCGAAGACGCCGGCCGACTTGTGGTGGGAGAGCTGGACGCCGCAGCCCGCCCGTTCGCCGATGCTGATCGCCTCCTCGACGGCTTCCAGCAGGCCGCCGCTCTCGTTGCGGATGTGGCTGCCGTAGATGCCGCCGTAGCGGGCGGCGACCTTCGCGAGCTCGACCAGCTCGTCAGTGCGGGCATAGGCGCCGGGCACGTAGACGAGGCCGGTGGACATGCCGATGGCGCCGGCGCGCATGCCCTCGTCGAGCAGGTCGCACATGCGGCGCAGTTCGGCGTCCGTCGGCGCGCGCTTCTCCATGCCCATGACGACGTAGCGGAGCACGCCGTGCGGCACGTAGGCGACGGCGTTGCAGGCGGGGTGCGCCGCCTCGACGGCAGCGAAGTACTCGGCGGTCGTGCTCCACGGCAGGTCGCTTTCGCCGAGGATCGGCCCCATGCCGGTGCGGTAGTACGTGCGGAAGGCGTCGCTGGCGGGCGCGACGCCGGCGCCGCAGTTGCCGAGGACGTCCGTCGTGACGCCCTGCATGATCTTGAAGTCGACGCGCGGGTCGCGGACGACGGCCGCGTCGTCGTGGGTGTGGACGTCGATGAAGCCCGGGGCGACGGCGCTGCCCTGCGCGTCGATCTCGCGCGCGCCGCGGCCCGGCACGCTGCCGACGGCGGCGATCCGGTCGCCGCGCACCGCGAGGTCGCCGGCCCGGCCCGGCGCCGCCGTGCCGTCGACGATACGTCCGTTGCGGATGACGAGGTCGTAGTCTGGCATGCTGCCTGCGCCTCCCGGTGGCTACTCCAGCTCGATGGCGGCGCCTTCGCGGGCGGAGCGATAGATGGCGTCGACGACCTCGTGCGCGTAGACGGCGACATCGAAGTCCGGGTACGAGGGACGGTCTTCGCTCACGGCCCTGAGGAAGGTGTAGTCCTCGAGCAGGTAGTCCTGGCCCGCGTAGGGTGCGCGCACGATCTCGCGCAGGCGCTCGCCGGCGACGCCGGCGCTCTCGATGTAGCGCTCGACGACGTCTTGCGACGGGATCACGTGCTCGGCGGCGGCGCCGTTCTGGTCGACCCGGATCGGGGCATGCCAGTCGTCGTCCTGCCACGAGAGCTGCCCGTCCTTGCAGACGACGAGCATGCGTCGGCTCGAGCCGCGGTGCAGCAGGTTGTGCCAGATCGACGTATGGCTGACGACGGTGCCGGAAGCGAACTCGAGCGTGGCGCAGCTCAGGTCCTCGACGCCATCCTTCTCGAAGAAGTGGCGCGTGACGCCGTGGAGCCGGCGGACGCGGCCGAAGTAGGAGACGAGGACGTCGATGTCGTGGATGGCGTGTTCGAGCAGGGTGCCCGCGCCGGCCTGCTTCACGTCGCCGCGCCAGGTGCTGCGATAGTGGCCCTGGATCGGGAAGTACTGGTCATCGACCATCACGGCGGTCATCGGCGTGCCCAGCGCGGGGTCGCGCAGCAGGTCGCGCGTGACGGTGACGACCGGCGAGAAGCGCAGGACGAGGCCGACCTGGTGCGTGACGCCGGCCGCGGCTGCCGCGTCGCGCATGACGCGCGCGTCGGCGGCGTCGAAGGCGAGCGGCTTCTCGCAGAAGAGCGCCTTGCCGGCGGCCAGCACTTCGAGCGCGAGCTCGCGATGGTAGACGGTCGGGGTGCAGACGTACACCGTGTTGATGTCCGGGTGGGCGATGAGGGCGTGCGGGTCGCCGGTGACGAACGGCACGCCGGCGGCGCGGGCGTACGCGTCGCGCCGCTCCGGGTCGGGCTCGGCGAGGCCGACGAACTCGCCGTCGATGAGCCCTTGCTTGAGGCAGAAGTGGACCGCCTTGCCGTGCGCCTGGCCCATGATGCCGGCGCCGATGATCCCGATCCGCGGCCGCATGCGCGCTCCGATCGCTGCGCGCGCCGGCCGCACCGGCGCGCGGCGCAATTCTAGCCGACGCGCCGCGCTAGAGCATCGGCCAGCGACCTACCCGATCGTCGAAATGATGCGGCTACCCCGTCACCAGCGGCGCGCGGAGGGAGTTAGACACATCGGCGGCGGCCTGGCTCCGGATCACCCCCATCGAACCGGAGCCAGGCGCTGCCCTGTCCGCGTGGGGCGCTGGGACGTGGGAAGCGAGATGTGGGGCGGTGGGCCATCGCGGCCCGCCCCGCGCGGGCGCGCTACACCATCCCCAGCAGCGAGTAGCCGCCGTCGACGAGCAGCACCTGGCCGATGATCATCGCCGCCTGCGGCGAGGCGAGGAAGGCGACGGCGTCGGCGACGTCCTCCGGGCGGACGTGGCGGCCGGCGGGGACCTTCGCCCCGTAGCCGCCGACGATGTCCGCGTCCATCATCCGCACGCCGTCGGTGCCCTCGACGAGGCCGGCGGAGACGGCGTTGACGCGGATGCCGCGCGGCGCCAGCTCGACGGCCAGGTACTTCGTCAGCGATTCGAGCGCGCCCTTGGAGACGCCGACGGGCGCGTACTTCGGCAGGTAGCGGTCGCTCCCTGGCGAGAGCATGTTGATGATGGCGCCGCCCGCCGGCATGTGCGCCACGGCCGCCTGCGCCGCGAACCACGGGCCGAACACGTTGACGTCCATCGTGTGGCGCAGGTGCTTCGGCAGGGAGTCGATGGCGGCGCGCGGCCGCTCGAGGCCGCGGGCGGCGCTGTTCACCAGCACATCGATGCGTCCGAACTCGGCCGCGACGGCCTGCACCATGTCGTGTACGGCCTCGCGCGAGCCGACGTCGGCCTGTACGGCCAGCGCGCGGACGCCGAGCGCGCGCAGCTCGGCGGCCGCGGCCTCGGCGTCGTCGCGGCTGCGCGAGTAGTTGACGGCGACGTCGGCGCCGTCGCGCGCGAGCCGCAGGGCGATCGCCTTGCCGATGCCGCGCGTGCCGCCGGTGACGAGCGCCGCCTTGCCCTCGGACGTGTGCACTGCCTCACTCCCGGGCGCCTGTACAGGTGCGCGGCCTGCCGCCGGGCGCCTGCTCGCTCTTGCCCAAGGAGTGACTGTAGCGGTTCCGGCGCGGTTGCGCCTATGCTCCGGGCATGGGCCTCGAAGGACGGGTCGCGCTGGTCACGGGCGCCACGGGCGGCGGCATGGGCCGCAGCATCGCGCTGACGCTGGCGCGCGATGGCGCGGACCTCGTGCTCAACTACCGGGCGAAGCACGAGCGGGCCGCAAGCGTCGCCGCCGCGGTCGAGTCGATGGGGCGGCGCGCGCTGCCCTTCGCGGCGGATGTCTCGGACGCCGCGGCGGTGGACGCGATGTTCGCGGCGGCGCGCGCGCGGTTCGGGAAGGTGGACATCGTCATCAACAGCGCCGGCGGCCCCTGGAAGCCGCAGGACATCACGGAGATCGCTCCCGCGCACGTCCGTGCGGTGCTGGCGGAAGAGGTCGAGGCGACGTTCCTGCTGCTGCGCGCGGCGCTGCCGGAGATGCGGCGCCAGGGCTGGGGGCGGTTCATCAGCATCGGTGGCTACCTGGCGGACGACTGGCGCTTCGGCCCGCCGGAGGCGCCCCTGGACTATCCGCTGGGCAAGGCGGCGCGCCACTGGCTGACGCGGACGCTCGGGCCGCGCGAACTCGCGCACGGCGTCACGGTCAACGCCATCGCGCCCGGGCCGACGCCGCCGGTCTCGCTCGAGGAGGCGCTGGCGGCGCTGCGCGGCGGTCGGCGCGGCCGTGCTGGCAACACGCCGCAGGATGTGGCGGAGGTCGCGGCGTTCCTCTGCTCGGACGAGGCGGCGCGCATCACCGGTGCCGTGATCCCGCTGCCGGGCGCGACGGCGGTGTAGGCGGGCGGACCGCCGGGCCCGTCAACTATCGACTGCGAAGCGCAGCCGCTACACTGCGCCACATCGCGCCGGTTTCGGCGCAGGCGAGGGGCGTTGCACCAGCAGGACTACGAGCGCACCACACTCGAGAACGGGCTGCGGATCCTCACCGGGACGATGCCCGGGACGCGCTCCGTCGCGGTCAGCATCTACGTCGGCGCCGGGTCGCGCTACGAGGCGGCGGAAGAGGCCGGCATCTCGCACCTGCTCGAACACCTCGTGTTCAAGGGGACGACGAAGCGCCCGAGCCCGCAGCAGATCTCCGAGGCGATCGATGGCGTCGGCGGCGTCCTGAACGCGGGCACCGACCGCGAGCTGACGGTGTACTACGCCAAGGTCGCGGCGCCACACTTCGCCCTCGCGGCCGACGTGCTGTGCGATATGCTGCGCGACCCGCTGATGGCCGAGGAAGAGCTCGAGAAAGAGCGCAAGGTCGTCATCGAGGAGCTGGCCTCCATCGGCGATTCGCCGGCCCAGCTCGTCGACGTGCTGCTCGACGCGACGATGTGGCCCGACCAGCCGCTGGGCCGCGACGTCGCCGGCACCGAGGCCAGCGTCAGCGCGCTGACGCGGGAGGGCGCCGTCGCCTACCTGCGCCGCCAGTACGTGCCCAACAACATGGTCGTCGCGGTGGCGGGCGCCATCGAGCATGGGCGCGTCGTCGAAGAGGTCGGCCGGGCGCTCGGCGACTGGGGGCGCGGTGAGCCGGCGCAGTGGTTCCCGGCGGTGAACGAGCAGGCGGCGCCCCGGGTCGCGGTGCAGTACAAGCGCACCGAGCAGGCGCACATCGAGATGGCGCTCCACGCGCTGTCAAGCCGGGATCCGGACCGCTTCGCGCTCGACCTGATCAGCGTCATCCTGGGCGAGGGCATGAGCAGCCGGCTGTTCGTCGAGCTGCGTGAGCAGCGTGCCCTCTGCTACGACGTGCACAGCTACGCCAGCCATTATCTCGACACGGGCTCCTTCGCGGTCTACGCGGGCGTCGACCCGAAGAAGAGCGTCGAGGCGACGCAGGCGCTCGTCGAAGAGCTGGCGAAGCTGCGGGCCGGCGGTGTCACCGACGAGGAGCTGCACAAGGCGAAAGAGCTCTCGAAGGGGCGCCTGCTGCTGCGCATGGAGGACACCCGCAGCGTGTCCGGCTGGCTCGGCGGCCAGGAGATGCTCAGCGGCGAGGTGAAGACCCCGGACGAGATCGTCGCGCTGATCGAGGCCGTGACCGCGGACGACATCCGCCGCGTCGCGCGCTGCGTGTTCGACGAGCGGCAGCTCTCGCTGGCGGTCGTCGGCCCGTTCAAGAGCGACAAACGCTTCGCGTCGCTGCTCCGCCTGGGCTGAGCGCGCGGCTGTCCGCTACTGGAACAGCTCTCCTACGGACTGGCCGGTGTGGATGCGCGTGATCGCCTCGCCGATCAGCGGGGCAACGGTGAGCACGGTGATCTTCGGGTCGCGCTTTTCCGGCGGCAGGGGGATGGTGTCGGTCACCACCAGTTCCTCGATGTCGCTGCCGCAGATCTTGGCCGCGGCGCCGCCGGAGAGGATCGGGTGGATGCAGGCCGCGGTGACGCTGCGGGCGCCACGGTCGAGCGCGATGCGCGCCGCCGCCAGGATCGTGCCGCCGGTGAGGATCTCGTCGTCGGCGATGAGCACGTGGCGGCCGGCGACCTCACCGATGAGGCTGAGGGCGGAGACGGTCTCTTCGTTCCCCATGCGCTCCTTGTCGACGATGGCGAGCGGCGTGTCGAGCAGCCGTGCGATGTTGCGGGCGCGCTTCGCGTCGCCGACGTCGGTCGCGAGCACCGTGACGTCGGCCAGGTCGCGCTCCTTGAAGTAGCGGCTCAGCGTGTAGAGCGCGGTCAGCTCATCGACAGGGATGTTGAAGAAGCCCTGGATCTGGCCGGCGTGCAGGTCGACCGTGAGCACGCGGTCGGCGCCCGCCGTCTCGATCAGGTTCGCCAGCAGGCGAGCGGTGATCGGCACACGCGGCTGGTCCTTCTTGTCGCTGCGCCCGTAGCCGTAGTACGGCATGACCGCGGTGATGCGGCCGGCCGACGCGCGCTTGAACGCGTCGATCATGATCAGCAGCTCCATCACGCTGCGGTTGACCGGCGAGGAGATGGGCTGGACGATGAAGACGTCGCGGGAGCGGACGTTCTCGAGGATGCGGACGAAGATGTTCTCGTTCGAGAACTCGAACACGTCGCACTGGCCGAGGGGCATCTCAAGCGAGCGGCAGATGGACTCCGCCAGCTCCGGGTGTGCGTTGCCGGTGAAGACGGCGAGATCCGAGAACACGACCCTCTCCATCGCAACAGCGGCCCTGGACGGCGCCAGCAGCGGGGTTGTCGCACCGCAACGGCCGCCGCATGATACCACGGACGCGCCGGCGGGACAGGTCGCGACGCCGGTGCGCCGCACGCGGCGAGTGAGGACGGGGGCGGTACGGTGGACGGAGGCGCCACGAAACTCGGCATCATCGCCTACTCGGACTACGTCTGCCCGTGGTGCTACATCGGGTTAGCCCGCGTCGAGCGGCTGCGGCGGGCGTTCGATGTCGACGTCACCTGGCGGCCGTTCGAGCTGCACCCGGAGACGCCGCGCACGGGCGCCCGGCTCGATGGCCGGCTCGGCGGCGAAGCGCGGGCGCGGGCGTATCGCGACAACATCGGCCAGCTCGCGGCCGCGTCCGGGCTGGCGCTGCGGATGCCGGCCGTCATCGCCAACTCGCACCTCGCGCTCGAGGCGGCGGAGTTCGCGCGCGAGCACGGCGGCTTCGAGGCGTACCACCAGGCGCTGTTCCGCGCCTACTTCGAGGAGGGGCGCGACATCGGCGACGGCGAGACGCTCTGCGAGCTCGCCCGCGAGGCCGGCGTCGATGACCAGGGCCTGCGTCAGGCGCTCGCCGATGAACGCTATGCCGTCCGCATCGACGCGATGACCAGGGCGGCGCGTGAGGATGAGGTGGTGAGCACGCCGACGTTCATCTTCAGCGGCGGCTTTCGCCTCGTCGGGGCGCAGGACTACGAGGTGTTCGAGAGCGTCACCCGGCGGCTGCTGGCGCGGGCCGGACGGTAGCCGGGGCAGGACGAGCCCCGGCCCTACCCGCGCGGCTGAAGCGCATGGTTGCCGCGGCTGCCAGATCGGTCGGCTACGGTGCGCCTCCGCTTCACCTCCGTACCTGCTGTAACCGCTGCCGCCCTGCGGCGTTTCTCGTTGTGGACTGGATGCTCAGGGGTGGACCGCGAAGGAGCATCGAGATGGGGACGATCATCGACCAGGTCGAGGGTACGCAGCGGGATGACGGCGTGCCGGTGCGCTGTCCGATCTGTGGTGCGGAGAACGTCAGGATGCGCTACTGCCGGCACGTCCGCTGGACCTTCGACCAGGGCGGCCCGGTCGAGTTTGCCCGCTACGCGCTCGAGACCAGCGCCTACCGTCATCCACGCGGCTACACGTCGCGCGACCTTCCCGAGGCCTGGTGGCGCGCGCACGAGGAGTGGATCGTCGAGCGGGCACTGGAGCGGTTCGCGGCCGCCGATGGCTACGTCTTCGGCGAGCTCGCTGACCTCGACCTGCTGACGCTGGACATCTGGCGGGCGTACCAGCCCGAGGCGGGGCGGAAGCCCATCCCGCGCCAGTAGAGCACGCTCGGAACTTCCCAATATCCTCGACTTTCGGCAACAATGCGGCGCAGGCGCGTAGCGTGCTGTGCCATGCCTGCGGTGGAGGGCACCGTGGGGCGCGCGGGAGCGAGGAGGGCCGAGCCGCATGCCTGAATTCGTCACGATCCGCCGCTGGGCGCTCAGGGAGGGCGGTGAGGAGCAGGACCTCGTCGCGCTCGTGCGGGACGCCATCATCCCGGCCTACAAGGAGCAGGTGGGATGCCTGGAGCTGGAGCTGCTGCGCACGTCGGAGCCGCATGCGTATCTGGCGATCACGCATTGGGACAGCCGGGGGTCGTTCGAAGCATGGTCCGGGCCGGCGGGCCAGGCATGGCGGGATCGGCACCGGGCGACGCTCGAACGCTGGCTCGCGCTGATGGCGTTCCAGGCGGAGTGGGACGCGGAGGAAGTCGCTTCGAGCTGATGGCGGGCGCAGGCGGACACCTGTTCGGCTCCGGTTTCGGGAGATCTTTCAGATCTCGCTACAGAATCCGCATATGGGATTGACAGCTTCGACATCCGGGCGTAATATGTACCTGAAATCACAAACAGCCCTGCGCGTCCCGTGGGGCTGTTCTGCCGCAAGGCAGTGAGCCGAACCCCGGGGCCGCGCCCAGGGGACGGGGGAACCAGATTCCGCTCCGGGCGGATGGGGTGAATCGTGCGGCGACCCGCAAGGCGCGCCGACACGTAGGACGACGCCTTTCGGTCCGAACCCGTCAGCTAACCCCGCAGGCGAAGGGAAGGCCGCATCCGGCATGCCGGTGGCTTCGCGCGTCACCGGCGAAGCGGCCCCGACGGGGCCCTGGAGGGGTACCTCGATGAACAACGCGCTCCCCCGAAGTTGTCCCCGGTGCCGCGGCTCGATGATCATCGAGCGGGACTGGTACGGCGCCTACAGCACCTGCCTCTGTTGTGGCTACGTGCACGAGGCCGTCTCGACGCCGCCGATCGAGCTGCTGGACGAGGAAGAGGGGCACCCCCGCCAGCGCCGCCGCCAGCCTTCGCACGGCAAGCTCCGCCTCTAGGGGCCGCCGCCGGCCACGCACACGCTGCACGGCGCCCGCACGGACGCGCTCGTCGCGGGTAGTTTCTTTTCTCGCCACGGGCACCTACTATGGGCGCGAGCCGTCAGCGCCGCGGAGCGCCGCGCCCGGCAGGAGCAGGAGGCAACGATGCTGTACGTCCGCGTGTCGCTGATGCGGCCGAAGCCCGGCTTTGAGCGGGAGGTGGCGGAGATGATGGACAGCCTCGTGACGTTCTACGCGGACCAGCCGGGCTATCTCAACGGGTACAAGCTCCGCTCCGCCGACGACGGCGGCCTGGTCGGCCGCGTGACGGTGTGGAAGAGCGGCGAGCTGGCGGACGCGACGGCGCAGTCGGCGCACGTCCTCGCACAGCGGTCGGAGCTGCACGCGCTGATCGAAGCGGATTCGCACGCCGAGTGGTCGTTTGAGGCGGCCGAAGCGTCGGAAGCGCTGGCGGAGCGTGTTGGCAGGGCGTGAGCGCGGCCGGGCAGCGGGACGTCGCGGCCGTGGCCCCGGCGGCGCCCCACCTCAGGCTGCTACACGAGTGACGGCACGGCGTCCTGCGATTCGAGCTCGGCGAGGTCAGGCTCGGTGTTGGCCATCGTCCAGCCGACCCAGAAGGTGAGCGCGCTGACGACGCCCACCGCCGTGATCACGGGCAGCGCGATCACCAGGTAGCTGCGCCGCATCGCGCCGACCAGCACGATCAGCATCTGCAGCGATGAAAACACCATCATGAACATGCCGAGCTGGCGTGAGCGTCCCATGGTGCGACCTCCCTGCTGTTACGTGCTGCTCGTCGCCTTCCGCAGGTCGGGCGGGAGCAGGTTCGGGATGCTGTCCTCGATCGGGTAGCGCTCGTCGCACTTCGCGCAGTAGAGCGTCCCGCGGATCACTTCGTCGTCCTTCTCTTCGTCGATCGTGAGGGTGAGCTCGCTCTTGCACATGGGGCAGGCGAGGATCTCCATCAGGTCCTTGCGCATGGGCTTCCTCCCGGCTGCTTGGCGATACGGGTCTAGGGTACAGCGTCGGGCGGCCCTGTTGGAAGCGCGCCGCGGGCGTGCTTCGCTCGCCCCGCCGGGCGCGGCCGGGGGTGTGCGCGGCGCGCCATGGCCGCACTCCCAGCGTCCAATGCCCGGCCGCGTATCTGGAATCCGCTATAGTTGCCGCATGGACGCGATCTTCGCCCGCCTCGGTGTGACCGGCCAGCAGATCGGGGCCTTCTGCCACAAGTGGGACATCGTGCGGTTCGAGCTGTTCGGGTCGGTGCTGCGCGATGATTTCGGGCCGGCGAGCGACGTGGACGTGCTGGTCACGTTCGCGCCAGATGCACACATCGGTCTCTTCGCCCTCGTGCGCATGCAGGACGAACTCAGAGATCTCCTTGGCCGGGACGTTGACCTGGTGGAGCGAAAAGCTGTCGAGGAGAGCTCGAACTGGATCCGTCGCAAGGCCATTTTGAGTTCCACTCGCCTGGTGTATGCGGCAGCCTGACGAAGCAGTCCTGCTGGACATGCTGATGATCGCGCGCCGAATTCGCGACAAGGCGCAGAGCGTCACGCGCGCCGAGTTCGATGCTGACGAGGATCTCCAGCTCGCCCTGACGCACCACATTCAGATTGTGGGAGAGGCGGCGAGCAGGGCGAGCGAGGGCCTCCGCGCTGCATACCCGGACCTCCCCTGGCCGCAGATCATCGGGATGCGACGCCGGATTGTCCACGATGACCTTCGCGTGCGCGCGGAGGTCGTGTGGGAGACCGCGACGACCGACATCCCGCCGCTGATCCAACTCCTCGAGCCGTTGCTCCCGGATACGCCAGCGGAGCCGGCATGAGCCTCTCCCTCTCCACCATGTGGGCGCAACAGGAGCGCTTCGTGCGGGATATGCACGAGTTCGTGCGCGAGGCGCTGGCGCTCGGCTACGACGCCGTCGAGGTAAGCCATTCGACGCCCGAGGCGCCGTTCGCGCGGCTGCTTAGCTATCCGCAGGC
>JAGWOC010000064.1 GCA_028872875.1 Chloroflexota bacterium | reverse complement strand
GATGCGCTCCCCCAACTGAAGACGGCGGGATCCCAGCGCAGCCCCAGGTTCCAGCCCGTCATCGGGTCCGCCGGCGTAGTACCGGCCACCGTGCTGACCGTGAACTGCACCGTGGTCGGGTTCACGAGCGTCGGCGCGCTAACGACGATTTTCGGGCCGGTGCCTACGGTCGGAAAGGGGCCGGCGGCCACGGTCGGCTTGCTCGATCCGGGGCCCAGCACAATCACGGCCACGAGCAGCACGGCGGCGAGCGCACCGCCGGCGAGAAGCATGGTTCGTTTCAAGGGACTCCTCCAAACTGGCGTGGCCCGGCCGCGTGCGGGACACGATGCAATACGCAATGCACCGCCTCGCGGGGTGCTGCATCGCGGCACTTGTATCCCAGGCAGCGGTTACAGTCAATAGCTCATGGCGGGTCGCCGGCGGGCCTCCGCCCCCGTTCACCTAACTGCGCGCCCGCCTGCGTGACACATGGCACCATCAACAAGTCTGCCCGTAAGCCGCGGCGACCAGCCCCAAGTCCTGGACGTTGATCCGTCCGTCCTTGTTCGGATCGTAGGCCGCTACATAGTCCGGGTTCGGGGACACCGCGCCGTAGTGGGCTGCCACGAGCGCGAGGTCGACAATATTGACGACGCCGTTCCCATCGAGGTCGTAGCAGTTGACGAGCGTGACGTTGCCCGGAACGGCCGTGACCGCCGGCACGACGGTGTTCCCGTAGAAGTCCACGACCTTGACGTTGATCAGGTTCAGCGGCGACGACGCCTTGGCCGTGGCGATCGGCTGGAACTGGTAGGTGCCGAGGACGCCGTTCGGGACGGGCGTCACCTGGCTCAGCGTGGCGCAGGCGACCTGCACGTAGCCTCCCGGCGTCGGCGTCTGCGACGGCGTGTACGTCGCCGTCGGCGTGTTGGAGGGCGTGCCCGACATCGGCGTGCTCGTGAACGTCGGCGTGTATGTTGCCAGAAGACCAAACGGGGTCGGCGTCGCCGTGCCCCAGGTGATCATCGCGGACAGGCAGGGCAGGATGGGCGGCGGCGTGGGGGTGCCGGGGCCGACGTTGGGGCCGGAGATCCACTTGAGCACGGTGGGGTCCCACTGGAGGCCGTACTGCCAGCCGGAGATGGGCGTCAGCCCGGCGCCGCTGAAGTTCGCGGCGTTGATGGTGATCGTGATCGGCGTCGGCTTGTACCAGATCCGGTTGGTCGACGACGGGCTGACGTAGACCGTCGCGTTCGTGCCGGCGGCGGCGAGGCCGCGGATGCCGAGGATGACGCCGGCGACGGTGGCGAACAGGAGCGCCAGGGCGACGGCCAAGCGGAGACGCCCGCGCTCGCCGGGGGGCGGATCCTGGGGTGCCGGGATGGACGCGCGATTGTCGTTCATGACGCCCTTCTTTCCACGCTCTACACGCACTCCCCCGAATGTCGTGTGTCTTCGCTGCCTTGCGTTGCGCGCACCGCGCCTGCATGCGCGGCTCGGCCTACATGCGCGGCCTGACCGCTGCCGCCGCGCGCAGGAGCGCGAGCCCCAGCGCGGCGAGCGCCAGCGCGGCGATGATGGCGTCCCGCCGGTCGTGCTGATGTGAGGGCGGCGGCGGCCCGAAGCCGTAGCTGCCGACGGTCGCGCCGGTACTCCCGGGCGCACCCGAGCCTGCGCCGCCGCCGCTCGAAAGCGCGCCCGCGGAGGCGCCGGCGATGGTGCCGGAGGGGGCGCCCGCCTGCCCTGGGGCGGAGCCGCCGCCGGTACTCGCCGCGCCGCCTGGCGCCGCGACCGCGGCACCGGCCGGGCTGGCCCCCGCGTCGGCGGCGCCGACCGGTGCGGGCGTCGTGGCACTGACGGGCGCACCGCCGATGGGCACGGTGGTCGCAACCGGCGAGGGGATCGGCGTTGGTGTCGGTTGCAGGCCCCGGTCGAGCGCTGGGTTGCCGCCCGTCACCGTGATGCTGCCGTCCTGCTTCGCGCATTCGGGCGCGATGTACGTGCCGCAGACGGGGGCCTTTAGTGTCAAGTCTGCGGACTCCAATACATCCTTCTCAATCAGGACCGCCGTGCTCGAGCCACCGGCGAGCTGGAAGGTGACGGTCCCGAGCAAGCCCGATCCGCTGGCGCCGGAGCCGCCGAAACAACCGACAGAGATCGTGCCGGCGCCAGAACCATCGATGATGGGTGGTTGGCACTGGACAAAGCCGCCGCCAGATGCGAGGAACGGCCCCAGTTGGAACGCCGGCTGCGCCAGGACGCCAGGGTCGTACCGAAGCCTGAATCCGAACGCCGCGACGTTCGTCGCGTTCTGCACCTTGACCTGCACCTGCGCCGTGCCGGCGGAGAGGTCCACCGTCTGCGTCTGAGGGGAGAGCACGAACGTCGGGGCGGCCTGCGCGTGCGCCGCGCCGCCGCCGGAGGCGCCGAAGAGGGCCGCCACGGCCACCGCCAGCCCGCCGGACATCCACCTGGTCAACGCCGCCATGGCACCTCGTCTACCCATCACCAGCATCGCATCCTCATGCTCCAGCCACCCCCGCCTTCTGACTATCTAACGTGGCGGGCCGCGGGCGCGTTGCGGTCCGCCGGAAACGCGGGGGAGCGCAGCCGATATCCATCGGACTGCGCTCCCCCCTCCCTATGTACCGATGCCGAAGGGCATCAGCCTGGACCCGCTGCCGTTACGGCAGAGAGGCCGCCGGCTGGGCCGGGATCGGCGTCGTGCACGTGCTGCCCATGCGGCCGTACACGAACTGGACGTCCAGGATGTCGATCTCACCGTCGCCGTGCTGGAGCGGCGAGTTGACATCGTAGAACACGTTGTAGAGCAAGCTGCCCACGCTGGTGCCGTACTTGCTCGCTTCGAGCTGCATGTCGGCGATGTCGACGCTGCAGTCCTTGGTCACGTCACCCTCAAGGCGGCGGATGGTGGCGACCGTCATGCTGTCATTCAGGGTACCACCGGGGCCGACACCCTGGAGCGGGTTGCCCTGGCACTCCGGCTGACCCGGCAGCGGCTGGATCGTGCCGTCGTTGAGCGGCTGGCCACAGGTGTTGGAGACGACCGTGTTCGTGTCCTTCACCGCTGTGACGATACCGTTCTCCTTGTTCGGGCGGACCTGCTCCGTGACGATCTCGAGCGGCGTCATCGTCACGTGCGCCATGACCTTCGGGCCAATCCAGGAGGGGCCGACGCCGAATGGGCCTGTGCTGGCGCAGGCGATGTGGTCGATGCCATTGCCGAGAATCGACATCGAGCAACTGAGCGTGCGGCCAGCGGCCGTGAAGAGGGCTGCAGCCGGGCTCGTGTCAACGGTCGGGTTCGAGAAGATCGTCGGGTCGTAGTGCAGGTCGAACGCGAAGCCACCGAGGCCGTTCGGGTCGCCCTGGTTCGTCATGATCTCATCGAACGTGAAGGCGCCGGTGCCCGTCGTCAGGAAGTCGTTCGTGCTGGCCGGGCTCTTCGACCAGGCGACGGCCGGCGGGATGATCGAGACGTCCGCACACGAGGTGGCGGGCGTGCTGTTCGGGGACGTGAGTCCCATGTTGTCCGTTGCCGTCGCGCAGTTGTGCGCGATGGTGTTGCCGGCATTCGGGTCCGTCGCCGACACGTTGAGCACCCAGGTGGCGCTGGCGCCGGGGGCGAGCGTCCCGCCCGAAGGCGTGCAGGTGACGACCTGCCCGACGTTCGTGCAGCCCGCGGGCAGCGTCACGTTGGCGATCGGGATCGATGCCGGCAGTGTGTCGCTGACCGACACGCCGGTGGCGGTCACCGCCGGCGTGGCGGCGTTGCTCACCGTGAGCGTGTAGCTGAACGACTGGCCACCAGCGACGACCGAAGGCGCGCTGGCGGTCTTGCTCATCGACAGCACCGGGGCCGGCGCCTGGATGACGACGACGTCGTCAGCCGCGGTCGAGCCGGGGACCACCGGGGACGGCGGCGGACCCGACAGGATCGGGCCGCAGGCGCCCGTGCCGAACGGCGGGCCGCTGGTCGGCACGCTGCCGCAGGCGTAGGCGTTGTCCTGGAAAGAGATCAGCGCGGTGTCGAGCGTGAACATGCCGTACGTCCCGAAAACGACTGCGTTCGGGATGTCCGTCTGCGTCACCATATGGAAGCCGGTGACACCGACGTTGGTCGCGTTGAACTTGGCGGTCCCGATGGCGCCGAAGGCGGTGCTGGCAGCGGCGGGCGAGAGCGTGACGGCCCCCGCCACGACCCCGAGCCGACCGCCGGACAGCAAGCCACCAAAGTTGCTGTTACACGTCGTCGGCGAGGGCGACACCGAGCTCGGCGCGAAGATCGCAGCGCTGTTGTCCACCCAGCACGGCGCCGCCGCGGTGACCGAACCGGGCGCGTTTAAGCTCAGCGCTGCGTCCAGGTACACCAGGCCGATGTTGTAGCCGGTGTACGGCGAAACCGGTCCCACGGGGTTCGCCGCATCGGAAATGGCGATGTTGATGGGGCTGCCGACCGGTACAAGGTACGGGCCGGTGGCGATGATCGTGGGGCCGGTGGGCCCGGCGGCCTGCACCGGGCCCGTGCCATTGAAGGAGATGGCACCGACCACGAGCGCGACCACCAGCGCGGCGGCCCCGAACAATCGGGTACGGTTCATGAGTTGGGTTTGACCTCCACTTGCGGCGGGGACATTGGCTCTATGCCGCCAGGACGGGGGTCAGGCGGGGCGTCCGCCACGGACGCCAGTTCAGGGCCTTCGCGCGACGCTTTGTTCTGCTGTCTTCCTCACCTCCCCTCTGGATTCGGTGGCGCGGTGTTCGCTGGCGGCCCGGGGGCGGAGACCCCCCACCCCCGGGCCGCCGGTCACACGCTGGCTAGCAGGGCGGCACGGACTTCCCGTACTGGGCCGCAATGCTGCCCAGGTCCGCGATGTTGATCACGCCGTCCCTCTTGACGTCCAGCTCGTTGCGGCTGTCCGTCGCGTCAAGCCCGAAGCCGCCCTGGCCGTACTTCGAGGCGACCGTCCCAAGGTCGGCGATGTTCACGACACCGTCGGGCTTCACGTCCGCGCGGGCGATCTTGGCGCCCAGGTTCTGCGCCGCCGTCGCCGGGCTCGTTGAGGTGCCGAAGTTGCGGCCGGCGCAGGCGCCGAGCGCCGTCGGGTTCAGCGCTCCCACAGGCATGCCGCCTCCCGTCGGGTACAGGTTGTGGTTCGCGTCCACTCCGGGCGGGCAGGACGCGCCAGGGGGCGTTCCCTCCACTGCGTCGCTGTAGCCGTCCAGGTTCGTGTCAGAGATGTGGTCCTGCGTGCAGGGCACGACGGCGCCGCTTGGCTTCGTGAACGATGCCATGAAGTCTGGCGTCATGTTCTGGTTCATGGCGTTCGAGTTCTTGAACGCGACGCCGACCCCGCCCGGCATGTTGATGCCGTTCGCCACGCAGTACGGCAGGAGCGCTCCGACGCCCGTCGTGAACTCATTGCCACAGAGATCCTGGGCCGCGTACTCGGTCGGGTAGCCGACGCCGGTGCCGGGGACGTCCGTCATGACGGCCAGGTTGCCCGCCATGCCCGGCCGGCAGGCATCGCCGATGCCGTCCTTCAGGCTGTCCACCTGCCACTGTGCCTGGGGCAAGACGGGCGTCGTCAGGGGCCCGTTGGACGTCAGCGGGCAGTTGTCGACGGAGTTGAGCACGCCGTCGCCGTCCGCGTCCTGACAGGGTGCGAAGGGCGCCGCCGACGTCGCAGCGCCGGGCGCGCAGGTGATGCTCGCGTTGGTGACGGCGCCGGCGGAGACGTTCGTCCACACCGTGCCGCCAGCCTTGCAGGCGTCGCCGATGCCGTTGCTGTTGGCGTCGGACTGCGTCGGGTTGGCGTCGGCCGGGCAGTTGTCCCACTGGTCCCAGAGCGGGACAGGGGGTGTCGCGGTCGTCTGGTCGCCATCGAGGTTGAGGCCGGTCGAAAGGGTGATCTGGTAGTCGAACGTGCCCGCTGCTGGCAGGCTCTGGTTGGGGCCGCCCACGTCGCTGAGGGCCGTGCAGCTCCCGGGCAACGGGATCGGATTGCCGAAGTAGTCCGTCGTGCAGTCCCAGGTGTGCGCGGTCGCCGTGCCCTGCGTCACGACCTTCGTGCTGAACGGCGGGCAGGTGCTCGTCGTCTGGCTCGTGGGATTGAAGAGGGCGATGGGGTTGCCCAGGAAGGTGACGTTAATCGTCGCGCCGCCGGGCGGCATGATCGTCAGGAACGAGACGGTGGTCTGCGAGGCCGGCGTCGTCTTGGCGATCGCGTAACCGCGCTCAACGAGGGATGGGATGATCCCCAGCGACGTGAGCAGGGGCGGGTACCAGTCCGGGACGTGGGTGACGCCCATTGGCGCGCCGCCGCCGCCAGCGCTCAAGTCCGGCTCCTGGTCGTACGTGTACGGCGGGTTCGTGAGGTCGGGGGCGCTGGACACGGTCGGCGAGGTGGCGCTCAGCGCGGAGATCGTCACCGCGTGGATCTGTGTCGGGCTGCCGACGGTCAGCGTACCCGTGGCGCCGCAGCGCGGCGGCTGGCCGGTCGTCAGGTTGATGTTGTTGCTGCCCACCAGCGACGGGTCGACGTTGGTCTGGATCGTGAAGTCGATCGTGCCAACGTTTGCGCCGAGCTTGCCGGCGTATGGCGGGGTAACCGGCGCGACGCCGGTGTAACTCGTCGTCGCCTCGTTGAAGAAGGCGGTCGGGAAGGGCGCGCTGGCCGGGCTGCCCGTGCCGAGGGCCAAGTTCACCGTGGTGTCGGGGGCCGAGCCGACCGTGTAGTTGTTCAGGGTTACGCTGAACGTGTGGTCCGCAGCACAGCCGCCGTTGGCCGGCGACGGGCAGGCGGCCTCGGCGACGTTGCCGCCGAACAGCCCGCCGAAGGCACCGACCAGCGCCAGGACGGCGATGGCCGCAAGAAGTCGTAGTTTCATTGAGTGTAGAGCTCCTCCCTGATGAACACGTCAGAGACGTAGGGCTGACACGCGTGGGGTTCCTGCCGCTTGTCCACCTCCTTCGTCAGCGCAACAGCGCGGCGGACGCGCCGAACCGGGGACGACACAGTACCCGGCTGGGAGCGAGGCGCCTTTTGGTTGCTATGAACGTACGTCCTTGGCGGGGGAACGGTTGGCGGCGTGTTAGTACGGCCCTATTACGCCACAACCGGCACAAGATGTCAACACCCCCCAGCAGCCCCCTTGTAAACGTTTTCCGAATCCTAAGAGAAGGCAAAGGAAGCGATCACGCCATCGAGCACGGGCCGGAACTGGGTGATGGTCGAGCCAGGGAAGGTGTTGAGCTGGATCCGCCAGGCGCAGCCCTTGCCGGCGAAGTACACCGTGAGGTGCTCGATGAGCAGGGAGCCGAGCTTGCCGCTCCAGGCGACGGTCTGGGCCGGCACGCCGGCGACCTTCCCGGGCTTCGCGTTGGCGAGGTCCGGTGCGCCTGAGCCCAGCCGGCTCCCGGCTCTCTGGTCCTCCTGGACCAACTCGGCCTCGGTGATGCCGGGGCGGCAGAGGATGCTCAGGGTCGCCGCGAGCTTGCCGCCGGGGGACAGCACCGAGGCGGTCACGCCGTCCGCGATCGGCTCGACCGTCCAGCCCTGCGGGAGCTTCGCGGTGAAGCGCTTCGACGGGTCGCTGTAGGGCGCCGGGGCCAGGGGGACGCTCCCCCCTTGCGCCACAGCGGTGGCGAACGCGGCGGGCAGCGGCGTCCCCGTTGGAAGCGGGACGGCGGTGTTGGTGGGCTTCGCACCGCCGCCGGAGGAGCAGGCGGCCGCGGCCAGCGACAGGACGGCGGCCGCGGCGGCGGCGAGCAGGCGCGTGGGGCGTGGCATCGGGCGCTCCTTCCATGGCGGGTAACGGGCGGGGGCGGGCGGCGTGCGGGGCGCGGTCATTGCAGGCGGAACGAATCGAGCACGCGGCGGAAGATCGTCAGCATCTCCTGTTCGTTGGCGCCGGGGTAGGTATTGAGCAGCAGGCGCCAGGCGCAGCCCTTCGCCTCGAAGTAGACGTACCAGTGCTTCACGAGCACGTTCGTCGCCTGGGCGACGCCCTGCCAGGGGATCTCCCGCGCCGTGATGCCGTCCACGGTGGTGGAGAACTCCTTGTCGAGCGTCAGGTCGCCGCTCCCGACATTCTTCAGGAGCGACCGGTCGGCGGCGATCTGGGCGGCGACCGTGGCACCGGGGGAGCAGGCGACACCCAGACTGGCGATGGCGATGGTGCCCGGGGCACCAAGGCTGGCGCTGACACCGACCACGTCGCTCGCGATGGTCCAGCCGATGGGCAGGCCGACGGTGAAGCGCCCCTTCGGGTCCCGAAATTCCGCAAGCGGCACCTGCGCCCCCTGCGATATGGCGGTCTTCTCTGCTCCGCTGTACGGCTTGGGGGTGTAGGTGGGGAACGGGCTGCCGACGATCGCCACGGCGGTGTTGCCGGGGACCGGGGTACCGGAGCGGGGCGTCGCGGCGGCCGCCGTGCTGGCGGCGGACGCCGTCGTGCTGGCGGCAGGCTTCGCGCCCGAGCCGCCGCAGGCAGCGGCGATCAGCGCGCCCCCGGCCAGGGCTGCGGCAAGGACGGCGATACGCTGCACTCCGGGCCTCCCTTTCACCACCATGCGCACCACGCGCCGTGCGCGGGATGGTAGCATAGCGCGGCCCCGCTGCGCAGGGCGGCGGCGGCGCGCGCGTCAAGGATCGGCGCGCTGGCCACGCCGCGCACGCTATCATGTCCGCCGCTATCGTGTGTCCACACAGCGCCCATGGAGATGACCACCGTGACCGCTCGCCTGCTCCTGTTCCCGGCCCTCGTCGTCATCGTCGCCCTCGCGGCGGCGGGCTGCTCTGGCGGGGGCGGCGGCACGGCGGCGGCGACGCCGACCGCGGCGCCGCGGCCGACGCCCACCGTCGTGGTCCAGCCCACCGTGACGGGCACGGCGACGACGCTGCCCGACGGGCTGGCGTACATCGACCTCCAGCCGGGCACCGGCGCGGCGGTCTCGGCGGGGAAGACCGTGAGCATCGACTACGCCATGTACGCGGACGCGGTGCGGATCGGCGGCACGGCGGCGACGCCGCTGACGTTCGTGCTCGGGCACCGGCAGGTGCTGGCGGGGATCGACGAGGGCGTGTCGACGATGCGCGTCGGCGGCAAGCGGCGGCTGCTGGTGCCGGCGGCGCTGGCGTTCGGCAAGGCCGGGCTCTCCGACGCGACCGGCACGTTCGCGCTCGTCCGTCCGGACCAGCCGGTCGTCGTGGACGTGACGCTGCTGTCCGTCAAGTAGCGGCGCGCCGCTACGGACAGGCCGCCACGGACTTGCCGTACTGCTGGGCGGTGAGCGCCAGGTCGAAGATATTGAGCGTCGCGTCGCCGTTCTGGTTGAGCCGTGGCGGCGCCGGCGGGATCGACTGACCGTAGTACTGCGCGATGTTCGCCAGGTCGAAGATGTTCACCTTGCCGTCGCCGTTGACGTCGGCGCGCATGATGGCACAGGAGACGTTGGGGTTCTTGCCCATCGAGATCTCGAGGCCGTTGGGATAGCCGTCGCCGTCGGTGTCGAGACAGCCGGCGAGAGGCGCGGACGTCATCGTGTTCGCGCGCCCGTAGCCGAAGGTGTTGTTCGGCTGGCCGATGCCGAGCGGCGTCGCGCCATTCAGCAGCACCGTGCGCAGCGTCGTCCGCGACGCCAGGTAGGCGCCGGCGTCGTGCGCCTGCAACAGCATCGGGTTGCAGCTCAGCAGGAGCGCGGCGATGCCGGCGATGTGCGGCGCGGCGGCGGAGGTGCCGCAGAACGGCTTCGGGAAGCCTGCGGCGCCGGTGATGGCGACGCAGTCGATGCCGGTGATGTCGGGCTTGGTGCGGCCATCGACGGTCGGGCCGCGGCTGCTGTAGTAGTCGATGGTGTTATAGCCCGGGCTGTTGGCGGCGCTGATGGCGCCGGCGGCGAGGACGCCGCCGCTGGCATCGCTCTCGTTCGGCAGGCTGCCGGCGAGCGTGTTGTAGTTGTGGGCGGCGAGGTTGTCGGGCGCGGGGAGGCCGGTCGGGAAGCCAGCACAGCCACCGCACAACACGTACATGTCGAACGTGCGCGGGGCGGCGAGCCCCTTGTAGTTGCCGATGAGGATGTTGTAGGTCGTCGTCACGCCGTGGGTGTTCGTGATGCCGAAGCCCTCGACGGGATACGGGAAGCCGGGGCCCTGGCGGGACGCACTCGCCAGATACAGCGTGCCGGGGTTGGTGTAGTTGTCCTGCAGCAGCAGGTCGTAGTCGTTGGTCGAACCGCCGAAGGGGTCGTTCCACTGCAGGTACACGGCCAGGCTGCCGCCCGGCGCGAGCTGCACGGTGTCGCCGCAGAAGACGCCCGCGGCGCACTGCAGGCCGTAGCCGCCGTCGGTCGTGCCGCCGCCGCCCTGGAACCGCTGGAGTTCCCACCAGTCACCAGCCAGGCTGCCGACGTAGAATCCGGAGTCGACCCAGGGTGCGTGGTAGTGGTTCTGCGCGTAGTTGCCGGCGGAGGTGTAGTAGCCGCGGATCGGGTTCGCGGGGTTGTTGAGGGCGGCGCTCGTGTTGGCGGAGACGAGGCTCGTGCCGTTGTACGGGCCGGTGTTGAACCAGGAGATGTCGTCGACAACGACGTCGGCGTGGACCGCGAGGCAGTTGACGGCGTTGTTGAAGTCGAGCGCGGTGCCGCCGACGTTCGACCCGAAGTAGCCGAAGATGATCTGGGCGTTCGGGACGATGTCCTGGACGATCTCGGACATGGCGGTGCCCTCGGCGCCGGCGCCGGACGCGGTGGGGCTCGGCGTCCCCGGCGCCACGTTGCAGGTGGTGGTGTCGACCGGGCCGAGGTCGCCGGAGGCCTGCGCGCTCGCCAGCCCCTCCATGCCGTCGGAGATGACGCCGACGCGGACGCCGGCGCCGGAGGCCGTGAGCTGCGAGCGCAGCGTCGCCGAGCCGAGGATGCTGTCGCCCTGCGTCGTCACGGAACCGGTCTGGACGTAGCCGTAGGCCGGCAGCCGCACGGTCGCCACGGAGGCGAGGGCCGCCGCCGCGTCGAGCTGCGAGACGGGCAGCAGGCCCTGGACGATGCGGTTCTTGTCGTCGGTGCGCTGCACCTGCATCCCGAGGCCGACGAGGTCCGCGAGCGCGGAGGCGGGGGCGCCCGCCGTATCGACCCAGACCTGCACGCGGCCGGAGGCGTCGATGCGCAACTGCTTCGTGGCGATGCGGCCGGCGATAGCGGGCCCGATGCCGGACGCGTTGGCGGCGGTGACGGGACGGTTCGCCGTCGCGCGGCTCAGCAGGTCGACGCGGTAGAGCTCGTCGAGCACGGGGTCGATCTTGCTGGTCTTGCGCAGCGAGCCCCCGTCGAACGTGCCGGCGAGGACGGCGGGACCACCGGTAGGGGTAGTCTGTGGCAGCGTCGTCACGGCTGGCGTCGGAAGCGGCGGCTGCTGGGCGTGGACGCCGCCGTCGCGCACGCCGCCAGCGGCGAACACGACGCCCGCCAGCGCGGCCGCAAGAGCAACCCCCGCCCATCGGCCCGGTCGCGTCGTCATGGGAGACTCCTTGCCGTGCATCCGGGCGGAGCGGCCGGGCGCAGGGTACGCGAGGACGGCGCGCAGGTGCGCGTGTCCACGATTCTAACCATGCGCGGCGGGCGTGTATAGAGGATCGGGTACGGGTTCTCACATAATCTGCGCGGACCTTGACGGCCGGCGACACTGCGGCGCCAGGCCCAACATCGCGCCCGCGCGTCGCATAGACTTGGCTCGGAGGCGGCGATGAAGCTGGCCCTCGCTGCGGTTGCCGCCCTCGTTGCCGGGGCGGCGCTGTTCTTCGGCATCCGCGCGCTCGTGGATCGGGGCGATCACGGGGGTGTCGCCGCGTTCTTCGCCGTGCCGACGCGGACCATCTGCGGCGCGGGCACGCTCGACCTCGCGCTCGACAGGGCCGGTTTCGCGGCCAGCTACCGGGGGCGGCCACCGTCGGCTGGCGGCAAGTTCCTCGTGGCGACGCTCACCATCGTCAATCACGGCGCCGGCGAGGCGCGCGGCCTCGCGGCGCACTTCGCGCTGCGCGAGCCTTCGGGACGCGCCTACGCCCCCGACGCGGCGAGCGACGGCATCGCGGCGTGGCGGGCGCTCGCCCCTGCTGCGAACGCGCAGGGGAGCCTGGCGTTCGCGGTGCCGCTGACGCTGGGCGCGGCGAAGCTGGTCTACGACGACGGCTGCACGCACCAGGAGTGGGTGACGCCGTAGTGTTGGCGGTGCCTTGACGCGCCGCCATGAACCGTCCACTACCGTCAACACGCAGCCACGCGTCCAATTCGAGTTTTCCCATCCAGGGGGTTGACATCGCGCGCGCGCTGGTAGATACTCGCCACGAACACGCGGCCGCGAACGTCCGTGGCTGCGATTATCCCCCCGCCAGGTTCCGGCCGCGTACCGTATCTCGCCATGCGAGGACGCGCCGGGGGAGCACGCCTTGGCGCTGACGCGGGGGCAACGTCACGACCTCAGGCTACCATCGGCGCGGCGGCACGCCGGCCGCATGCGGGTAATGCTCGCCGCGGCTCTAGCGATCGCGCTCTCGCTGCTCGCCTGGCAGTTGCTCACGTCCTCACACGCCGGCGCGGCGAGTTACACCGTCGTTACGGACGCCCAGCTCTACTCGCCGGGCGACTCCGTCTACATCACGGGCGCCGGCTACCTCGCCAACACCTCCTACGATGTCGTGGTGGTGCGGCCCAACGGCACGATCGTCAACGGCAGCGGCACCGGCGCACCGGGGTTCGACACCGTGGTGTCGGACAGCGCCGGAAACATCAGCGACGTCTACATCCTGACGAAGCCTTCACCCGCCGGCGTCTACATCGTCGAGGTGTTCGCGAGCTCGGACACCACGCATAGCGTCTTGCTGGCGCTCACCAGCTTCTACGACGACACGCCGTATCCGTTGACGATCAGCCAGACGACGAGCGGACTGACAGTCACGGTGTCGGGGACGTGGAAGTGGGAGGGCTGCATCTCGCACAGCAACTCGAAGAAGCACGTCGGGTTCGCGATCGTCTGGGGCGACGGGACGGGCGTGCCGAATCCCTACCCGCCGCCGGCAGTCTCGCGTGACGGCGTGTACCCGACGGGCGGGCCATCGGGCACGTGGACGGCGTGCGCGCCGCCAGGCACCGGCAACTGGGGACCCCTGACGCACACGTACGCCTCGGCAAACAGCTATCAGGCGTGCGTCATCACGTACGACGTGCACTTCAAGACGCCGCCGCCGCCCACGACCGGCGAAGGCTCGACCAACCCGTGGCAGAACGACGACAACTCGTACGACGGATACGACGATGAGGAGCTCGCCAAACGGCAGCAGTGCGTGCCGGTAAACCCGGCACCCACGGCGACGCCGACGGCGACGGCGGGCCCGGCGACGAGCACGCCGAACCCGGCGACGGCGACCGCCACCGCGACGTCGTCGGGACACTGCGACCAGAACTCGTGCACGTCGACGCCAGCGCCGGCGACGGCCACACCGACGCCCACGGCCACCAACACACCCGTGCCGCCGACGGCGACGTTCACCGCCGTGCCCACGGCCACCAACACGCCCGTGCCACCGACCGCCACCTTCACCGCCGTGCCGACGGCGACCAACACGCCCGTGCCGCCGACGGCGACCTTCACCGCCGTCCCGACGGCCACCAACACACCGGTGCCACCGACCGCCACCTTCACCGCCGTGCCGACGGCGACCAACACGCCGGTGCCGCCCACCGCGACCTTCACTGCGGTGCCCACCGCCACCAACACGCCTGTGCCGCCGACGGCCACCTTCACCGCCGTCCCGACCGCCACCAACACGCCGGTGCCGCCGACGGCCACCTTCACCGCCGTCCCGACCGCCACCAACACGCCAGTGCCGCCGACGGCCACGGTCACGGCCGTGCCCACCGCCACCAACACGCCGGTGCCGCCCACGGCTACGTTTACGGCAGTGCCCACCGCCACCAACACGCCGGTGCCGCCCACGGCTACGTTTACGGCAGTGCCCACCGCCACGTTCACTGCGGTACCGACGGCCACGTTCACGGCGGTGCCGACCGCCACCAACACGCCGGTGCCGCCCACCGCCACCTTCACGGCAGTGCCCACCGCCACGTTCACTGCGGTACCGACGGCCACGTTCACGGCGGTGCCGACCGCCACGTTCACCGCGGTACCGACGGCAACCTTCACCGCCGTGCCTACCGCCACCTTCACCGCCGTGCCGACCGCCACGTTCACGGCCGTGCCGACGGCCACGTTCACGGCCGTGCCGACGGCCACCTTCACCGCCGTGCCGACCGCCACGTTCACGGCCGTGCCCACCGCCACCTTCACGGCCGTGCCGACAGCGACGTTCACCGCCGTGCCCGCGGCCACCTTCACCGCCATCCCGGCGGCCACCTTCACGCCGACGGCGACCGCGACCATCACCCCGACGCCGGGGCCGACGACGGTCCAGTGGCTGAAGTCGCCAGCGTCCGGACAGGTATTCCTCACCGACGGCACGCAGACGTTCCAGTTCGACGAGGTGCTCTACAACCAGACCGACCCGAACGGCCTCGGTGGCTTCTCGTTCGACATCAACTTTGACCCGACGATCTGGCAGCAGCCGAGCGTCGACCTGTCGCCGGCGGTGGTCCTCTTCGCGAGCACGGGGCGGCTGCTCAGTTGCAACATCAGCCTGCTGCTGGCCAACGTGGACCACATCGTCTGCGCCAGCACGGGCGTCCTCGGTACGGGGCCGGTGTTCACCGGACCGAAGGTGATGGCGCACGTCACCTTGCGGCCGCGGGACATCGTGGTGGGGCAGATCCGACCGAACAAGGAGAACGGCATCGTCACCGCCGTGAAGGACACGAACGTGACGGTGGCGAACACCTGTGGCCAGCCGCTGAACGACGGGACGATCCAGCCGCTCCCCGGTCAGCCGGAGTGCCAGGGACTGCCGCTGACGGGCGTCCTGCCGGGCGGGCTGCTGCCGCAGAGCATGACGGTGGTGACGCTGCGGCGGCTCGAGGGCGACGTCACCAAGGACTGCAGCGTGGACATCGCGGACATCCAGCTCGAGGCGAGCAAGTACGGCACCGCCGGCGGCAGCCTGCTGTACAACGTCTTCTACGACGTGAACTCGCCGCTCTCGAACGGCGACGGCCAGATCGACATCCTGGATGTCCAGTTCGTGTACGGACGGTTCGGCAGCACCTGCCTGAGCCCGGTCCCTCCCCAGGGGCCGCAGGCGCTGCCCTGACGGGCTGGCCGTCTCGGCCGAACGTCCTTGACAGGCACGCTCCCCCGCCGTCTACTTGACCAGTTATCCTCAGGGGTCCCCGCACGCCGGACGCCGCCGGCATTCGAGGCGGTGCAACACCGCACGACGGCTGTCCGTTGTACTGAGCAGAGAACGGCATATCGAAGATGACCGAACCCGCCATCTCGACGCGTCCGCGCGGCGCCGTGCGCCTCCCTTTGCTGGCGGCGCTGCTCCTCGCCGTCCTCGCGGCCTCCGGGCCAGCGGCCGGGGCGAGGACGGTGCACGCGGCCAGCCTGCCTGCCGTGCTGTGGCAGAAGGAGCCGGCGCAGATCACGACCACGCTGACAAGCGCGGCACAGACCGTCAGCTTCGACGAAGTGATGAGCAACCAGTCCGACCCGAACGGATTCGGCGCCTTCGCGTTCACCGTGCGCTACGACACGACGATCTGGCAGCCGCCGGCGATCGACATGAGCCCGGCGGTGGCGCTGTTCGCGGCGGCGGGGCGCGTGTTGCAATGCCAATCACCCTCCGCGCCAGCCGGACAGATGACCATGGTGTGCCCGAGCACGGGCACGTTCGCGGTCGGGCCGGTCTGGACGGGGCCGCAGACGCTGGCCATCGTGACATTGACGCTGACGCCGCAGACGGCGCAGGCGATCCTGGCGGGCGGGTCGGGCGTGCAGACGACGGTCTTCGACACGGGGGTGCAGCTCTCGAACACCTGCGGACAGCCGCTCAACGACGGGACGACCCAGCCCCTCCCGGGACAGCAGGAGTGCCAGGGTAATCTGCTGCCGGGGCTCTCGGGCGGCGGCTACGTCATCAATCCCGGCAGCACAACGATCACGATCTCGAGCCCGCCGACACCGACGGCGACAGCCACTGCGACGTCGACGGCGACGGCCACGCGGACGCCGACGCCGACGCTGACATCCACGGCCACAGCGACCTCGACCGCAACGTCCACGCCGACTCTGACAGCGACGGCGACGGCGACAGCGACGCTGCCACCGACGTCGCTGCCGGCGGTGACGGCCACCCCGGTCCCCGGCACGCCCACGGTCACGCGCACGTCGGTCACGCTGCCTTCCACACGCACGCCGGAGGCGACGCCCGCGCCCTGCGGTGAGGACGCCAGTTGGTGGGCGGCGCATCCCGACGCCTGGCCACTGACACGCCTGACACTGGGGGGCTCCGCGTACGACCAGGCGGAGCTGCGCGCCCTGCTCAGCGCGCCCGACGCCTCGCCGCCCGGTGTGCTGGCGCGGCAGCTCATCGCCACACGGCTGAACATCGCGGCGTTCGGCGACCGCGCGGGCATCAGCGCGACGGCCGCACGGGCAGACGCGCAGCTCGCTGAGGGCGGAGGGAAGCTGCCGCTGACGGGCGTGCCGCCCTACCTGGCGACGGGAATGCAGTGGCTGGCGGGTGCGCTCGCGCGCTACAACGACGACTGCGCCAGCATCTCGACGGTGCTCGGGACGACGCGCGTCCGGCCACCAACGTCGTTCCCGCGGACGGGCGTCATACCGGACGCGCACGAGGGCTCACGCCTGGGCACGGCGATCAGCGTCGGCAGCCTGATCGCGGGGGTCGCGCTCGTCCTCTTCCTCCGGAGGAAGCTCTTCCGCCGGCGCGACTGATTCGCCCTGACTGATGCGCTTCGATCGTGTCAGGCCTGGAACTTGAGCGACGCGAGCGCCTGGTCGAAGAAGGTCCGGAACTGAGCCGCCTGGTCGACGGGCGCGGCGAGCGTGACCATCCAGCGGCAGCCACCCTCGACCAGCAGGACGTCGATCTTCGCGACGGCATTCGCCTGGCCGGGCGCGGTCTGCTCGGGCAGCGGCTGGGTGTAGGCGAACTCGTACGCGGGCTTGCCCGCGACGGTCAGGGCACTCGGGGTGACGGGCTGATGTACGATCTGGGAGAGGTACTGTCCCCAGCCGTCGCGGAAGGCGGCGGTGGTGGCCTGGTCCGGGCGGGGCTTCAGGCAGACCACGCTGATGTTGGGCTGGATGCCACCGACGGTCGCCGGCGAGAAGAACGCGTCGGTCGGGAAACGCGCGTTCGCCGTGTCGAAGACCTCATCGGGCTTCACCAGCCAGCCGGCGGGCACATCGATGCTATAGCCCTTCTGGCCGAAGGTGTAGGTCCGGCCGTTGACCTGCGGCGTCGGGTACGGCGTCGGCCGCCTGACGAGCGCCGTCGCCGTC
>JAGWOC010000132.1 GCA_028872875.1 Chloroflexota bacterium | reverse complement strand
CCCCACCCCTTGCCCGACAATCGGGGCAGACAGACGCCAGCCCAGAAGGCCCAGCGCAGTCGCCGTCTGGCGGCACGTTCCTGATGGCGGTGCTCGAGATGTTGAGGCAAGACATGGCAGAGGCAGCGCAGGCTTCCGAGAACCGCATTCGAACGGACATCGGCGGGTTGCGAAGCGACATGCGTGAAGGGTGGTCGCGCGAACAATACCTGACGGAGCAGATTGCCGCCCTCATGCCACGAGCGAAGAGGCAGTCGGTGATCGATGACCTGCACTCCTCAATTGCGCAGTGGTCAGATCTGCCGGCGTCGGCCAAGGATCAACTCACTGCCGCCGCGTACTTGTCCGGCGATCCGGTCTTGAACACGGCAGAAGCAGTGAGTTCGATCGTGCTCGCAGTCGGTAAAGCGGTCGAAGTGACAGGAAAGGAATTGCTCCGGAAGGGCTCCGGCTTTCGGCTTCGTTATCTCATCGAGACACTCGAAACTGATCCCAACACCAGACCTTGGGTGGGGACGTCAATGAACTGAACCGTCTCAGGAACGAGGCCGCGCACTCGTCGCGCAGCCTCACGCGCGCCCATGTCGAGCGAGCGTGGCAACTTCTCCGTGGCACCGTATCATCGCCAGGCATATTGGACAACCTCGTCCGCCATGCCAAGGGTTCCGCGGGGTGCACCTGATGTACGGCCCTGAGCCCTCCGCCGCTCGGAGGCGCGCCAACGCTTCGGGTCACGTACGCTGCTGGTCCTCTGCCGCGAACGAGACGTAGTCGTCGTCATCAATGCGATGTGGGAATAAGGCATGGATCTCACGATACAGACCGACGCCGAAAACGACATCGTCTACATCGCGCTCTCGCGGCGCGCGCTGACGAAGGGCGCCGCTGCCCGCTCGCCCCGCGTCGACGGCGACATCGCAATGGACCTCGACGCGGCCGGCCGCCTGCTCGGCATCGAGCTGATGAACGCGTCGCGCCGCCTCGGCGCCTCCGCGAGCACGCTGCCCGCTCGACGCGCTCGTCGGCGTAAAGGAGGCCGCCGCGCTCGCCGGCGTCCGCCGCCCGAACTTCGTGCGCGACTACGCGGACCGCCCGGACTTCCCCGCGCCGGTCGCCCAGCTCGCCACCGGCCGCCTCTGGCTCCGCTCGCAGGTCGAGCGGTACGTGGCCGCGCGCGCGAAGCGCACCCGGCCGCGCGTCATTGTGCCTGACCCGTGAGCGACTCCATGTCCAGGGCAGAGCGCCCTTCGAGCGCGGCACGGACGGGGGCGAAGCGGCGGCGGTGGATCGCGCACGGGCCCTCAGCGTCGAGGGCGTGCAGGTGCTCCGGCGTCGCGTAGCCACGGTTGCGAACGAATCCGTAGGCGGGGAAGGTGTCGTCGTACGCCGCCATCATGCGGTCGCGCGCGACCTTCGCGACGATCGACGCGGCGGCGATCGATGCGCAGAGCGCGTCGCCGTGGACGATCGCGCGGTGGCGGAACTCCGGCAGCGACTCGGCGTCGATCAACAGGAGGTCCGGACGCACGGGCAGCGCGGCCAGCGCCCGCCGCATCGCGAGCTTCGTCGCGCCGATGAGGCCGAGCGCATCGATCTCGGTGTGCGACGCAGCGCCGACGCCGCTGGCGCACGAGTCCTTCAGGAGCGCCGCCAGGCGCTCTCGGTCCGGTCCGGCGAGCATCTTGCTGTCGCGCAGGTCGGACCACCAGTCGCGTGCCGCACCGGGCTCAAGGATGACGGCCCCGGCGACGACGGGGCCGGCGAGCGGCCCGCGCCCGGCTTCGTCGACGCCGGCGACGTGCCGCCGCCCCTGGCGCCAGGCGCCGATCTCGGCGCTGAGCGTGGGCACGGCGAGGAAGCTGCCCATCGCCGCGGATGCTAGCACCAGCATCGTGCGCGTGCAAAGATGGCCGCGCCCGCAACCCCCTGTGGCCGCGGGCGAGATCACAACATACGCGCCGCACGCCTGAGGAGGCCGCCATGCCCATCGTCCGCGTCGAGATGTTCCCGGGGCGCACGCACGCCCAGAAGCAGGAGCTGGCCCGCGCGATCACCGAGGCGGTGGCGAACATCGCCCACACGACGCCGGAGGCGACGGTCGTCATCTTCCAGGAGGTCGCGCGGGAGGACTGGGCGCAGGCGGGGAAGCTGGCGTCCGACGAGTAGGGGCTCTGCCGATAGGGGCCCGATTGACGGGCGCAGATACTGAGCCGGCATCCCCGGTCCACCCGGCAACGGTCGGGCTGCCGCGCGCGTTCCCCTTGATGCACGATGGCGAGCACCGGCGGTGGTCCGGCCGGGTATGCTGCGTCAAGGAGACGGCAGGCGCCCCGGGGCGCGCCGCGAGGTTACAGGGCGGATCGCCTCTGTTATACTGGGTCAATGGGCGCGCCGGGCGCCCGCGGGGGATAGGTTAGGAACAGCGCATGAGCTCTCGCTGGCTGCGAAACAGTTTCATCTACTTGCTCATTCTGGTCGCGGTCATCGCGATCGTGGTTTCCTTCCTCCGCAGCAGCGACAACACCAAGGCGATGCCCTTCAGCGATGTGATCGCGGCGGCCCGCGCCGGGCAGATCCAGCAGATCGACGTCAACGGGCAGACGCTGACGATCACCAAGAAGGGCGACACGACCAAGTACAAGTCCGAGATGGGCAAGAGCACCAATCTCGAGCAGACGCTAAAGGACAACGGCGTCACGATCGGGGGGAGCTCGGACAGCTCGGTCGCGATCAAGTACGCGACGCCATCGTCGTTCGGCAACTGGGTGGGACTGCTGATCAACTTCCTGCCGCTCCTGCTGATCGGCGGGCTGCTCATCTTCATGATGCGGCAGGCGCAGGGCTCGAACAGCCAGGCGATGAACTTCGGCAAGAGCCGCGCCCGCATGTTCACCGGCAACAAGCCCACGGTGACGTTCCAGGACGTGGCCGGCGTCGATGAGGCGAAGGAGGAGCTGGCGGAGGTCGTCGAGTTCCTCAAGTATCCGGAGAAGTTCGCCTCGCTCGGCGCGCGCATCCCGCGCGGCGTGCTGCTCGTCGGCCCGCCCGGCACCGGCAAGACGCTGCTCTCGCGCGCGGTCGCGGGCGAGGCCGGCGTGCCGTTCTTCTCGATCAGCGGCTCCGAGTTCGTCGAGATGTTCGTCGG
>JAGWOC010000131.1 GCA_028872875.1 Chloroflexota bacterium | reverse complement strand
AAGTCTTGTCGAGCGGAGCCCCAACTGGGTGCGGCGGCGCCGCATCCTCGAGAGCGCGCGTTCCGTGTATGCGGCCTGACGACGAGGCGCTGCTCGTCGATATGCTCGTCGCGGCGCGCGAGGCGGGCGCTCTGTCGCGGCACGCCACGCTGGAAGACTTCCTTGGCGATCGGCTGCTCCAGCTCGCGCTCGAGAAGCTCGTCGAGAACATCGGCGAGGCGGCGAGTCGGTTGTCGCCGGAGGCACGGGGGAAGTTGCCCGAACTTTCTTGGAAGCGACATGATCGGCATGCGGCACCGACTGGTTCACGGCTACATGCACGTCGAACTCGCGAAGGTGTGGCAGGTAGTCGTGACCGATCTCGATCCGTTGATTACAGCGATCGAGACGCTCGTCTCCCCAGACGGCCCGAAGGAGTAGCCGCTGGTCGCGGTTCGGCATCGCGGCGCGCCATGGCCGCACTCCCAGCGTTCAGTGCCCGGCCCGGCCGCGTATCTGGAATCCGCTATAGTTGCCGCATGGACGCGATCTTCGCCCGCCTCGGTGTGACCGGCCAGCAGATCGAGGCCTTCTGCCGCAAGTGGGACATCGTGCGGTTCGAGCTGTTCGGGTCGGTGCTGCGCGACGATTTCGGGCCGGCGAGCGACGTGGACGTGCTGGTCACGTTCGCGGAAGGGCGGGGCGTCCGGCTCAGTGACCTCCTCGATATGGAGGACGAGCTACAGGCGCTCTTCCGGCGGCCGGTCGATCTGATCAAGCGGCATCTGGTGGAGACGAGCCCAAACTGGGTCCGAAGACAGAGTATCCTGGGTTCAGCGCGAGAGGTCTATGCGGCAGCCTCATGACGACGCACTGCTCGTGGACATGCTCGTCTACGCGCGGCGCATCGGGGCGAAAACCGCGGGACTCACGCGTGCTGAGTTCGATGGCGACGAGAATCTTCAGTTGGCGCTCGTCTACTTGCTGCAGGTCGTCGGCGAAGCCGCGAGCAAGCTCTCCAAGGAAGAGCGGGAGAGACATGTTGAGGTCCCCTGGCGTACGATCATAGGGATGCGCCATGTCGTCGTGCATGACTACCTCCGCGTCGATGTGGATGTCGTGTGGGAAACGGTGACAAGCGGGATCCCCACACTCCTTGGTCAACTTGAGTCGATGGTGCCTGCGTCCGACACAGATGCAGCGGCCCCGTGAACTCCCTCTCCACCATGTGGGCGCAGCAGGAGCGCTTCGTGCGGGACATGCACGCGTTCGTGCGCGAGGCGCTGGCGCTCGGCTACGACGCCGTCGAGGTGAGCCACTCGACGCCCGAGGCGCCGTTCGCGCGGCTGCTCAGCTATCCGCAGGCGCCGATCTCGTCGGTCCACGCGCCGGCTCCGCTCGTGCGCGACGGCGACGGGCGGGCGAACAGCGCGCTGAACCTGGCCGCACTCGACGTCCGCGAGCGGCGCGCCGCGATCGACGCCACGAAACACAGCATCGACCTGGCGCGGGGCGCTGGCGCGCGCTTCGTCGTCGTACACCTCGGCGCCGTCGGCAATGCGATGTTCGATGCCGAGCGCGAGCTGCGGCGGCTGTACGACAGCGGCACGCGCGAGGGCGAGCGCGTCGAGGAGCTGCGCGCGGCGTGCATCCGCCTGCGGCAGGAGCAGGCCGGGCCGTGGCTCGAGGCGGCGGCGAAGACGCTGGCCGAGCTGACCGCATACGCGGCCGAGCGCCGCATCGCGCTGGGCATCGAGAACCGGCTGCACTACCACGAGATCCCGCAGCCGGAGGAGGCGGCGTGGCTGCTCGCGGACTACGCGCCGGAGGTGGCGGGCTACTGGCACGACGTCGGCCACGCGGAGGTGCAGTGGCGGCTGGGGCTCGTCGACAGGCGCCTGTGGCTGGACACGAACGGCGCGCGCTGCATCGGCGCGCACCTGCACGACGTGACGGGGCTGGCCGACCACCGCGCCCCTGGCAACGGCGATGTCGACTGGCGCTACATCGCCGAGGGCATCCCGCCCGACGCCCTGCGCGTGTTCGAGATCAACCAGTCGCAGCCGGCCGAGGACGTCGCGCGGGCGATCCCGTACCTGCGTGAGCGCGGTGTGATCGCGTAGACACGCGGGCAGCGTGCGACGCACTCCAGACTGGAAGGTGGACGGCGTGCATGCCTGCGCGCTATCGCACGTCCGTATCCGTCCCCGCGTCGTGCTGCGCGCCGCTGGCGTCCTGCTTCGCCGGCATGCGGCGGGGGCGGCCCTTGCTACGGCGGTAGAACTGGCGGCCGGCGAGGTCGCGCAGCGCCGGGAAGAACGCCGCCAGCCCGTAGGCGATGCGGAACGGCCGCACCATGTTCACCTCGGGCGTCGGGCGGTGCACCGAACGCACAATGGCGCGGGCGACCGCGTCCGCGTCCTGCTGCGGGCCGGTGGGCGCGGAGACGTGGCCGTCGTGCGTGCGCTGGACGTCGAAGAACTCCGTGCGCGTGCTCGCGGGCAGCACGACCGTCGCCGTGACGCCGGAGCCTTCGAGCTCGCCGCGCAGCGCTTCCGTCATGCCGATGAGCGCGAACTTCGTCGCCGAGTAGGCGCCGTGGAAGGGGAAGGCGAGCTTGCCGACGACCGACGACACGTTGACGATGTGGCCGCGCCGCTGCGCCCGCATCGTCGGAAGCACGGCCTTCGTCGCCAGGAACGCGCTCATGTAGTTGACGTCCCACAGCTCGCGCATATCGGCCTCGGTCGTCTCCTCGATCGTGCCGCTGAAGCCGAAGCCGGCGTTGTTCACCAGCACGTCGATCCGCCCGAAGCGATCGAGCGCGGCCTGCACGAGACGCTCGATGTCGTCGGGCCGGCCGACGTCCGTGGGCACGACGAGCGCCTCGACGCCGATGCGCTCGATGCGCGCCGCCAGCTCGCACAGGCGGTCCTCGCGTCGGGCAGCGAGCACGACGTTGGCCCCGCGTCGCGCGAACGCGAGCGCGGTCTCGCGGCCGATGCCGGCGCTGGCGCCGGTGACGATGACGGTGCTGCGCTCCAGGTTCATGCTGAAGAGTTCATAGTGAATAGTTCATAGTGCATAGTAGTTCTTCACGTCGCGGCTGGGCGCCACCCCCCGCGGATGGTTATCACCCTTGCACGCGGAGCGCGGGCCTTCAGCCCGCGCCGGTCACGCGCCGACGGCGCGATAC
>JAGWOC010000130.1 GCA_028872875.1 Chloroflexota bacterium | reverse complement strand
GATCGACGCGACCGAGCTGGCCATGCTGCTCGACGGGATCGACGTCGTAGCGGTGAAGCGACCTCGGAAATGGGAGCCGACGACGCTCGCGGCCGCTTCGCCCGCCTAGAAATATCTGGATCATTTCGATCGCTTGCGCGGCCCCTGCAGAAAGGGGATCGACAGGATCGCCGGGGCATGATCAAACATGATCGATGGGGCTGCCGGCCGACGACCACGACTGCGGGTGGAAGACCCGCGCTACGGCTCTGGAAGCCAAGCTCGAGGAGGTGGCCGCCAAGATGGCCGCGATGGAGCGGCGGATCCTGGGACCGAAGAGCGAGAAGCTGCCGGCGATCGATCGCGAAGTCCGCAAGCAGCGGCCGGTCGACCCCGCGGCGACCCGGGCGACCCGACGCAAGAACGCCGAGCTCCGCGCCACCCGCGTGGTGAGCGAGGACGTCCCGCACAAGGTGCCGGAGGCGGAGCGCAGGTGTCCGTCCGCTGGAACGCGCCCCCTGCGCCGGGCACTTCTGGCGCGGACGTTGCTGTCAGCTGACGGGCGCGGCAACCGGATCGTCGCAGGGGACGGCGACCTGACGCCGGAGTTTCCACGCGGCCGGCAGCATGGCCGGGACGTCGCGCAGTCGCAGGCCGCGCGCGAGGCGCGGCAGGACATCGGTCAGGTACTCCACCGGATTCAGGCCGACGAGCCGACAGCAGGCCAGGATCGTGTAGGCGATCGCTGCGCGCTCTCCGCCCGTGTCTGAGCCCGCAAAGAGATAGTTCTTCCGCGTCAGCGCGGCGCGGACATGAAGCCGTTCGACGATTCCGTTGTCGATCGGGATGACGCCGTCGTCGAGGAAGCGCCCCAGCGCGACCTTGTGGTTGGTCATGTAACGGATCGCCGTGCCGAGGCCTGACTTCGGCGGCTCGTGCGGTTTATACGCCTCGGCCCACGACACGATCTCGTCGAAGACCGGTTTGCTCTCTGCCTGTCGCACCACGCGTTTGTCGTCGGGCGCGAGGCCGCGGATCTTAGCTTCGATCTCGTACAGCTTCTTGTACGCGGCGATCGGCAGGGCGGCGCGCGAGTCTCCGGCGTCGAGCGCCTTGGTCCAGTATCGGCGGCCATGCATGTTGCACCCGCACTCGATGAGGTCGGGCCTCTCGAAGCTCTGGTCGAAGAGGTTCGAGGCGTCGGCCACCGTGTAGCCCGCGCGCCGCGCCAGCATCTCCTCGGGGCCGAGCTCGCCGGGGCGCTGCGCGCTCTTTTTCGCCGTCGACGCGTACAGGTACGCCGCCACGTTCTCGTCGCCAACGTACCCCCACAAGGCTCCGAGCCGCTTGCCCGCGACCGCATCGCGATCGAGGACCGGCAGGCCCGTCGCATCCAGGTGCATCACCGTCGCCGCGAGCACTTGCTCGATGGCCGTCCGCCACAGCGGGCGCATCAGATCCGTCGCCCACGTGACCTGATCGGCCAGCGTCGACACGGCCAGGTCGACGCCCATGCGCTCGAAGCGCCGCTTCTGCCGGTGCAGCGGCAGGCCGTCGTCGTACTTGTCGACGACCAGCGCCGCCACCAGCGTCGAGCCGAGCCGCCCGCCGCTCACCACCTTGTCGCCCACCGGCGCACGCACCAGCTCTCCTTCGCAGGTCCCGCACGCCAGCTTCTCGCGCCGGTCCACTCGCACGACCACCCTCGCAGGCTCCAGCTCGATCACCTCGGTCACGTCGTGCCCGATGCACGCGCGCTCAGTGCCGCACGTTGGACACGCCCGCTCCGCCGGGGGCACCGCGATGGGGTTGTCGACCCGCGGCAACTTCGCCGACGGTGGCTTCCGCAGCGGCGGCTGCTTGGCCGGCTTCTCCGCTGCTGTCTCCGCCGCGTCGTCGATCCCCGATGCGCCGCGCAGCTTGGCATTGGCGTCGCCGAGATCGGGCGCGCCGTCGTCGCTCGCGTCAACGCCCGTCGCCGCCAGCGCGTCGAGAAACAGCCTCAGCTGCGCCGCCGACACGCCCTCGTTCTTGTGGCCCCGCGACAGCAGTTGCATCAGCCGTCGCTCGAGCTCGCTGTTCCGCGCCACCAGCTTCGACACCAGCGCCAGTACCTCGCCGTCCCGGCGCTCCGTCAGAAGCTCGCCCAGCACCTCGAGCACCGGGCCGCGCTTCTCGCTCGGCTCCCGTGCTGTCGTCGAGGCTGCGTCGCTCACGTCTTTCCACTACCGACCGCGATCGTCGAGCGCAAACAAATTCGCGCGGCCTCGCGCCTTTCTTACGCGGCCGATCCGGCCGGCGCCGTCATCGTGGGCGCTGCGTCCCTCGCCGGTTCCCAGCGCGCCTTCGTTCGCGCCTCACCGAGCTCGATCCCCTCCAGCAGCATCGTCAGCTCGTGTGCGTCGATGGGCACGCTCGTCGCTTCGCTCGTTACCTGCGCCGGGAAACAGAACGTCCCTTGCTCGAGGCGCTTGTGGACGATCGTAAAGCCGCCCCGCGTCCACACCAGCAGTTTCACCTGATTGCGCCGCTTGTTCAGGAAGACGAAGACGTGCCCGCTCAACGGGTCGCGTGCCAGCACCGCCCGTACCTCGTTCGACAGTCCGTCGAACGACTTCCGCAGATTCACAGGCGCCGTCGCGAAGTACACACGCACCGCTCGTGGCAGGAAGATCATGCTCTGCCAAGCTCGCGCACCAACGCGGCCACCCACTGCACCGGCAGCGCTTCCGCATCGCCCTCCACTTCCACCCCGCACGGGAGTCGGAGCGCGACGCGCGCCGACCTCACCACCGCGGCCGGAACGAATGCCATCGACGCCGCCGTCGTCGGTGTCGCGCCCTCGTCAAGTCGATGCCGCCATCGACGCAGTCGCTCCGCGCTCACGCCGCTCGCGTGCGCGAATTCGATCGTCGACAGCCCGCTCTCACGCCACGCCGCCAACACCCGCGCCGCGGTCCCCTCCGTCCAGTGCTTTCGCGTCAGGTCAGCAGCATGCAAACGTCTCGTGCGCATGCCCCCGAGTCTCGCCCGCTGATCGCCCGCCGCCGCGACCTATCCGGCCTGCGCTCCAGCGGATGGACACCCCTACCTCGCAACGGGCCGCCGACGTCACGATGAGCAACGGAGCGCACCCCGAGGACGAACGCCATCGGGCCTGTCCATCAAAGAGGCGATGGCTCGAAAGCTCGCCACGAAATCGGGGGCCGCTATCTACTCGCGGCGCAAAGTCATCGTCGAACCCGTATTC
>JAGWOC010000008.1 GCA_028872875.1 Chloroflexota bacterium | reverse complement strand
AGCGGCGACCCGGGGGCGCTGCTGGCGCAGACGGGTGAGGCGGTGGCCGCGGCTGGCTGGAACACGCTGCCGGTCACGGGCGGGCCGCCGCTGGCGCCGGGGACGTACTGGATTGTGGCGCAGACGGACAACGTGGCGACGGTGTACCGCGTCGCAAGCGGGCTGACGGCGGCGGACTTCGTGGGCTGGGCGCCACAGGCGTACGGGGCGTTCCCTGCGGGCATCAGCGGCTGGGCGAAGTTCGCCAGCCAGTCGTTCGCCATGTACGGCACCGTCTCGACGGCGCCGCCGGCGACGGCGACCGCTACGGCGACCGCCACCCTCACGCCGACGGCGACGAGCACGCCCGCGCCGAGCGCCACGAGCACGCCGACGCCGACGACCGTGCCGGGCGCTACACCGACGATGACGAGCACGCCGGCCGCTACGTCCACGCCCACGCTGACGCCGACGGCGACGAACACGCCGCAGCCCGTGGTCGTGTTCGGCCGCACGGCGAGCGCGGGGACGAACGACAGTTCCGACTTCGGCTACATCAACGGCTCGCGCTTCGCGCTCTCGGCGCCGGGCACGCTGACGGCGCTCTCGGTCTACGTCGGCGCGACGCCGGCGAACGCGCACGTCCGGCTGGCGCTCTACGGGACGAACGGGAGCGGCGACCCGGGGGCGCTGCTGGCGCAGACGGGTGAGGCGGTGGCCGCGGCTGGCTGGAACACGCTGCCGGTCACGGGCGGGCCGCCGCTGGCGGCGGGGACGTACTGGATCGTGGCGCAGACGGACAACGTGGCGACGGTGTACCGCGTCGCAAGCGGGCTGACGGCGGCGGACTTCGTCGGCTGGGCGCCACAGGCGTACGGGGCGTTCCCTGCGGGCATCAGCGGCTGGGCGAAGTTCGCCAGCCAGTCGTTCGCCATGTACGGCACCGTCTCGACGGCGCCGTAGCGCGCGGCCTCACAGACGCGTCCGCTTTGCTGGGTTGCGCCAGCAGTCCGCGCGTGAAGGCGTGGCCGGCCGGCGCATCGCACGCGCGCCGATCCGCCCTGTCAGTACGCGCCGCGCGCCAGGATGACGGCCGGTAGCGTGCGCGCGATGATGACGAGGTCGCGCCAGAGCGACCACGTCTCGATGTACTCGAGGTCCAGCCGCACGGTGTCATCCCACGAAAGCAGGCTGCGGCCGCTCACCTGCCAGAGGCCCGTCATCCCCGGCTTCGCCGACAGACGCCGCAGCTCACGTGCGTCGTACGCGGCGACTTCGTGGGGGAGCGGCGGCCGCGGCCCCACGATCGACATGTGCCCGAGCAGCACGTCGAACAGGTTCGGCAGCTCGTCGAGGCTCGACTTGCGCAGGAACTTGCCGACCCGTGTGCGCCGCGGGTCCTCGCGCATCTTGAAGATCGGCCCTTCGTGCTCGTTCTCGAGATCCGCGGTGGCGCTGACGTGGTCAGCGTCCTCACGCATCGTGCGGAACTTGAAGAAGGTGAAGATCTCTCCGCCCATCTTGACGCGCGGCTGCCTGAGGAGCGCAGGGCCGCGCGAGTCGAGCTTGATCGCCAGGGCGATCAACAGCATCGGGACGCTGGCGATGGCGAGCGCGATGGCAGCGGTCGCGACGTCGAGCGCCCGCTTGGCGCACCGCTCGATACGGCGGTCGTCGCGGCGCGCCGGCGTGAGCGCGTCGTTGATGGTGCGCGCGAGGTCCAGTTCACGAGGAAGGGTGGACATGAGAAAACCGTTCGCATGTGGATGCAGAGTTCTCGCGCAGTCTGTCAGGCGCGCGTTGAACACCGGTTGACGGAGCGTTGATTACGAGGTGAGAAGTCTCGGTGACCCGGAGTAGGCGTCGGTCGTGTTGCGGCGCTCGCTGCCGGTCACGAGGCGGTACCCGATGCCGGGCACGTTCTCGATCAGGATGTCGTCAGCGTCCGCGTGGGCGGTGAGTTTGCGCCGGAGGTGAGAGATGTGCGTCTTGAGCACGTTCACATCGCCCCGGTCGGACGGCCAGGCGAACTGCAAGAGGCGCTCCACCGTCGCGACGCGCTTGTGGTTGGCCAGCAGGCACTGCAAGAGCCGGAACTCCAGCCTCGTGAGCCGCACTGACTGACCGGACACGCTGACGTCCCCGGTATCAGCGTCGAGACGCAGCGGCCCCGCCTGCAGCGCGCCCGTCGGCGCCGCCGCTCGCGCGCGGCGCGTCACCGCACCGATGCGCATGATGAGCTGCCGGAAGCTGTACGGCTTGGTAACGTAGTCGTCGGCGCCCAGCTCGAACGCGCGCGCCATGTCCCATTCCGAGTCGCGCGCGGTGACCATGATCAGCGGCGTATTCGAGGCCTCTCGCACGCGGCGGCACACCTCGAAGCCGTCGATCGGGCCGATGCCGATGTCGAGCAGCACGACGTCGGGCTGCTCCGCAAAGAAGTGCGCGAGCGCCTGGTCCGCGTCGTGGGCCAGCGTCACGCGGTGGCCTTCTCGGCGCAGCGCGTACTCGGTCACGTCCGTCAGGTCGACGTCGTCGTCAGCCAGCAGGATGTTCATAGCGTCGTCGTCTGGCAGGCGTCGCTGCGCTCAGCCTGAGCTCCCCCTGTCTGCCGAAGGTAATCGCCCGTGGCTCTGCATTTGGTTGAGAACGCGTCACTCCGGGGTGAAGAATTGCGCTCACGCGCTCGCCGCCGCGGCCAGCGGCGCGCCGGTAAAGCGATAGCCGACGCTCGGGACCGTGTGCAGGTAGCAGGGATGCGATGGGTCCGGCTCGATCTTCCGCCGCAGGTTCCGCACGTGGCTCTTGAGCATGCGCCCGTCGGAGATGCCCTGGTAGCCCCAGATGCGCTGAATCAGCTCGTGATGGCGGACGACGTGGCCGTCTCGCAGGCAGAGGGTGTGCAGCAGTCGGAACTCCAGGTTGGTGAGCTGCACATCGCGCCCGTCGATGCGCGCCTGATTCATCTGCATGTCAAGTTCCAGGTCGCCGATGCGGATGTAGCGCGCGCGTGTGTCGCCGGTCGTCTGGTTGGCACGGCGGAGCACGGCTTCGATCCGCGCAACGAGCTGCGCGGGGCTAAACGGCTTCGTGATGTAGTCGTCGGCGCCGACGTTGAGCCCGCGCACGATCTCCTCGTCGGACTTCTGCCCGGTGAGCATGACGATCGGCGTTGCCGAATTGAGCCGCACCTGCCGGCAGACTTCCCAGCCGCCGAGCCGTGGCAGGTTGAGGTCGAGCAGGATGAGGTTCGGTGACGCGCTCTTCCAGAGGCGCAGCGCGCTCATGCCGTCGCCCGCGGTGAGCACGTCGAAGCCGGCGCGGCGCAGCACGTACGAGAGGATGTGAGACAGCTCTTCTTCGTCCTCGACAACCAGGATCGACATCGCGGCTTCTCCTCGCCGGGCTAGCTTGCCACCGAGCGTACCCGGCGTTCGGGCACGTGCACGTTCGGCTCCTGCTCGTACGGTTGCTCCGCGACCGACGCGCCGAGCCCGCTGTTCAGCGCATACGCCGCCGCCTGCACGCGGTTCTTCACGCCGAGCTTCTGCATCACAGAACGCAGGTGCGCCCGGACGGTGTGCACGGAGACGCAGAGTTTGTCCGCGATCTCCTGGTTCGTGTCCCCCAGCGCCAGCAACGCGAGCACATCGATCTCGCGGTTGCTGAGCTCGCTGTCCCCTGCGCGCGGCTTCCGGCCGGTCGCCATCGCCGCGTAGTCGGCCACCAGCCGCGTTGCCAGCCGCGGCGTCACCGTGATCTCGCCGGAGACGGCCTGGCGCAGCGCCGCCACCAGGCGCGCACCGTCCGTGTTCTTGTCCAGCACGCCGCGGGCGCCGCAGCGCAACGCCGCCAGCGCGTCGTCGCTGTCATCGCCCATGAGCAGGAGCACCACGGGGGTGCGGTTCGGGTCCCGGTAGAGCCGCTGGGCCGCCGGCCCGCTCGCCATGTTGGGTGCGTGCACGGACAACAGCACGACGTCCGCTGCGGAGGCGACGATGCTGTCCACAACGTCCAGCGTCAGCGGGCGCTCGCCGACCACGTGCACGTCCGGCTCGTGGCGCAGCAGGCGGGTCAGCCCGTTGCGGAACAGGAGATGGTCGCAGACCAGGTAGAGACGAATGGTCATCCTACTCACTTGCCGGTTACACATCTACCCGGCGAGGCAGAGATGGAAGAGATGCGAACAGGCGTTTCGCGGTCCCCCACCGGTGTGACGCCGCCGTCATCGAAGCGAGATAGCAGGGCCGCCGCCGTCCAACATCGGAGACAGCCAATTCCTGCTGATCCCGCGATGCCGCGACTCGCACTCCCTGCACTGTCGTGGCTGAGCAGTCTTCCCGCAGCCTGAGGGAAGGTTGTGCCGATTGAAGCACGCCACCCCGCTACTTGTCAATCCATTATTGACAAGATTCTCGCTTGACATACCGCTGATGTTAACCTCAACGCAGCATCGCCCCCCTGCGTTTCACCACCGTCCCGAATCCGGCTCTCAATCGCCGTCTACCTGATGTCGTAGTCCGATCCGCCGACGGGCGGTCGCCGCTTGGACGCATGAAAAACGTCCGAACGCACGATCGAGGATCTATCCGTCCCCGCGATGTGGCGCCGATGGTGCCCCAGTACGATGCGTTGGAGGAATCCGCGCGTGTGGAGCCGGGATCCGGCCTGGGCCGCCAGTGGGCGCGGAGGGCGCGCAGGACGTGAGATGACGCAGTCAACCCGCGTCTTCATCCTCCATCGGCACAGCTTGTTCCGCGACCTCGTCGTGAGCGCGCTGGCCGCCGATGCACGGCTCGACATCATCGGCGCCACCGAGAGCCGTCTCGAGGCCGACCGCTGGGTGCGCGAGGAGAAGGCGAACGCCGCCATCGTCGAGATCGACCCCGGGTTTGCAACGGACGACGACCTGCGGGCGTTGTTTCACCAGTGGAGCCGCAGTCGCGGATTTGTGGTCTTGGGGGCAGGATTCACGGAGCCACGTGTTGACGTCTATCTGCGCAGGTCGCAGCCGGCGTCCGCCGAGGACATCGCGTCCGTGTTGAGTGCCGCGCTGAACTGATGGGGGGATGGCTTCGATGGCGGTAGACACGGTCCTGCAGCGGCCGCCGCGCCTGCGCCTGTTCGGGCTGCCGCTCGACGCGCTGTCGCCGGAGGCCGTCGAGGCGCGGCTCGATGCTCTTGCCGGCGACGGCCACCACCACCAAGTGGTCACCGTCAATACCGACTTCGTCGCCGTCGCCCGGCGAGACCCCAGCTTCCACGCACTGGTCTGCGAAGCGGACCTCGTCGTGCCGGATGGCGCCCCGATCCTCTGGGCCGCGCGGTTGCGCGGCCACCGCCTGCCGAGCCGCATCACGGGCCCGGATATCATTGCCATGGCCGTGCGGCACGCGCGGTCCCGCGGTTCCGCGCTCTACTTTCTGGGCGGCGCACCCGGCGTGGCGGCGCGGGCCGTCGACCGGCTCCGGCTGCGCTATGGCGCGTTCAACGTCGCCGGTATCAGCGCACCGGCCGCCGGTTTCGACGCGGCGGCGGACGCGCGGCTCGCGCGCGAGGTCCGCGATGCGGCCCCAGACTTCGTGTTCGTCGGCTTCGGATGCCCCAAGCAGGACTTCTGGATCCGGCGACACCGCGACCTGGTGCCGGCCGTATGCGTCGGCGTAGGCGGCAGCTTCAACTACCTCTCCGGCGACATCCGGCGGGCGCCGTCCTGGGCCCAGCGGTCGGGGCTCGAGTGGGCGTTTCGCCTCGCCACCGAGCCACGCCGGCTTGCGCGCCGTTACCTGCTCGATGACGTGCCCGTGGCGCTCGCGCTCGGGTGGGAAGTACTCCGCCACCACGTCGCATCACCCCAGGGTCAGACTCGGAGGAGGGCATGACAACATTTGCTACGGAAGGCGCGGTCGGCGCGCGCCGTCACGCATCGCACATCCAGCCCGCAGCCATCGAGGAGCCGCCCGCGCTCGACGTCACCGACCTCGTCGCACTAATCGGCCATGAGCTCTGCACGCCGCTGACCACGATCAGCGCCGCCATGGAGCTCATCGAGTCGGCGCCGGGCCAGCGCCCGAACGCGCTCACCGCGACCGTCCGGCGCCAGATCGCGCGCTTGCTCGCTCTGTTCGAAGCATCCCTGCGCGCGGCGGAGATCGTTGGCGGGGGCCGCGTCGACCGCGACGCACGGGCGTCCGTCCCCGACGTCCTGAAGCGGCTCCGCGACGCCTGGTCCGCCAGCGAACAGCGGCTGCGTCTGCGCGTCGAATGCGCGCCGTCGGTGCCGCCGGTGGCCATGGAGGCACGGGCGCTGGAGATCCTCCTCAACAACCTCCTGGTCAACGCCTTCAAGCACTCGGGAGGCATGCAGATCACCTGCGCGGTGGAGGAGTGCTGCGACCGCGTGCACGTCACCGTCAGCGACGACGGGCGGGGCATCCCCGCCCACCTGCGCAAGAGCATGTTCGAGCTTGGCGCGCGCGGCGACGCCCGCGCCGGCTCCGGTCTTGGCCTGTACGTCGCGCGCAAGCTCGTCCGCGCCTTCGGCGGCGACCTCCGGCTCGTGCCCGCGTGCCGCGGGGCCGCCTTCCTCGTCACCCTCCCGGTGGGCGAGCCATGCGGCCCGTCCGGGGAGCAGCCGTCATGACCGCCCGCGACCTCTCCATCATCGGCGCCGGGCACGTGGGCCTCGTCTACGCCGCCGCCATGGCAGAGCTCGGCCACCGCGTCGCCTGCATCGATATCGATGTCGACCGGATCGAGCGCATCCGCCGCGGCGAGCTGCCGATTTTCGAGCCCGGACTCGACGAAGCCGTATCGCGTCACGTCAAGACCAGTAGGCTCCGCTTCTCCACGTCGTACGAAGATGGCCTGGCTGACGCCGAGTTCATCTTCATCGCCGTCAGCACGCCGTCGACGCCCGATGGTGCCGCGGACCTGCGCGCCGTCCGCGCGGCAGCCCGCGGCATCGCTGCGGCCGCGGGCGGTCGCCGGCCTATCATTATCAACAAGAGCACGGTCCCGGTGGGCACCGGCGACTCGGTTGACCACATCCTCGCCACCGCCGACGGCCGCCGGCCGTTCAAGGTCGTCTCGAACCCGGAGTTCTTGCGCGAGGGCACGGCGCTCCACGACTTCTTCCACCCCGACCGCATCGTGCTCGGCTCGCGCGACCGCGCTGCTGCCGAGCGCGTCGCCGCGCTGTACGAGGGGGTGAACGCGCCTGTCCTGATCACGGACGTCAAGACCGCCGAGATGATCAAGTACGCCTCCAATGCCTTCCTGGCCACGAAGATCTCGTTCATCAACGAGATCGCCGAGATCTGCGAGGCCGTCGGCGCCGATGCGGCGCAGGTCGCCGCCGGGATGGGCTTGGATGCCCGGATCGGCGGGCACTTCCTGCGCCACGGCATCGGCTTCGGGGGGAGCTGCCTGCCGAAGGATGTGCGCGCGCTCGCCTACATGGGCAGCGTCTTCGGCACACACCCGCAGCTCCTCAACGCGGTGCTGCAGATCAACGCCGCCCAGCGCCGCCGCGTCCTCCAGAAGGTCCGTACCGCCCTTGGACAGCTCGATGGCGCCCGCATCTGCATCCTCGGCCTCGCCTTCAAGCCGAACACCGACGACGTGCGCGACGCGCCTGCCATCGACCTGATCCGCCTCTTCCTGAACGAGGGCGCGGACGTCACCGCCTACGACCCGCAGGCGATGACGAAGACGGCCGCCATCTGCCCCGACGCCGCGTACTTTCCCTCGCCCTACGACGCGGCTGCCGGCTGCGATGCCATCATCGTCGCGACCGAGTGGCCAGAGTTCCAGGACCTCGACCTCGCGCGGCTGCGCGCCGCCACCGCTCGCCCCGTCTTCGTCGACGGCCGCGGCTTCCTGGACCGCGACGCGATCGAGGAAGTTGGCTTTACCCTCATCTCCGGGCGCGATGATGTCTCGTCGGTGCCCGTGTCCACCAGGGATCGCAACGGGCACGCGGTAGGCGTGAGCGCATGAGGGCGCTCGTCACCGGCGGCGCCGGCTTCATCGGATCGAACCTCTGCGACGCGCTGATCGGACGCGGATGGACCGCCGTCGCGGTCGACAACTTCATCACGGGCAAGCGTGCGAACGTCGCCCACCTGGAGGGAGATGAGCGCTTCACGCTCGTCGCCTGCGACATCGAAGACGCGCCGCCCGTCGCCTGTGACGTCGTCTTCCACCTCGCCAGCCCGGCGAGCCCCGTCGGCTACGGGCGTCACCCGCTCGAGACCCTGCGCGCGAACTCGCAGGGCACCTGGGCCGCGCTCGACATCGCCCGCGCCAACGGCGCGAAGTTCCTCCTCGCCTCCACCTCCGAGGTCTACGGCGACCCGCTCGAACACCCGCAGAGCGAAGGCTATTTCGGCAACGTCGACCCCGTCGGGCCGCGCGCCTGCTACGACGAGGGCAAGCGCTTCGCCGAAGCCTTGACCATGTCCTACGTCTCGGCGCACGGCGTCGATGCCCGCATCGTCCGCATCTTCAACTGCTACGGGCCGCGCAACGACATCGACGATGGGCGCATGGTGCCGACCTTCGCCGGCCAGGCGCTGCGCGGCGAGCCGCTCACCGTGCACGGCGACGGCGCGCAGACGCGCAGCCTCTGCTACGTCGACGACCTCGTCGACGGGCTCCTCGCTGCGATGCTCACGCCTGGCACCGCGGGGCGCGTCTACAACCTCGGGCAGCCGCGCGAGCACTCGGTGCTCGAGTTCGCGCGGATGATCGTCCGCCTCGCCGGCTCCCGCTCGCCGATCGTCCACGTGGCGCCGCGCCCGGGCGATATCGAGCGCCGCAAGCCCGACGTCCGCCGCGCCGAGGCCGAGCTTGGCTGGAAAGCGCACCGCAGCCTCGAGTACGGCCTCGAGCATACGATCGCCTGGTACCGCGCGCGGATCGCCGCGCCGGAACCGGCGGCGAGCGGACGCGTGCTCACGACGTAGCGTCCCGGGCACCGCGCGAGCGCGCAGGCTGCGTTACTGTGCTGACCGCCCCGCGCACGCGCCGCAGGTGCCGGCTGCGCCGGCCCGCGATGATCCGTCCCTTAACCACCCGTTCATCGTCCGTTCATCGGCGCTCGGCAGACTGGTGATGCCCTCTTTCCAACGGGGGAAATGCGGCAGACGCGCCCGGACTGACTGCCTCGGCCGGGCGTTTCTGCTGCGCGCGCGAAGCGGCGTCACCCGCCGACGAGCCTCGTTCACCGGGACGGCGATGCCTGCACGACCGGCAGCGGCGCCGTTCCGCCGCGGAGCTGCCCGCACGCCGCGCTGATCTCGGCGCCCTTTTCGACGCGCACCGTGCACGCCACGCCGCGCGCCGTCAGCTCGCGCTGAAACGCCAGCGTGCGCGCGCGTGACGGGCGCCGGATGTGGGCGTCCGGCGTCGGGTTCACCGGGATGATGTTGACGTGGCACAGCACGCCATCGAGCAGGGCCGCGAGCGCCCGCGCCTGCTCCGGCGCATCGTTCACACCGGCCATCAGGCAGTACTCGAACGTCACCCGGCGGCCCGTCGCCGCGACGTACTCGCGGCACGCCGCGATGATCGCCGGCAGTGGATAGCGGTGCGCGGTCGGGATCAGGCGCTCGCGCAGCCCCTCGTCCGGCGCGTGCAGCGACACCGCGAGCCCCACCTGCAGCGGCTCCTCCGCGAGCCTGCGGATGCCCGGGATCAGCCCCACGGTCGAGATGGTGATGTGCCGCGCCGCCATGCCGGCGCCGTCGGGCGCGTTCAGCGTCTCGACCGCGCGCCAGACCGCCGGCCAGTTCGCCATCGGCTCGCCCATCCCCATGAACACGACGTTCGTGAGCGGTTGCTTGCCCGCGTCGGCCTGCTCCCGTGCGAAGCCCGTCACCTGCGCCAGGATCTCGCCCGCGGTCAGGTTGCGCTCGAAGCCGCCCTGCCCCGTCGCGCAGAACACGCACCCCATCGCGCAGCCCGCCTGGCTCGACACGCACACCGTCGCCCGCCCCCGGCTGTCCGAGCGCGGGTCGTACAGCATCAGCACCGCCTCGATCAGCTTGCCGTCGGCCAGCCGGATCAGCCGCTTGCACGTGAGGCCGTCTTCCGACCGGGTCTCGGCGTCTACGCGCGTCTCCGGGAAGGGCAGCTCCTCCGCGAGCCGGCGCCGCAGCGGCGCGGGCACGTTCGACATCTCCTCGTACGAGCGCGCGAAGCGCCGGAACGCCCACGCGCGCACCTGCCGCGCGCGATAGCGCGGTGCGCCGAGCGCCTCCACGCGCTCCTCGAGCTCGGTCAGCGACAGGTCGTAAAGGGTGGACATCGCTTCCAGTCTAGCAGTGGTCCACGTCCCGGCTTCCGTGTTCGTCGCTCCGTCTCTTGCGTCGTGTGTTCTTTGCCCTTCCTTCGTTGTTCTTGACGCTCCGCAACGCACTACAATGACCGCATCCGCGAATCGGCAGGGGGAGGCGCCAGCCCGATGACCACCACCCGCACGGATGAGATCCACGTCGGCCGCGACTTCGGCCGCCACGACATCGTGGTCGACGCCGGCGAGGTCGCGACGTACTGCGACGCCGTCGACGACCACAACCCGATCTACACTGGCCCGTCGCCGTTCGGCGGCCCCGTCGCGCCCGCGCTCGTGCGCCACTCGGAGGTCTATGCCTATCGCGACCACGCGCGCGCCGACGCGCCTTCCTGGTACCTGCCGAACCTCTACGGCAACCTCCACGCGCGGCAGGAGTTCGAGCTGTTCGCGCCGGTCATGGTCGGCGACGCTATCTCCACCCGCTCGTTCATCGCCGACCGTTACGTGAAGCGCGGGCGCGACTACGTCGTGAACGAGGTGCTCACCTTCGATGCCGGCGGCGCGATCGTGGCGCGCGGCCGCACGCACCAGAGCTTCCTCCGCGAGACAGCGGGCGAAGGCATCGTCATCGACCAGACGCGCGAGAAGGCGCCCGCCCGCCGCTTCGAGGTCGATACCACGGCGGCGATCGAGGAGCTGCCGCCCTTGCGCAAGCAGGTCTCGCTCGACATGTGCTGGAAGTTCAGCGGCCCGCGCAAGAACTACCACAACGACAAGGAAGCCGCGCTGAAGTGGGGCTTCCCCGACATCGTCGTGCAGGGGATGATGTCCGTCTGCTTCCTCTCGGAGATGATGACCCACCGCTTCGGCGCCGGCTGGCTTGCGGGCGGCAAGATCAACGTCAACCTCGTCAACATCGTCTGGCAGAGCGACGCGCTCGCCTGCCGCGGCTTCGTGCGGGAGACCACGCCCGAAGGCCCGCGCACCCGCGCCCACCTCGACGTCTGGGTCGAGAAGGCCGACGGCACGAAGGCGACCATTGGTACGGCGAGCGCGCTGGTGTAGGCCGGTGCCTGACCGCTGAGCCGGCGCTCAGTCCCTCGCGACGAGCAGCACGACCCCCGCCGTGGCGATCCAGCCGAGGATGCAGAGGATGATCGGCACGTCCTTGAGCAGCACCTCTTCCGGGCTGCCGCCCTCCTTCCGGACGTTCACGAGGTACAGGTACCGGAAAATCCCGTACAGCACGAACGGGATCGTCAGCATCATCGAGTGGTTCTTCGGCAGACCCTGCGCCGTGAACGTGTACAGCCCGTACGCCATCAGCGTCGCCGCCGTCACCGTCGCCGCCATCTGGTCCAGCAGCTCGACCGAGTACTCGTCCAGGATCTTGCGATGATCCCCCGCGCCGTCCTGCAGCAGCTCCAGCTCCGCACGCCGCTTGTTGATCCCCAGGAAGAGCGCGCCCAGCGCCGTCACTACGTACAGCCACGGCGAGATCGGCACGTCGATGGCGAGCGCGCCCGCCATCGCCCGCAGCACGAACCCGGCCGCGATCACCATCAGGTCGATCAGCACCATGTGCTTCAGGTGATACGAATACCCGAGCATCAGCACCGAGTACGCGAACACGACGAGCCCGACGCGCCAGTTGAGGGCGAACGCCCCCGCGTTGCCGGCGACGGCCAGCACCGCCGCCGCAACCCACGCCGTCCGCACGGGCAGGAGCCCGGCGGCGATCGGCCGCTGGGACTTGCGCGGGTGCACCCGGTCCTGCTCGATGTCCCGGATGTCGTTGACGAGGTAGTCGGCGCTGGCTACGAGCGCGAAGCAGGCGAACGCGACCAGCGATTCCAGCAGCTTCGGCGCCCAGGTCGAGGGCTCGCTGAGGTGATACTGCTGCCCCACCGAGAAGATCAGCGCCAGGAAGACGATGCCGTTCTTCGTCCACTGGCGCGGCCGCATCGACCGGAGCAGGTACCGCAGTTGGGGAAGTGCGCCCGCCGCCGGGCGTTCTTGCGCCGTCGTCTCGGCGAGCGGTGCCGGGGCGGCCGCCAGGGCGACCTCATCGTTCGCCATGATGCCGCATCATAGCAGGCCCTCGCCGCGCGGCGGAACCCGCACAGGATCCGCCTCGGGGGGTCGATACATGAAGCGGGGGACTGGAGATGGAACGCGCCCGCGCGTACGAGACCCTGAATCTGCCGCCCGGCGCCGACGGCTTGCTGGTCGCCGATGCCTACTGGCGCCTGGTCCGGCAGGCCAAGACCGGCGCCGACGACCCCGACACCCGCGCCGGGATCGAGCGCCTGAACGAGGCCTACGCCGCCCTCACCCCGGAGACCGTGCCCCGCACGCCACGCGCCGTCGTCCGCCGTGGCCCGCCGGCCACAGGCTCGGGGCTCTGGCTGCTCGACGCCTTCGCCGACTGGACCGTCGCGCAGCTCCAGCGCACGCGCCAGCGCTGGGCCGGCCGGAACCCGGAGATCGCCGTCCTCGCTGGCACGACGCTCGCGCTCACCATCATCGCGCTGGGGACGGGCGCCGCGGTTACCGTCACGCTCGTCGCCGCGGCCATCGCGACGATCGCCATCTGGGCGCCCTGGCGCCGCGTCCACTGACGAAGACGTGCCGTTCGCCCGCGCGGCCGCCTGCGGCGGTGTAGGGGCGGCCCCGCGTGGCCGCCCGCTTACGCCAACAGGCGCTCGTAGATGCGCCCTTCTTCCTCCGGCGTGTAGCCGGCGACGGCGACGTTGTGCAGGTTGATGCCCGCCGCTTCTTCCTCCGCCAGCCGCTCGCGGCAGGCGTCGACGTCGCCGATGAAGCCCAGCGAGTCCGACAGCTCGTCCGTCACCGCCGCGATGCCCGCGCCCGACCCGCCCTCCTTCCACGCGCGCCGGATGGCGTTCGCCTCGTCCGCGAACCCCATGTCGGAGAGCTGCTGGTAGTAGAAGTCACCCATCCGCGCGATGTAGAAGGCGGTGCCGGCCTTCGCGGCCTGCAGCGCGCGCTCGCGGTCCTTCGCGACCGTCACGCCGAGGAACCGCACCGTCATCTGCGACGGGTCCCGGCCCGCGTCCTTCACGTAGCCGAGGAAGCGCGCGACCTCCTGCCGTGCGCGCTGGACCGGGATCATCGTCGGCATCCAGCCGTCGGCGACCTGCGCGACCACCTTGGTGGCGGCCGGCCGGAAGGACGCCACGTACACGGGGATGTGCTCGCGCACCGGCCGGAAGCGCAGCGTGAAGCCGCGCTCCATCTGGAACACCTTGCCCTTGAACTCCAGCGGCTGGTTCGCCATCAGCATGTTGATGATCTGCACGACCTCGCGCATCCGCGCCAGCGGCGGGTTGAAGGGGATGCCGTGGAAGTGCTCGATGACGTTCGCGCTCGACGCCCCGAGCCCGATGACCATCCGGCCCCCGCTCAGCTCGTCGAGCGTCGCGAAGTGCTGTGCCAGCGCCGCCGGGCTGCGCGAGTAGTAGTTGACGATGCCCGTCGCGAGCTTGATGCGCTGCGTGCGCTCCGCGAGCTGCGTGAGCAGCGTGAACGCGTCGCGCCCCCACGCCTCGGCGACGAACACGCTGTCGACGCCGGCGTCGTCGGCGATCTTCACCCGCTTGAAGACCTCCTCGCGGTCAAACTCCCCCTGCCAGTTCACGCCGATGCTGATCCGCCGCGTCATCTGATCTCCTGTTCTCCTGCTTCCCGTCAACGCCGCCGCCTACGCGGCTCCCGTCAGGAACCGCCGCGGTACGTCCCGCATCATCGTGTCGACGATCTCCTGCCCGACGCCATCCGCCCGCAGCGCCGGCAGTGCCGTCGTCGTGACGAAGAGGTAGCGCGTCGGCCCCGTCGCCGGCTCGCCGCGATGCGCGCCCGCCGCGACCGGCGTCGGCGCGTAGTCGTGCCCGAGCATCAACCTGTGCGCCCAGCCGCGGTCGATGAGCGCCTTCACCGTCGCGTTGCGCTGCCGCCAGTCCGGCCGCCCCTCGGCGCCCGGATAGCGGTCCATCGACAGGTACACGCCCTCTCGCAGCAGCGCTTCCAGGTACGCCACGTCGGTCGTGTCCGCGCTGTGGCCGATGCAGATGCGGTCCATCGGCGCGCCTTCCTCGCGGAAGACCTCGACCTGCCGCCGGCCGACCTCTTCCGGCGCCCACTGGTGCGTGCTGATCGGGCAGCCCGTGCGCTTGCAGGCGCGCGCGGCGCCACGCAGCACGCGCTCGCCCTCCGGCGTCACGCCGCCCACATCGTTCGCCACCTTGATCACGCCCGCGCGGATGCCCGTCTCCCCGATCCCGACTTCGATCTCGCGCACGAAGATGTCGGCGATGCGGTCGATGTCCCGCGCCCAGAACGAGCGCGGCACGTCGCGCCAGATGCCCGTCGCCACGACGATCTGCATGCCCGAGGCCTGTGCCACGTCGCGCACAAACGCCACGTCGCGGCCGAGGTCCGGCGTCGTCAGGTCGATGACCGTATCGACGCCGCCCGCCTTCGCCTCGCGCAGCTCGCGCACCGCGTTGGCGCGCGTCGCCTCCCAGTCGAACATCCACGGGTAGTGGCGGGTGTCCTCGCCCATCCCGACGAGCACGTGCTCGTGGCTCAGCGTCACCCCCAGGCGCGAGGGGTCGACCGGCCCCAGGACGGTCTGCACAGTAGCCATCACCGGATGGGTACTTCGGCCCTGCCGCTGGCGCAACTCCGCGCCTATACTGCCGCCATGCGTGCAGCCTGGCGGCGATGGTCCCGCGGCGTGCAACGGATCTTCCGCCTGCTCGTGCTCTTCGCGCTCCTGCGCCTCGCGCTCGGCATGGCGATGCTCGTCTTCGACCGGCGCGCCGTCGCCTGGGGCTACGAGGCCACGCTCGTCGTGCTTGCCGCGGTCATGATCTACGTGGGGGTCGCGCTCGCCGTGCGCCGCCGCCCGGCCTGAGCATCGCCGGGCACGCCGTGTCCTGCGCGACCACGCGACCCCGCCGCTCTACCCTCTCCTCCGCACACTCCAGCACTTCGGCCGCGCGGAGGAAGCGCATCAGCTCACCGTTCCCTCGTGCGGCTGCTCCGCGGGCGGTGCCGGCGGCGTCCCAGCGCCATCGCCCGCTACGTGCACGCGCGGGCGCGGCCCCCCGCCAGCGTCGGCGGCCGCCGTCTCGCGCAGGCCGCGCGTCATCAGGTCGAGCAGGTCGATCGGCACGGGGAACACGATGGTGCTGTTCTTCTCCGTCGCGATTTCCGCCAGCGTCTGCAAGAAGCGCAACTGGAGCGTCGCAGGCGAAGCCGACATGACGCGCCCCGCCTCGGCCAGCCGTTCCGATGCCTGGAGCTCGCCGTCGGCGTTGATCACCTTCGCACGCCGCTCGCGCTCCGCTTCCGCCTGCCGCGCCATCGCGCGCTGCATGCTCTGCGGCAGCTCGACGTCCTTCACTTCGACCGTCGACACCTTGACGCCCCACGGCTCCGTCTGCTCATCGATGATCTTCTGCAGCCGCTCGTTGATCTGCTCGCGCTCCGACAGGAGTTCGTCGAGCTGCGACTGGCCGAGCACGCTGCGCAGCGTCGTCTGCGCGATCTGCGACGTGGCACGGAAATGGTCGAGCACCTTGACGACCGCGTCCTCAGGGTCGACCACGCGGAAGTAGATCACCGCGTTCACCTTCACCGTGACGTTGTCACGCGTGATGCACTCCTGGCTTGGTACGTCCATCGTCACCGTCCGCAGGTCCACCTTCACCATGCGGTCGACGATCGGCAGGATGACGAACAGCCCCGGCCCCTTCGCGCCTATCAGCCGCCCCATGCGGAAGATCACGCCTCGCTCGTACTCGGAGACGATCTTCACCGAGTAGAACCAGACGAGGAACCCCCACGGCGGGATCAACAGGAAGAACGAGAAAATCGTGAGCAGCAGGCGGATGCCGCCGGCGAGCCCTCCCTCGTCCTTCGCGCGCTCGTCGTCCGGCCGGCCCATCGGTGGCGTTGTCATTTGCGGCCTCCCTCGCACAGTCCGTGCGGCCCGACTATTCTACGCCCTTTCCCGCCGTGGGGCCGTAACCGCCCGCCCGCGCGTCCCGGGACGATTGCGCCCCCACCGCCCGCACGCGTAGCATGGCGCTGCGCCCGCCCGGGCGCGAGGAGGAGCCCGTGCTCGAACACGTTGACCGCGTCCAGATCGCCGTCCGCGACCGCGCCGCCGCCGCCCGCACCCTCGTCGACGTCCTCGGCGCCGAGCCCGTGCGCGACGATGCCGTGCGCGCGCTCGGCGCGAGGCGGCGCGTCGTGCACGCCGGCACGAGCGAGTTCGAGCTCCTCGAGCCCGCCGGCGACGGCCCCGTGCGCACGTATCTCGAGGCCTGGGGCGAAGGGCTCTTCGCCGCCGGCTGCTCGACCGCCGACGTGGCCGCGCTCGCCCGCCGGCTCGACACCCGCGGCGTCCGCTACGAGGAGGAGCGCGGCCAGCTCTTCATCGGCCCCGACCAGACGCCGGGCCTGCGCATGGTCATCTCGCCCGAAGCCGCCCGGCCGATGGTCGGGCGCGTCCGCTACCTGTACGAAGCCACAAATCTCGTCGACGACCATGTGTCCGCCGCGCGCTTCTACGCCGGCAGCTTCGGCCTCGATGCCTCGCAATTCGTCCCGATCACCAGCAAGCAGTACGGCTACACCGGCAAACTGACGATGTTCCATCCGCCCGAGCGCCTCGACCGCATCGAGCTGTCCCAGATCACCGACGCCGCGCGGCCGATGGGGCGGTTCATGCGGCGGCGCGGCGGCCAGACGCTCTACATGTGCTACGTCGAAGCGGAGGACGTTGGCGCCGTCGCGCGCGCCTGCGACGCGCACGGCCTGCGGTACGCCGGCCGCGACCCCGGATCCCCGAACCCGGAGGGCATCTTCCTCCACCCCTCGACCCTGCACGGCGTGCTCATGGGTTGCAGCCGCACGAACCTGGCCTGGACGTGGTCTGGCAGGCCCGACCTGGCGGGCGTCGAGTCCGCGCCGGAGCACTGAGCGGGCCTCGATCGTCGGCGCTTCAGCCCGCCTGCGGGTGCGATGGTGACCTTCACTGGCGGGGTTGCGCACAGCCGCGCCGCGACGAACCGCTACAGCCCGCGCCAGTACCGGCGCCCGTCGATCTGCACGATGCGGCCGAAGCCCGGAAACGGGAAGTGCCCGGCGACCAGCAGGTGCTGCTCGTCGGCGATCCGCCGCATCAGCGCATCGCGCGTCTCCGCCGCCATGACCGGGTCGACGTCGAAGATCCCCGACCACCCTTCCGTCACCTGCACAGGCGTGTGCGCGACGTCGCCGAGGATCACGGCGGATTCGCCTGCCGACGAGATGAGGTACGACGTGTGCGCGGGCGTGTGCCCCGGCGTCGGCAGCATCGTGATCTCGTCCGTGACCCGGTGCTCGCTCGATACGAGCTCGATGTCCACCGCGTCCTTCAGGGGCAGCACGCAGTCGACGACGTACTCGTTGCCTGGGGCGTACGCGACCTCGGGCGCGATCCAGTAGTCCCATTCCTTCCGCGCGAAGACGTGCTTCGACGTCGGAAACGCCGGCACCCACGCATCGCCCTGCTTCGTCGTGTGCCCGCCGACGTGGTCGATGTGGATGTGCGTGACCACCACCACGTCGATGTCGTCCGGCCGGACACCTGCTTCCGCGAGCGCGTCAGGCAGCCTGCCGTTGGGGAAGTACTGCCGGTCCTTCGCCCCCATGCCCGTATCGATGAGGATGGCCTTGCCGCCCGCGCGCACCAGGAAGCTCGTCATCGGCACCGCGAGCGTGTGGCGCTCGCCGCTGACGTATGCGGGATACGCGTCCCACTGCTCCTTCGTGGTTGCCGGGAACACCGCCGTTGCCGGGAAGCTGAGCGATGCATCGAGGATCGCCGTGATCTCGACGTCGCCGACCTGCAGGACGTTGTTGGCCACTGCACGCCCTCCACGAATACCGCCCTACGCTCGCACACTCACGTGCGGCGAGCAAGCAGCAACGCGCACAGCAGCGCGCAGTATGGTTCACCTCGATGATCCTTGTCCCCCTGCGGCGCATCGCCCTATAATCGTCATCCCCCGCGGAAAGGACGCGCACATCATGCCCACCTCCTACGCCTACTTCCAGAAGCGCATTGTCCCCCTGGAGGAGGCGCGGTTGCCGGTCATGACGCACGCGTTCCTCTACGGCACCGGCGTCTTCGAGGGCATCCGCGGCAACTGGAGCGAGGAGCGCGGCGAGGTCTTGCTCTTCCGCCCGCGCGAGCACTTCGAGCGCATCCGCATGTCCGCGCAGATCCTCAAGATCGGCCTGCCGCTCACCGTGGACGAGCTGACGGACATCTGCGTCCAGGTCGTCGCCCGCTGCGGGTTCCGCGAGGACGTCTACATCCGCCCGATCGCCTACAAGAGCGGCGAGGTCATCGGTCCCAAGATGCACGACGTGGAGGACGACTACCTGATGTTCGTGCTGCCGTTCGGCAACTACCTGGACGTCGAGGCCGGCATCCGCTGCCAGACGTCGTCGTGGCGGCGCGTGCCCGACACGTCGATCCCCGCGCGCGCGAAGGTCACGGGCCTCTACGTCAACTCCGCGCTGGCGAAGACCGAGGCGATGGAGAACGGCTTCGACGAGGCGATCATGCTCAACGACGACGGCCACGTCTCCGAGGGCTCCGGTGAGAACGTCGTGATCATCCGCCACGGCCGGCTGATCACGCCCGCCCGCAGCGACAACGTCCTCGAAGGGATCACCCTCGCATCGGTCGCGCGCCTCGCCGAGGACGAGCTCGGGCTCGAAGTGATCGAGCGGACGGTCGACCGCAGCGAGCTGTACGTCGCCGACGAGTGCTTCCTCACCGGGACGGCCGCGCACCTCTCGCCCGTAGTCGAAGTCGACCGGCGGAAGGTGGGCGCCGGCGCCATCGGCCCCGTCACGAAGAAGCTGCAGGCGCTCTTCTTCGACGCCATCCGCGGCCGCAACCCCAAGTACGCGGACTGGGTGACGCCCGTGACGCCCGCCGCCGAGCCTGCGGCCGCCAGGATCAAGGCCTGATGGAGTTCCGGCCCCCGCGCACCGTCGGCACGCTGTTCGGCGGGGCCATCGCCGCCTGGTGCTTCATCCTCACCGCCGCCCTCGCCGTGCGCGGGGCGACGCAGCCCGTGGCGCTCGGCGTCATCCCCCTCTACATCGTCGCTTCGGTGTTCTTCTGCATCGGCGTCCTCTTTGCCTACTGGACGTACAGCCTGGGGACGATGCGCTACGTCCTCGACCGCAACATGCTCACGGTTACCTGGGGCGACATCCGCCAGCTCGTCCCGATGTCCCAGATCGAGCGCCTTGTGCCGGGCCGGGAACTGCCGGCGCCGCACGTCGCCGGCGTCAGTTGGCTCGGCCACCACGTCGGCCGCGCCGAGGTCGAGGGCGGCATCGGCGACACGCTGTTCTACTCGACGCACCACTCGGCCGACGACCTGCTGTACGTCGTCACCGCCCACGGCGCGTACGCCCTCTCGGTCGAGGATGAGGTCGCCTTCGCGGAGGCCGTGCAGGCGCAGCAGCGCCTCGGCTCGCTCGTCGCCGTGCCGCAAGCGCCGGATCGCCTCTACCTGGCCGCGCAGCCGTTCTGGGAGGACCGCACGGCGCAGGTGCTGGCGTTCGCCGCCTTCGCGACGTTCTTCGCCATGTTCGCCTACATCTACCGTCAGTACCCCAACCTGCCGGCCAGCATCCCGCTCTCGTTCCCGCAGCTCAGCGGCGTCACGCGCATCGGCTCGAAGAGCGACCTGCTGCGGCTGCCCGCCGTCGGCATCGTGCTGCTGCTGGCCAACCTCGCGCTCGGCTTCGTCGCCCACTCGTGGGAGCGGATGGTCGGCTACGTCCTGCTCCTCGCCACGATCGGCGCCGAGGGCATCCTGCTCGCCGCCGCCATCATCGCCCTGCGGTAACGCGGCCGCGCCGCCAGGGAGCACGGGCGCCATCTGCGGCCATCGGCGCCATCTCCCGATCAGGCGTCCGGCCACCGTCGCGCGTATAATCGAACCGTGCCGGCCAACCATCCTCCCTCGCCACGCCTGGTGCTCGTCGACGGGCACAGCCTGATCTACCGCTCCTTCATGGTCTTCCAGGGGAGCAAGAACAGCGGCCCCATCGAGTTCATCGCGAAGCGCACGGGCGAGGTGACGACCGCCGTGTACGGCTTCACCAGCACGCTGCTGAGCGTCCTCGACCACCTCAAGCCCACGCATCTCGCGGTCGCGCTCGACGCCCCCGCGAAGACCTTCCGCCACGAGAAGGACGCCACCTACAAGGCGACGCGCGCGCCGATGCCTGACGACCTGCGCCGCCAGGCCGGCCGCATCCGCGAGGTGCTCGAAGCGTTCAATATGCCCGTCTTCGAGGAGCCCGGCTTCGAGGCTGACGACGTGCTCGGCACGCTGGCGAAGCAGGCGAGGGCGCAGGGCATCGAGACGTTCGTCGCCACGCTCGACACGGACCTTCTGCAGCTCGTCGAGCCGGGCGTCAACGTGTTCATGTACCGCCCGTACATCAAGGCGGCGCCTGCCGTGACGTACGATGAGGCCGGCGTGCGGGAGCGCTACGGCCTCGAGCCGGCGCAGATCCCCGACTACAAAGGCCTCAAGGGAGACGCCTCGGACAACATCCCCGGCGTGCCCGGCGTCGGCGAGAAGACCGCGACGAAACTCCTCCAGCAGTTCGGCACGGTGGAGGCGATCTACGACCGCATCGACGAGGTGACGCCCGAGAGGATGCGAGCCATCCTCAAGGAGCACGAGCAGGAGGCCCGTTTCAGCAAGGAGATGGCGACGATCCACCGTGACGCGCCGACCACACTCGACCTCGATGCTTGCCGGCTCCAGAACTTCGACCGCGAGCGCGTCGAGCAACTGTTCCACGAGCTCGAGTTCCGCACCCTCATCCCGCGCATCCCCGCGCAGCTTGGCGGGGCCCAGCACGAGGCGAAGCAGACGGCCGCCGCGGCCGCGCGGCACTATCGCACCGTCACCGACGCGGCGGCGCTGACCGCGCTCGTCGCGCTCGTTCGCGCGGCCGGCCGCGTTGCGCTGCACGTCGAGAACACCGACGCCAACGGCATGCGCGGCGTGCTCGTCGGCATCGCGCTGGCGACGCGGCCGGGCGAGGCGGCGTACATCCCCATCGGCCACCACACCGCGCCCGGCGACGGCGAGCAGCTCGCGGAGGCGGTTGTGCTCGACGCGCTGCGCCCGCTGCTCGAGGACGCCGGCTTCCCGAAGCTCACGCACAACGGCCACTACGACTTCCTCGTGCTCGCGAACCACGGCGTCACCCTGCGCGGCATGCGCTTCGACACGATGATCGCCGCCTATCTGCTCGGCGAGTCGAACATGTCCGTGCAGGCGCTCGCCTTCGACCGCCTGAAGATGCAGATCCCGCCGCTCATCGAACTCATCGGCAGGGCCGGCAAGAAGCAGATCACGATGTCCGCCGTGCCGCTGGAGGCCGCGCGCGACTACTGCTGCGCGCAGGCCGACGCGCAGCTCCAGGCCGCCGATGTGCTCGCCGCCGAGCTCCGGCAGCGCAACCTCTGGCCGCTGTTCGACGACGTCGAGATGCCGCTGATGGCGGTGCTCGGCCGCATGGAGCTGACCGGCGTCGCCATCGACCCGGCGATCCTCGTCGCCATGTCGCGCGAGATGCAGCAGGAGTTGGAGACGATCGAGCGCGAGATCTACGCGTCCGTCGGGCACGAGTTCAACATCGGCTCGCCGCAACAGCTCTCGCACGTGCTGTTCGAGGAGATCGGCCTGCCGAAGACGCGCAAGACCACGCTCGGCTATACCACGGACGCCGTGGCCATGGGACAGCTCCGCGGCCTGCACGACGTGGTCGGCCTCATCCTGCGGCACCGCGCGATCGCCAAGCTCAAGGGCACCTACGTCGACGCGCTCCCGGCGCTCGTGAACCCCGCCACGCGCCGCATCCACACGACGTTCAACCAGACGACCGCCGCGACGGGCCGCCTGTCGTCGAACGACCCCAACCTCCAGAACATCCCCGTGCGCACCGGCTACGGCAACGCCATCCGGCGCGCCTTCATCGCGCGCGACATCGGCGCCGACCCGGTGCTGCTCGCCGCCGACTACTCGCAGGTCGAGCTGCGGATCATGGCGCACCTGAGCCAGGACCCCGCGCTGATCGAGGCGTTCCGCACCGACACCGACATCCACGCCGCTACCGCGTCCAGCGTCTTCGGCGTGCCGCTCGACGAGGTGACAGCGGAGCAGCGGCGCCGGGCCAAGGTCTTCAATTTCGGCGTCCTCTACGGTCTCAGCGAGTACGGCCTCTCGACGAAGGAGCGCATCCCGCGCGAGGAGGCGGCGGAGTTCATCAAGCGCTACTTCGAGCGCTACGCGCAGGTGCGCGCCTGGCGCGACGGCGCCATCGAGAGCTGCCGGCGCCTCGGCTACGCGGAGACGATGATGGGCCGGCGGCGCTACATCCCGGAGATCAACTCGTCCAACTTCCAGGTGCGCTCATCGGGCGAGCGCATGGCGATCAACATGCCCGTGCAGGGCACCGCCAGCGACATCATCAAGGTCGCGATGAACAAGATCGACGCCGAGATCGCGGAGCGCGCGCTCGAAAGCCGCATGATCTTGCAGGTGCACGACGAGCTGATCTTCGAGGGCCCGCGCACCGAGCTTGACGCCGTGCGCGAGCTGTGCCTGCGCGTCATGCCGCAGTCCGTCGACCTCGTCGTGCCGCTGGTGATCGACATCAAGACCGGCAAGAACTGGGGCGAGCTCGAAGTCGCCCGTGGCCCGCTCGCGGAGGAGGTGGAGCTGGCCTTCGCGGAGTGAGGGTGCGGTGGCGTGTTGCGCCAGCAAGCGGGAGGCGGCGGCCCCTCCGGGCGGCGCGAAGGCAGTTCCTGAGACCTGGAGGTTGTCGCCAATGCACGAGGGCCCCGCGCCATGCGGGGCCCTCGTGGTCTTGCGATGTTGTAGGACGGCGGCGTCGCTACGCCAGCGCCGGCTCCGGCGCCTTCTTGTCGAGCACCAGGTCTTCGCCCTGCACGTCGATCAGCACCGTGTCCCCGGGCGCGAAGCGCTCCTGCAGGATGGCCTCGGACAGCCGGTCCTCGAGCTCGTTCTGGATGACGCGGCGGAGCGGCCGTGCGCCGAAGACCATGTCGTAGCCCTTCTCGCCGAGCCAGTCCTTCGCGGCATCGGTGATCTCCAGCGACACGCCCTTGAGCAGCAGTTGCTTCTCGAGGTCGCGCAGGTTCAGCTCGACGATCTTGCGGATGTCGGGCTTCGACAGCGTGTGGAACACGACCTGGCTGTCGATGCGGTTCAGGAACTCCGGGCGGAAGACGCGCTTCAGCTCTTCGAGCACCTTGTCCTTCATCTTGCCGTGCTGCTGCTCCGCCGTCTTCACCTCGTCCTTCGCCACCTGGAAGCCGATCGCCGAATCGCGGCGGATCAGGTCGGACCCCACGTTGCTCGTCATGATGATGATCGTGTTGCGGAAGTCCACGCGGCGGCCCTTCGCGTCGGTCAGGTGGCCGTCGTCGAAGATCTGGAGCAGCATGTTGAACACGTCCGGGTGCGCCTTCTCGATCTCGTCGAGCAGGATCAGGCAGTAGGACTTGCGGCGCACGGTGTCCGTGAGCTGGCCGCCGTCGTCGTAGCCGATGTAGCCCGGCGGCGCCCCCACCAGCCGCGAGACGTTGTGCTTCTCCATGAACTCGCTCATGTCCAGCTTGATCATGTTCTCTTCGCTGCCGAACATGAACTCCGCCAGCACGCGCGGCAGGTACGTCTTGCCGACTCCCGTCGGGCCGAGAAACATGAAGACCCCGATCGGCCGCTTCGGGTCCTTCAGCCCGGCGCGCGAGCGGCGCACCGACTTCGCGATCGCCACGATCGCCTCGTCCTGGCCGATGACGCGGCTGTGCAACGCGTCCTCCATCTGGAGCAGGCGCTGCGACTCCTCGCTCGCGATGCGCGCGACGGGGATGCCCGTCCACATGCTCACGACCTCGGCGATGTCGTCCTCGGTGACGACCGGCTTGTTGTCCTCGCGCGCGACCTCGAGGCCCTCCTCCATCTGCTCGATCTTCTCTTGCAGCTTGACCTCGCGGTCGCGCAGCTCCGCGGCGTACTCGTACTGTTGCGACGAGATCGCGGCGTCCTTCTCCTTGCGCAGCGACTCCAGCCCGCGCGTCGCCTCCTTGAGCGAAGGTGGCGTCGTCGAGCGGCGGATGCGGACGCGGCTGGACGCCTCGTCGATCAGGTCGATCGCCTTGTCCGGCAGGAAGCGGTCGGAGACGTAGCGCGACGCCAGCTCGGCGGCGACCGCGAGCGCCTCGTCCGAGATGACCAGCTTGTGGTGGTCCTCGTAGCGTTCCTTGATGCCCTTGAGGATCTCGATCGTCTCTTCGACGGTGGGCTCTTCGACGAGCACCGGCTGGAAGCGGCGCTCGAGCGCGGCGTCGCGCTCGATGTGCTTGCGGTACTCGTCGAGCGTGGTGGCGCCGACGCACTGCAGCTCGCCGCGCGCGAGGGACGGCTTGAGGATGTTCGCGGCATCGACCGCACCCTCGGCCGCGCCGGCGCCGACGAGCATGTGCAGCTCATCGACGAACAGCACGCAGTTGCCGCTCGCCTTGATCTCTTCGATGACCTTCTTGAGCCGCTCCTCGAACTCGCCGCGGTACTTCGTGCCGGCGACGAGCGACCCGATGTCGAGCGTCAGCAGGCGCTTGCCCTGCAGCGTCTCCGGCACGTCGCCGGCCACGATGCGGTGCGCCAGGCCCTCGGCGATCGCGGTCTTGCCGACGCCGGGCTCGCCGATCAGCACCGGGTTGTTCTTCGTGCGCCGCGACAGGATCTGGATGACGCGCTCAATCTCCTTCGAGCGGCCGATCACCGGGTCGAGCTTGCCGGCGCGCGAGGCGGCCGTCAGGTCCATGCCGAGCTGGTCGACCGTCGGCGTGCGCGTCGAGGACCGCGCGCCGGCGCCGGCGCTCTGCGGCATGCTCTGCGAGAGGATGCGTGTCGTCTCCGCGCGCACGCGCTCGAGGTTGACGCCGAGGCTCTCGAGCACACCGGCCGCGATGCCCTCGCCCTCGCGGACGAGGCCGAGCAGCAGGTGCTCGGTGCCGATGTAGTGGTGGTTGAGGCGGCGCGCCTCGTCGACGGCCAGTTCGATGACCTTCTTTGCGCGCGGCGTCAGGCCGATCTCGCCGAGCACCGCGCGGTCGCCGCGGCCGATGATGAACTCGACGGCCGAGCGCACCTTGTTGAGCTCGACGCCCAGGTTCGCCAGCACCTTCGCCGCCACGCCGTCGCCCTCGCGCACGAGGCCGAGCAGCAGGTGCTCCGTGCCGATGTAGTTGTGGTTGAAGCGCTGGGCTTCTTCCTGGGCCAGCGTCAGGACTCTGCGCGCGCGCTCTGTGAACTTGTCGAACCGGTCAGCCATCGCAGCGCTCCAGCATCAATTGCTAACTCTTCTTAACCAACTTATCACAACGGAGGCTTCGAAGTCCAGTATCAACGCGTCCGCCCGCTCCTCCGCAGGCTCTTCATTGATCGGACGCCCTCCCCGGCGCCGCGACTGGTGATCCCCCCATCTTCCGTCCGCGCTCCGGCCATCTCCGCGGCCGGGTCCCTCGATCAGTAGAACGTCGCCGTCGTCCTCGCCGTTAACGCCCTACGGGTTCTTTTCCGTGGCCGCGTGCTCGGGCTCCGCGTCCTCGGCGCCGGTGTCCTCATCCGTCACTGCGGGTGCGACCTCTTCCGATGCTACGGGCGCAAGAAGTTCGGACGCGGCGTCAACGCCCGCGACCTCTGGCCCCGCGGGCGTTTCGGTGGACGCATCCGGCATCGCCTGATCTTCCGTCATGGCGGCGTCCTTGAACGCTCCGGCTACGCCCGAGGCTTCGAGGGCGTCCGCCATGGCGCTGCGCGGGGGGTCCTCGGGCTCGGGTGCGGCGGGCAGCGGCGGGGGGGCGGCGTCGGACGCGGGCTCCCGCGCCTCCGCCGGCGCCGGCTCGCTCGCGCGCGCATCGCCGGCGCCGCGCTCGGGGAGGACGATGCCCTCGCGCTCCTCGAACTCCTTTCGGACGTCCTCGGGCACTTCCATCACTTCGCCGCCGTCGGTGAAGCGGAAGCCCATGCGCTCGCCCTCCTCGCGCGCCTCGCGCAGGCTGAGGCCCAGGCGGTGCCGGTCACGCTCGATGCGGACGATCTTGAGCGGCAGCAGGTCGCCCTCGCGCACGACCTCCTTGGGGTGGGCGATGCGCCGGTCCACGAGCTCGGACACGTGGATCAGGCCCTCGACGGGGCCCTCGATGCGGGCGAAGGCGCCGAACGTCACGAGCTTGGTCACCATCCCCGGCACGACGCGGCCGACCTGGTACTTGTCAACGATCAGGTCCCACTGCTCCGGCTGGGCGCGGCGCAGGCTGAGTGCGATCTTCTTCGTCTCCGGGTCGACCTTCATGATGTAGACTTCGACCTCGTCGCCGACGTGGTACATCTCCTCGGGCGAGCGGTTGCGGTCCCACGAGACCTCGCTGAGGTGCGCCAGGCCATCGGCGCCGCCCAGGTCGATGAAGACGCCGAAGCTGCGCACGCTCGAGACGCGGCCCTTGCGGATCTCGCCCTCCTTCAACTCGGAGAGGAGGCGGTCCTTCTGCTGCGAGCGCCACTCCTGCAGTGCCGCGCGCTCGGAGAGGATGACGCGGTTGCGCCGGCGGTTGATCTCGATCACTTTCAGGCGCAGCTTCTTGCCGACGGCCTGGCCGAGCCCGCCATCACCCTCGTCGCGATCGGGGCGCACGCCGACGACCTGCGAGAGGGGCACGAAGGCGTGGACGCCCTCGACGTTGACCAGCAGGCCGCCCTTGTTGTAGCCGGTGACCTCGCCCTCGAACGCCTCGCCCTCTTCGAAGCGCTGCTGCAGCACGCGCCAGCCGCGTTCACCGCGGGCGCGGTCGATCGACAGCAGGATCTGGCCCTGGTCGGCCTCGGGCTGCATCACATAGACGAGGATGGTCTCGCCGACCGAGACCTTGCTCATCGGGTCGGCGCCCATCGAGTGCATCTCGTGTGGCGGGATGATGCCCTCTGACTTCGAGCCGAGATCGACGAGCACGCCATCGCGCTGGAGCGCCATGATCGTCCCCTCGACGACCTCGCCGCGGCGCAAGGTCTTGAAGTCCGATCCGCCATCGAGCCAGTCCTGCATGGTGTAGGCGGCGTCCTCCGGGCTGTTCGCCTCGGCGACCCCGCCACTACTGAGTTCGGTCAACGTGCTGCTTCCTCCCTACGACAACATAAGCCGCCCGATCGAGGCGTCAGGCCATGGGCCTGGTGCATCTCTGACCGGTCCGGCTTCGCTGGATTCTAACACATGTGTGATGCGCGCCGGAAGCAACGCGCGCTCCCGCGCCGCCTCGTCCTTGTGGCGCGCCTCCGGTATACTCCGCCGCGTCCCTGCGGTTGGGGCGACGGCGCGCGCGATCGCGCGCCCGGGGTGCGCCGGGACGGTGCCGCCCGCGGAGGGCCGCCCACAAGTGAGGAGGAGCGCGCATGAGCTCTGTGGTGAAGAAGCGCCGCAAGAAGATGCGGAAGCACAAGCACCGCAAGATGCTGAAGAAGACGCGATGGCAGCGCAAGCACAAGGGGTAAGCTGAGCGGCCAACGCCGAGACGCAGCCGGGGACCGCCCGCAGGGCGGTCCCTTCGTCGTCGCCGCGGACCGCGCACGAGCCGCGTCGCAGGGCTGCCCGCGATGCTCCAACCGTGTTCTATCCACCGGCTCACGTCCAATCCCGCCACAGCACCGGCGCGCGGGCGATGACGGAGGCGCCATGACCTTCGCCCTGAAGCTCACCCACGATGAGCCGCGGCTCGTCTATCTTGCGCTCGTGTACCACCTGGGGCGCCCCGGCTCCGAGCTGGACGCCGAGACCAGGCAGGTGGGCGCGCACGGCCTACGCGGCGTCAAGACCGGGCTTGGCGCGCACCTCGACGACGAGAGCGCGATCATCGAGCTCGACGAGGCGCAGTACCGGCGCCTGCTCTCGGCGATCTACGGGTCCGTGAACGAGCTGCGCGTCTTCCACATGCGGGGCGGCGCCGAGGGCGGCGTCCCGCGCTTCGCGGAGACGGTCCGGGCGCTCTTCCCGGCGGCTGCCGCCGATCCGGAGGCCGCGCTGGACATCGCCCAGGCGATGATGATGCTCCACCGGCGCATCGAGCGTGCCGTCGCCCGCGCCGCGGCGACGCCGCCTGCCGGATCGCCGCCAGCGTCGAAGCGCCGCCGCTGGCCGTTCCGGCGGTAGGGGCGCCGTCCCCGGCTGGCAGCAGCTCCCACCCGGCGCCGGTCCGCCCTGCCCGCGTCCACTGCACGCGCCCGTCGCATCTGTCCCGCGCCTTGACTTTCGGCGCAAAATTGATTATCAGATGTAGCGTATTACAGGTTGGGGCGCGCGATGATCACCAGTCCGTTCGAGAACTACCTGGACCTCGTGGAAGCGGCGCGGCTGCTCGGCATCCACCCGCAGAGCCTGCGACGCTTGATCAAGCAGAAGAAAGTGCCGGCGGTGCTGTTCGCCGGCAAGTATCTGATCGAGCGCGACAAGCTCGAGATGTTCAAGTCGAACTACGACCCGCGTCCGGGCCGCAAGCCGGTCCGCCGGCTGCTCTAGTCGGGTGCGCTCGGCTGACGTTCGAGGAACGTCATGCTCTTGCGGTACCACTCCTCGCCGATCTTCCCGCTCGACGTCAGGTAGTTGATCAGCACCCTGATGGTCAGCAGCGAGACGAGCCGGATGCCGTGCTCCTCGAGCTTCTGCCGGCCGCCCGACTCTCGGTCGAACAGCACGACGGCGTCGTGGACGAACAGCCCCTCGTCGCGCAGCCGGTTCGCCGTCACGATGATGCTGCCGCCGCCGGTGATCAGGTCGTCCATGATGAGGGCGGTCTGGCTCGGGTGATACAACCCTTCGACGTCCGAGTCGAGGTCGTCCTTGTGGGGGTGAAGGTAGACGAGCGGCACGCGGGAGGAGAGCGAAAAGGCTTGCCCGATCATCAGGCCGCCGAAGGGCACCCCGCAGACGACGTCGAACGGGTCGCACTGGGGGTTGCGCATGGACTGCAGGGTTTGCAGCTCGCGCTGGACGATCTGCGCCGCCCGCGCCAGCGCGGTCGGGTGGGCGACGAGCAGGCGCAGGTTGACGTAGATCGGCGAGTGCACGGTTGTGCGCCCGAGGGTGAAGTCGCCGAACTGGACGGCGCCGAGGCGCCACAGCGTGTCGGCCAGCCAGAGGTTTGACTCGTTGTCCAGTTGCTCTTCGGTCATGCGGCGTCAAACGAAAAGGCCTTCCATTGCGGAAAGCCTTTTGCTTCAGTTTGGGTCACTCAGAGATCCGGCAGGCTCCACAACGGGTTACCCCCGTCACGGCTGGGAACTGTGCGTTCAACGACATCCCTTCTGCCATTGGTACCTGGAGCCTGCCCATCGGCGCGCCCTGCCCGGTTGGCAGAGCCTCAGGTGTCGACTTGCCAGACACCCCAGCGGATGCGGTCGTTCATGAAGCACCTCCTTGTCACTAAGGATTGCTCATGACCGGGATGGCCGCTGCCATCGCGGCTATCCCCACGATAGTCTGGCCGCCGCTGCCCTGTCAAGGGCGTTTGTCCGGGCCTTGTCTATCTGCGCGTGGTTGCCCGAGGGTCTGTCAGCGCCGGCCTGCCTACGACGACGCCCGCGGCCGCGATCCGCCGGGCGCCGGCCGGAGTATGATCTCCAGCACAGTGCAGGGAGGAACCGCGTGGGCTCGGACGCGATCCCGCTCGTACCAGCCGTCGCCGGCGGGACCGCACGCGCCCGCGCCCGACGCGCGCTCCGCGCCGCCCGCATCATCCATCCGTTCCCGACGCTGCTGAACGTCGCGGCCACGCTCGGCCTGGCGCTCGTCGCGAGCCGGGGCGCCCCGCAGCCCGTGCTACTCTTGCGGATGCTGCTGCTGATGCTCTGCGCGCAGAGCGCGATCGGCGTCGCCAACGACTACTTCGACCGCGACCTCGACGCGCGCACCAAGCGGTGGAAGCCCGTCGCCGCCGGCCTCGTACCCGCGCGTTCGGCGGCTGTGCTCGCGCTCGCGCTGAGCGCAGCCAGCATCGCGCTGGCGGCGACGCTCGTCGCCAGCGGCTTCCTGCTCGCGCTGCTGGGCCTTGCCTGCGGCCTCGCGTACGACGCGCGGCTGAAGCGCACGGTGTTCAGCGCGGTGCCGTACATGGTCGCCATCCCGACGCTGCCACTCTGGGTCTGGGTCACGCTCGGCCAGTGGCGCCCCGCGCTGTGGTGGCTGGTCCCCGTCGGCGCGCTGATCGGCCTCGCGCTGCACCTGCAGAACACCATCGCGGACATCGAGGACGACACCGCCGGCGGCGTCCGCGGCCTCGCGCACCGCCTGGGCGCTGGATGGTCGATGCGGCTCGGCTGGGTCGCGTTCGGCCTTGCCCTCGCGATGACCGCCGGGCTCGTCCCCGCTGTCAGCTACGACCTCCGCTGGTACCTGCCGGCGGCGGCGGTCGCCGCGATGTGCCTCGCGGCGAGCATCGCGGCCTATGCGCTCCGCCGCGACGCCGCGGCGCTCCAGCTTGGCTTCGGCCTGCTCGGCATCGGCTCGGCGGTGCTCGCCACCGGCTGGCTCGCCGCCGTCACAGGCTGAGCGCGAGGGCGCGGACCGAACCCAAACCCGCGTCCGTGTCGCCGGGCCCGCCCTCCTGCTACGATCCACGTGTGACCAGCGACCCGATCGGCCTCTACCTGCACATCCCCTTCTGCACGGCGAAGTGCGGCTACTGCGACTTCAACTCCTACGCCGGGCACGAGCACCTGATCCCGTCGTACACGGGCACGCTGCTGAAGGAGGCGTCGCTCTGGCGTGCGACGGTGGGCCAGCGGCCCGTCGCGACGGTGTTCTTCGGCGGCGGCACGCCGAGCCTCAGCCCCGTCGACGAGATGCGCGCCATCCTCGATGGCCTGCGGGCGACGTTCGCCTTCGCGCCGGACGCGGAGGTCTCGCTCGAAGCGAACCCCGGCAGCCTCAGCGAGCAGTACCTGCGCGGGCTGCGCGAGGCCGGCTTCAATCGCCTGTCGATCGGCGTCCAGTCGTTCGACGATGAGGAGCTGGTCGTGCTCGACCGCATCCACACCGCCGCCCAGGCGAAGGAGGCGTATGCCGCCGCACGCGCTGCCGGCTTCGACAACGTGAACCTTGACCTCATCTACGGCCTGCCCGAGCAGCCGCTCGCCGCCTGGGAGCGCTCCCTCGAACAGGCGCTGGCGCTCGCGCCCGAGCACCTCTCGCTCTACGCGCTCACGGTCGAAGAGGGGACGCCGCTCGCCCGCGACATCGCGCGCGGCCGCGTGACGCCGCCGGACGCCGACGCGCAGGCCGAGCAGTACGAATGGACGCAGGACCGCCTCGCCCGCGCCGGCTATGAGCAGTACGAGATCTCGAACTGGGCGCGGCCCGGCCGCCGCTGCGCGCACAACCTGCTCTACTGGCGCAACCGCGAGTACCTGGGCCTCGGCGCCGGCGCCCACTCGTACCTCGATGGCGTGCGCTTCTCGACCGTGCTGCTGCCGCAGCGCTACCAGGAGCTGGTGGACGAGTCGCTCGCCGGCATCGAGGATGGCCGCGGCGTGATGCGCCAGGTGGCCGGCGCGGAGCAGATTACGCCCGAGCTGGCGATGGCCGACGAGCTGATCCTCGGCCTGCGGCTCGTCGAAGGGATCTCGCGCGCCGCCTTCGCCGACCGCTACGGCCGCGACGTGCGCGAGGTGTACGGCGGCGTCATCGACGAGTTCACGGGCTACGGGCTGCTGGAGGAGACGGCGACGCACCTGCGCCTGACGCGCCGCGGCCGCCTGCTGAGCAACGAGCTGTTCCAGCGCCTGTTGCCGCAGCCGGCCGAAGCTACCGCGTAGGCGCCGCGACGCTCATCATGCATCCGGCAGCAGCAGCTCGCCGCGCAGCACCGTGACCGCATGGCCGCCGACCTCGACCGAGAGCGCGTCGGGCACGCCGGTCACGCGCAGACGGACGCGCCCCGGCTGCCCCAGCTCCGCGCCCTGCTCGGCGACGTAGCGGATCTCGCCGTCCTGCGCACGCATCAGCGCGTGCCGCGCGATGAACGCCGCGATGCAGCCGTTCGCGCTCCCCGTCACCGGGTCCTCCGCGATGCCCGAAGGCAGCGCGAACGCGCGCACGTGCACGTCCGCCTCGGCGCCGACGCAGAAGACCGCGAGGTGCAGCGCCCGCAAGAGCAGCGCGTCCGGGCGCACGCGCAGCATCGCGTCGAGCGACGCCACCTGCGCGATGAGCCAGAAGATGCCGGTGGATACCTCCTCCCCGCGCACGACCTCGCCCGGCGGCAGGCCGAGCGCCGCCGCGACGGCGTCGAGCGCGACGGGACTCGCGCGGAACTCGGGCGGCGCCTGCGTCATCGTGTAGAGCGGCGGCGTCCCTTCGATGGCCACCGGGATCACGCCGGCGCCCGTCTCGAGCCGTAGCGGCTCGCGCGCTGCCGGTGCCGCGTGCCCCTCTTCGGTCAGGATGTGCGCTGCCGCGATCGTCGGGTGGCCTGCGAAGGGCAGCTCCGTCCGCGGTGTAAAGATGCGGAGCCGCGCGTGGTGCTCGCGGCCGGCGGGTGGCAGGAGGAACACCGTCTCGGAGAGGTGCTGGTTGAGCGCGATGCGCTGCATCAGCGCGGCGTCGAGCCCGTCGCCATCGACGACCGCCGCCGGGTTGCCGGTGAGCGGTGCCGTCGTGAACGCGTCGACGTGGCGGACGGCGCGGACGCGCGTCACGCGCCGCGGCGGGCGACCCGCAGGATCCGGCCGGCCGCGCTCAGCATCAGCGTCCAGGCCAGCGCGTTGACCACGACATTGAGCGGGTACATCAACCACATCCGCTCGGCGCGGCCCTCTTCGATCGCTTGCCCGGCGAAGTGCCGGGTGATCAGGAACTGCACGGCTGCCGTGACGATCAGCGAGCGGACGAATGTCTTGCGCATGGCACTCCTCTACAGCGTTTTCTTGTAGATGCGCATCCGCGTGTCCGGCTTCCACGAGGGGTAGATGCTCGTCTCGTGCTGCCATCCCTGGCGCTCGAAGAGCTGGTGCGCCTTCACGTTGTTTTCGCTCGTGTGCAGCCAGAGGTGGCGCTTCCCGCGCCGCCGCGCTTCGTCCTCGACGGCCCGGATCAGTTGCTGTCCCAGGCCGCGGCTGCGCAGGCGCGGTGTGACCTCGATGTTCTCAAGATAGGCGTTGTCGCCCGACTGGTAGCGCCTGCCATTCTCGTCGGGATCCCAGTCCTGGTCCTCGCGATAGCGCAGGTGGACGATCGCCCAGCCGACGGGCACGCCGCGCTCGGCGGCGACGAAGATGAAGCAGTCGCCGTCGCGCAGCGCCACCTCGGCGTGTGACAGGCGCATCTTGTCGCGTTCGCCGAGAAATGCCTTCAGCGGCTGTTCGTCGCGGACGAAGTCGATCGGACGGATCGCCACGCTGTCGTCGTGCATCACCCGCTTGCCGTCCTGCGTGGCGTGCGCGAGCGCGCGGGCAGAGGTCGGCCGTCGCAAGGGTGTGGGCTCACGGGCATCTGGATCCCTCCGGGAGAGGGCGCCGCATCGTGCGCGCCGTTGCCGCATTCTAACGCAGGACGATGGACCGGCGGAAGCTCAGTCGCCGCGGCTCATCCGGCCGCTGAGCGCGCCCGAGAAGGTGCCGTCCGGCGAGGCGTTGAACTGCGCCAGCAACGTCATGCGCACGCCGGCGTACGGTCCTGCGCCCCGGCACGTCATGCGCGCGCCGTTCTGTGCGAAGCTGACGACCGTGCCCCGGCAGATGACGCTGTTCGTAGCCTGGTCGAGGAGATCCGCGCTGTTCGCCGTGATCGCACCCGACCCGTCCGATGCCAGCTCGATCCGCAGTCCGGCCGCGATGCCGCCGCTCGTCGTCGCCTGCATGACGAGGTGCGCCGCCGTCTGGTCGCCCGTCTGCGTGTAGGTGCCGCTCATGTTCGCCTGGAACGTGGGCAGGAAGGGATACGGCTGCGCGGCCGCGTTGGCGACAGGTGAGACGGCGGACGCCGCCAAGGGCTTCTTTGCGGACAGGAGACCGGTCCCGAACGTCAACCCGATCGCCGTCACGATCGCGAGCCCGCCACCCGCCAGCCGCAGGCGCTGCATCGTCATGCTGGCGGGGAAGCGGTACTGGAGGCGGTAGGCCAGCAGGCCGAGCACGATCAGTCCTGTGATGACGTAGAGTGCGCGTGCCCATGCCTGCGTCGTGTCCGTGCCGGCGGTGATACCGTGCAGCGTGACGGCCGCGTACATCGCGAAGGTCAGGAAGTGCAGCGCGCGCCACGCCCGGTAGCCGACGAACTGGCGCACGTAAAAGCTGATGACGATCAGTATCAGCGTGTACATCGCGAAGGACCCTACGGCGACCGCGAGCACCCGATATGGCGAGAGGAACGGCAGCGTGAGTTGCCAGGGGTTGTAGTTGAGGTAGCCGTCGCCGAGCAGCACGTAGACGTGGAAGAAGGCGAACGCAAGGGCGAGGATCGACAGGAAGCGGTGGACGTCGAAGAGGGCGAACTGGCCGAACAGGCGCTTGCCGGCGTGCGTGCTGACGGCGATGCCCAGCGCGACCGACGCGAAGAGCAGCAGGTACGCCGTGAACCCGGCGGCGCGCGAGAGATACCAGAACTCGTGCGTCATGCCAGGTACTCGCGGAAGCCGTCGCTCATCAGCACCTCGCCCCGCAGGGTGACGGCGAGCGTGCCGCAGCCGGCCGTGCGCTCGACGAAGCGCGGCCCGGCCGACGACCCCAGCAGGAACGCCGTCTTGGCCAGCACATCCGCCTCCGTCGCGGATCGGGCGATGACGGTGACGGTGAGCAGGTCGCTCTCCGAAGACGTGCCCTCTCGCGGGTCGATCAGGTGGTGGTAGCGCCGGTCGCCGCTGCCCCAGCGCCGCTTGCTCGACCCGGACGTCGCGACGCCGCGGTCGCGTACGACGATCACGGCGATGTCCCGCTCGGGCGCCAGCGGGTCGGCGACGCCGACGCGCCAGCCGTCGCCCACGGGGCCATCGCCCGCGGCGTACAGGTCGCCGCTCGCGTTCACCATCGCGCTCGTGCGGGCCGGCAGCGTCTCGATCGCGCGGTCGACCGTGTATCCCTTGCCGATGCCGCCGAGGTCCACCCGCGCGCCCATGGGAAGTGTGATCACGTCGTGGTCGAAGTCGAAGGCGATGTCGCGCCAGCGGCCGGTCTGCGTCTGCGGCCGGTCGAGCACGGCCGTCCCCCCCGCGATCTCGGCGAACGGCCGGTCGTAGCCGGCGGCTTCCAGCGCGTCGAGCACGGTCGGGTCGAAGACGCCGCGCGTGACGCACGCCCAGCCGCAGGCCTCGCTGACGGCGTCGAAGAGCAGCGGCGAGGCCGCGAAGGGCGTCCCGGCGGCGGCGTTGAGGGCGCAGAGCTCGCTGTCCGGCAGGAAGCGGCTGAGCGCGCGTTCGTGCGCGGCGAACAGCGCCTCGACGCGCGCCGTGTCGTCGGCCGAGCCGCCGACGATCTGCACGTCGACGACGCCGCCCATCGCCGGGAAGGTCAGGCGGGCAAGGTCAGGAGACACTGGTCCGCGTATCCACGGGCGGCGCCTGGGTGTAGTAGCTCTGGGACGCGTCCGCCCCGTTGCCATCGGCGTAGGCGGGCGGCGGGGCGCTCGTCGTCGTGGTGGCGTTCGCCGCGGGCGGCGGGTTGCGCTGCACGAGCACCAGCGTGGCGCCCAGCGCGAGCAGGCTCGCGGCCAGCGCACCCAGCTTTGCGGAGAGGTTCTTCCTGAGTCTCATCGCGGCACCTCGCGTCAATCATTGCACACCAGCGGCCGATCAGGTGTTACGGAACCGGAACAACCCGCAGTCCATTGGGAATCCCATACCGGCGGGTGTCGCCCGGCCGCCGGGCCCGCCGGGCGATGATTGAGGGGACGACGGTGGCACGCAGCGCACCCCCCGGATCTAAGCGCCCTCGCGGAAGCCGCGCGGCGGGCCGTCCGGCAGGCCGCGGCCCTGCAGCAGCACCTTGATGCGGCCCAGCCTGCCCGGGTCGATGAGGTCCATCACCACGTTGCGGCGCGCGAAGTACTCCTCGATCTGCTCCGGCCGCTCCCGCGCGACCGACGCCAGCCCGTCGCCGATGCCCATCCGCAGGAGGAATTGCGCCTGGTCCGTCATCCCGAGCGTGCGCAGCCCGGCGCGCTCGCCGGCCGCCCGCAGCGACGTGAAGTCGACGCTCGCCGTGATGTCCTGCCTGCCGAGGCGCTGGTACGGGTCGCTCGAGGCAGACTGCCGGTAGAAGCACAGCAGCGTGCCGTCGCGCCGCCAGGGCGCGTACAGGTCGCCCGCCTCGTAGCCGTAGTCGAACGTCAGCACGGCGCCGCGCGTCACGGCCCGGCTGATGCGCTTCATCCAGTCGACGGCGTCGAGGTTGACCTCCGCCAGGCAGCCCTCGCCCGGCAGCAGGCCGAGCGCCTCGAAGTACGACGCGAGCGCGGGCGTCGAGAGCGGCCCCGGCGCGTCGGCGAAGCGCCGCCCGTCGTGGGTCACGTAGACCTCGCGCAGATCGCCGCCCTCGCGCCGGACGCGGTGCACCGGCAGCGCGTCGAAGAACTCGTTGGAGAGGACGCAGCCCTCGACCGCGTCCGGCAGCGCGTCGAGCCAGCCGACGTCGGCCGCGCCCTCGACCCCGGCGAGGGTCTGGCGCTGCCTCGCGGCGAGCGCGGGGCTGCGCTCGACGATGCGGTAGCGCAGCGCGGCCGCGAAGGCCGGTGCGCGCGCCGCGCGCAGGAGGATGTCGCGTGCCAGCAGCCCGCCGCCACCGCCTGCTTCGACGAGGTCGAAGCGGGCCGGCCGCCCCATCAGCTCCCAGAGCTCGATGAGCTGTTTGGCGACGAGCGTGCCGAAGACCGCGTGCACCTCGGGGCTCGTGACATAATCACCACCGCGTGTCATGGCGTCGGCGTGCGTCGTGTAGTAGCCGAAGCGGGGATGGTAGAGCGCCGCTTCCATGAAGTCGCGGAACGTCATCGGGCCGCCGGCTGCGATGCGCGCGCGCAGTTCGTCCGCGAGCGGTCCGCTCTCCGTGATCGGCGCGAAGTCGTCCTCGATGGGGGGTGACATCGGGCCCATCGTACCTGCTGGGCGGGCGAGGCGCGGCGGCCGACGCCGGTCAGTGGATGGTGACGCGCGTGCCGATGCGCGCGAAGTCCCAGAAGAACCGGGCATCCGCCAGGCGCATGCCGACGCAGCCATGGCTCGACGGGATGCGCCCGAAGTAGTAGTTCGGGCGCCAGTAGTTGAGGTGCAGGGCGTGCCCGACGTTCGTGAAGTACTGGGTGTAGAGCACATGCTTCAACACGTAGTACTCCTCCGCCCCGATCGAGGCCGATGTCATCGTCTCGTCGGGCACGCGAGAGAGGATGTGGAAGGTGCCCTTCGGCGTTTCCCAGCCCGGCTTGCCGGTCGAGACGAGCGCCGTATAGAGCGGCTTGTCGCCGATCATCGCCGTCGCGGTCTGGTGCGCGAGGTCGACGTCGATCCAACGCTCTCCGGTCACCTGTGGGCCCGGGATGGCCGGCGGGTTCGGCGGCGGCACGTACGGTTCCGGCGTCGCGGTCGGCTTCGGGGTCGGCGTTGCGGTAGGAGTCGGTGTGAGGGTGGCGGTGGCGGTCGGCGTGGCGGTGGCCGTCGCCGTGGGCGTCGGCGTCGCTGTCGGCCCCTCGGCAAACACGTTCCAGGATGCCGCCGGCCCGACCGCGCGCAGCGACAGGGCGGCAGCGCAGAGGCTAGCCGCGGCAAGCGCCAGCGCGGCGGCGACGGTGACCAGTTTGCGGCGGCTCAACGCGGCTCCAGTCGGTCCTCACGGCCCCGCGCGCATTCGCAGGTTCGTCAGTACAACGCGTGGGCTGCGCGGAAGGTTAACTCTGGCTCGCTGTCAGGTGCGCGAAGGGGCGGCAACTGCCGCCCCTCTTCGCGTGCGATATCGTCGTGCGTACGTCCCGCCGCCTACTTCTTGCCGATGCGGTACATCTTCGTGCCGCACACCGGGCACTTGCCCATCGTCGCGGGCTTGCCGTTCTTCATCGTCACGTCCTGCGGGTCGGTCATCTGCCGCTGCGTGCGGCACTTCAGGCAGTAGGCTTCCACGATTCCTCCTTTGCGCTTCCCGAATGGTGCCCGCCGCAGCGGGGTGTTGCCCGGCGCCCGGCCTATCGCATAGGCCGATGAGCAGTTTCTGCCACGGCCGGGCGGTCGTACGAATGATAGTCCCATCGGGAACGTTGTCAAGCGAATCTGGCCAGATTCGGCCGAAATGGCCGAAATCAGGTCCTCGCGGGCTCCCAGAGCACCTTTTCCGGGTGCCAGAGGCCCCCGGCTCGGCGGCGCAGCACCCCCACGAAGTCCCCATCGCTCGTATACGCGCGGCAGAGCGCGACGCTGGCCGCGGCGGCGATCGCGAGGTCGCGTCCCGTCGCGACCGCCCGCGCGTTCGCCTCGCCCACGATCGCCGCCGGCTGGCGCTCGACGGCGCGGTCGGGGGCGAGCAGCAGCTCGTCGAGGGCGCCGTCCGCGGCGGCCGCGACGAGTTCGTCCGGCGGGTGGGCATCATCGAGGCTGAAGCCGCCGCTCCGCGTCCGCCGCAGGGCGGCGAGGTGCGCGCCGCAGCCCAGCCGCTGGCCGAGGTCGTGTGCCAGCGAGCGGATGTACGTGCCCTTGCCGCACCGCACGGCGATCGCCGCCTCGCCGTCGCCGCACCGCAGCAGGTCGATGCGCTCGATGTGCACGCGGCGCGGCGCCGGCGCCACGTCCGCACCCTCGCGCGCGTAGCGGTAGAGCGGCTTCCCGGCGAGCTTGATCGCGCTGTACGCCGGTGGCACCTGTTCGATGTCCCCGACGAAGCCAGCGAGCGCCGCGCGCACGCTGGCGGCGGTGAGGCCGGATGCGTCGGCCGTCGCCGTCACGTCGCCCTCGGCGTCGTAGGTCGTCGTGCTCATGCCGAAGCGCACCACGGCGGTGTACGCCTTCAGGACATCGTCCAGGTACTCGATGAGCCGCGCCGCCTGCCCGACCGCGACCGGCAGGACGCCCGAGGCGAGGGGGTCGAGGGTGCCAGCGTGCCCGACGCGCCGTACGCCGGTCAGCCGCCGCACCAGGGCGACGATCGAGAACGACGTGACGCCCGACGGTTTGTCGACGACGAGGAAGCCCGCGCGGCCGCTCATCGCCGCTCCATGATGAACGCCGTGGCCGCCAGGCCGCGCATCAGGAGCCGGTGCCGCGCACGCACGCGCAGTGCCGCCGGTGCGACGCGCGCGAGGATCGCCGGCTCGCCCGTGAGCACGACGCAGCGGCCGCCCGGCCGCAGGAGGCGCGCCGCCTCGCGCAGTAGCCCGCGGTACAGGGCCTCGATGCCACCGGGCGCCTCGTGCTGGCGCCCGTAGGGCGGGTTGGTGATCAGCGCGTCGACGCTCGCCGCGCGCAGGGGCAGCCGCGTCGCGTCCCAGAGCGCGAGGGCGGCCTGGCGTCCGGCGTTCGTCCGCGCCGCGGCGACCGCGGCCGGGTCGATGTCGCCGCCGGCGATGAGCGTCGCGCGCCCGGCTTCGGCCCGCTCGCGGAGGACGGTGCCGGCGCCGGCCAGCGGGTCCAGCACGACGTCGGATGGGCATGGCCCCGACCACAGCACCAGCGCCCGTGCGACCGTCGGCTTCAGCGACGCTGGCAGGTGCGCGCGCTTGTAGCGCCGCTGCGCCAGCTCGTCGCTGCTCACGCGCAGCCCCACTACCGTCCGCCCGCCCGCGACATGCACCCATACCTCGACCGCCGCCGCCGATTCGCGTGCGGGCACCCAGTGCGGCAGCAGGGCCGCCAGCGCGCGTAAGAACGCCGCCTCGACCTGCTCCCGGCGGAACGGCTGCCGGCCCGCGACGCGCACGACGACCCGGTACGAACGCCCGCGCCGCTTCGCCAGCAGGGCGTGGTGGTCGAGCAGCGCCGCATCGAGCGCTTCGCGCGTCAGCGTGCGGGCGAGCACGGCCGGCACGTTGCGCGCGCGCGGCGTCGGCAGGTCGGCGAGGGTGAGGAACGCGTCCTCGATGAGGCCGCAGCGCAGCACGCGCGCGAGGTCGGTCGTCTGGAACAGGACGATGCTGTCGCGGCGGTCGAAGCCGGCCAGCGTGTCGCCGGCGATGGCGCCGGCCGCGGTCAGCTCACGGGCGGCGAGCTGCTCGAGCCCCGGTACGACGAGCGCGTAGCAATCTCGCAGCCGGGGGCCGCGCCGGCTCGTGCGGGCCAGGGTCGATCTGACCCCGTGGCCGCCGGCTGGGCGTGCGCGCCGCCCCCCGGGTGCCGCTTCGGGCCGGCGCGTCGGCGGTGCGGTACCCAGCGCAGCCCCCCGCGCTCAGGCGCCCGCAGGACGGCCGGCGACGGCCTCGGCCCGGCGGTCGCGTGCGCGGAACTCGTGGTCGAGGACCGCCATGGTCAGTTCGTCGTGGTACTCGCCATCGTCGTAGTGGTGCTGGCGGCGACGGCCTTCGGCCACGAAGCCCAGCTTCTCGTACACGTGGATAGCGCGCTCGTTCGTCGCGTCGACAGCGAGCTCGACGCGGTGCAGGTTCAGGTGGCCGAAGGCCCAGCGCAGCATCGCGCGCATGGCGTCGGTGCCATAGCCGTGGTCGCGGTCCTCGGCCCGCCAGAGGCTGAGGCCGGCCAGCGCGTGGCGGTTCCGCTGGTCAATCTGGAAGAGGTTGATGTCGCCGACGGGCCGCTCTCCGGCGACGATCACCAGCGAGACGACGCTGGCGTCGGGCTCGCTCTGCTCGGCCTCCCATTCCTGCTCGCGGCGGAGCAGCGAGCGCGGCGGCTCGTGCCAGTCGCGCAGGCGCTGCGCCTCGGCGTCGGCGGTCTGGTCCGCCTCCCAGCGCGCACGCACGTCCTCGCGCTCCCAGGCGCGCAAGATCACCCGGTCGCCGGCAATCCACACCATCAGAGCTTCTCTCCCCGCTCGGCCGCGTTGCGCCGCATGATGTCGGTGAGCTCCTGTGCACGCTCGATCGACGTATCGCTCTCGAAGTCCAGCTCGGGTGTGGTGCGGAGCTGGAGCCGGTGGGCGAGCGCGCGCCGCAGGAACGGGCGCGCGGCGCGCAGCGCGCGCATCGTCGACGCGCGGTCGCCCTCGCTGCCGAGCACGCTGACCCAGGCACGGGCGCGCTGGAGGTCGGGCGAGACATCGACGTGGGTGATGGAGACGAGGCCGGAGACGCGTGGATCGCGCACCTCCCGGGCGAGGAGGCCGCTCAGCTCCTCGCGGAGCAGCTCGTTGATCTGTTCGGTCCTTCGCGACATTGTCCGGTCGCGCTACCTTCCGGCCGCGCGCCTGCACAGCGATCGTTCCGCCGTCCTACGTCTCGCGCTCGGTGCGGTAGCACTCGATGACGTCGCCGACCTCGAACGAGTCGAAGCCCTCGACCTGGATGCCGCACTCGAAGTTGGTCGTGACCTCGCGCACGTCCTCCTGGAAGCGCTTGAGCGAGGCGAGCTTGCCCTCGGCGATCTGGGCGCCATCGCGCAGCACGCGCGCCGAGTCGCTGCGGGCGATCGTGCCGTCGCGTACGTAGGCGCCGGCGATCGAGTTCTTGCGCGACACCTTGAAGACCTGCCGCACCTCCGCGTGTGCCGTGATCACCTCGCGGAACGTCGGCTCCAGCATGCCCTTGAGCGCCTTGTCGACGTCCTCGACGATGTTGTAGATGACGCTGTAGTGGCGGATGTCCACCTTCTCCGTCGCGGCCTGCCGGTCCGCGCCGCCCTCCGTGCCGGTGTTGAAGGCGATGATGATCCCCTTCGACGCGACGGCCAGCATGACGTCGGACTCGGTGATCGAGCCGGAGCCGGTGTGGATGATCTTCACCTTCACCTGCTCGTTCGAGAGCCGCTCCAGCGACGTGCGGATCGGCTCGATCGAGCCCTGTACGTCCGTCTTGAGGATGATGTTCAGTTCCTTGAGTTTGCCGGCGCTGATCTCGCCGAACAGCGTGTCGAGCGTGATGCGCTGCTGCTGGCGCATCGCGGCCGCCTCGCGCTCGCGGATGCGCTCGATCACCGTCGTGCGAGCCGTCTTCTCGTCGGGCGCGACCCGCAGCGTCTCGCCGGCGCGCGGCACGGACTGGAGTCCCAGGATCTCCGCCGGCTCCGAGGGCCCCGCCGACTTGATGCGCTTGCCGCTCTCGTTGAGCATCGCCTTGACGCGGCCCATCGTCTCGCCCACCACGACGTAGTCGCCGACGTTGAGCGTGCCGGTCTTGACCAGCACCGTCGCCAGCGGTCCGCGCGTCTTGCTCAGTTCCGCCTCGATGACGACGGCGATCGCGGGCCGGCCGGGGTCGGCCTTCAGTTCCAGCACGTCGGAGACGACGATGATGTTCTCGAGCAGGTCCTGCAGCCCCTCCCTGGTACGCGCGGACACCGGCACGAGCGGGACATCGCCGCCCCACTCTTCGATCACCACGCCGTTGTCCGACAGCTCTTTCTTCACGCGGTCCGGGTTGGCGTTTTCCAGGTCCATCTTGTTCAAGGCGACGACGATCGGCACGCCGGCGGCCTTTGCGTGGTCGATCGCCTCCCTGGTCTGGGGCATGACGCCGTCGTCCGCGGCGACGACGAGCACGGCCACGTCCGTCACCTGGGCCCCGCGGGCGCGCATGGCGGTGAACGCCTCGTGGCCCGGCGTGTCAAGGAAGGTGATCTGGTGGTCGCCCACCTGGACCTGGTAGGCGCCGATGTGCTGGGTGATGCCGCCGGCCTCGCCTGCCGTCACCTTCGTCTCGCGGATGGCGTCGAGCAGGCTCGTCTTGCCGTGGTCGACGTGGCCCATGATCGTCACCACCGGCGGGCGGGGCGCGAGGTTCGCCGCATCCTCGTCGATCGCGGGGCGCGCGCTCGCGGCCTCGACCGGCACCTGGGCCTGTTGCGCGGCGCGCGCCTCGACGGCTTCGAACCCCATGTCGGCCGCGACGATGGCGGCGGTGTCGAAGTCGATCACCTGGTTCATCGAGGCCATGACGCCGTTCTTCATGAGTTCCTTGATGACCTCGACGGGCGAAACGCCCATGAGGTCGCCGAGGTCCTTCACGGAGAGGACGCGCGGGATCTCGATCGTGCGGGTGCTAGCGTTGGTGGTCATCAGTACCGCCGCGTTCTTTCTGGCCTTCGTCCGCGGGCGCCGCCGGCAGCCCCGCCGCGTGCGTCCTGAGCCGGTCCATGTCTTCCGCCGGGATCGCCACCTTGAGGGCGTGTCCCAGCCTGTCGCGCTTGAGCGCCGCCTCCCAGCACGCGCGCGCTTCGTGGACGTAGGCGCCGCGCCCGTTGTGCTTGCCGGTGGGGTCGAGCTCCACCCGACCCTCGGGTGTGCGCACGACCCGCACGAGGCCGCGCTTCGCTTCGGTCGTCCGGCAGGCGATGCACGTGCGCAGCGGGACGTGCTTCGGGCGCAGGGGGCGCTTCGTCGCTGGCATCTTAGCGGATCAGGTCCGAGTAGTCGTCCTCGTCCTCTTCTTCGTCTTCGGGCGGAAGGATGCGCCGGGCGCCGCCGCTCTTCTTCTTCTTGAGGTTGGCGAGGCGCGCGGCCTCCTCCTCGTCCGAGCGGCGGCGGCCGGGGGGGCCGCCGCGCTTCCTCGCGGCGGCCGGGCGCGTCAGGTCCTCGATCGGCGTGCGGATCAGCTCCTCGGCGAAACGGATCGCCGGCTTGCCGCCGATGCCGGCCGGCTCGGGTGGCGGCGGCGGTGCGACCGGCTCGGGCTGTGCGGTCTCTTCGCGCGGCTCGAATCCTTCCTCGCGCCCGGCGAACTGGAGGGCGATCTCCTCTTCCGGCGTCAGCGGCCGCTGCGTCGAAGCCTGGCGCGCCTCCTCGGCGATGATGGCGGCGGCGGCGCGGGAGCGCCTGAGCGCTTCCTCCCGCAGGGCGGCGGCGGCCTCCTCCGGCGTGATGCCCTTTTCCGCCAGCTCCGCCTCGTACGCGGTCTGGCTCTTGATGTCGATGCGCCAGCCCGTCAGCTTTGCGGCGAGCCGCGCGTTCTGGCCCTCCTTGCCGATGGCGAGCGAGAGCTGGCGGTCGGGGACGACGACCTCGGCCGTGTTCTCCGCGTCGTGGGTGATGACGCTAACGACTTGCGCGGGGCTGAGCGCGTTCGCCACGAAGCGCGAAGGTTCCGGGTCCCACTGGACGACGTCGATGCGCTCGCCGTTCAGCTCGTTCACGACGTTCTGGATGCGGATGCCGCGCATGCCGACGCAGGCGCCGACCGGGTCGACGCCCTCCTGCCGGGAGTAGACGGCGACCTTCGAGCGGTAGCCCGCCTCGCGCGCGATCGACTTGATCTCGACGATGCCGCGGAAGATCTCCGGCACCTCGAGCTCGAAGAGGCGCTTGAGCACGTTCTTGTGGGTGCGCGAGACGACGACCTGCGGCCCCTTGGCGGCCTTGAAGACCTCGATCAGCAGCACCTTGAGGCGCTGGCCGGGGCGGTAGTGCTCGGTGCGCACCTGTTCCGGCGGCGGCAGCACGGCCTCGGTCTTGCCCAGGTCGATGATCACGTTGCGCCCCTCGAGCCGCTGGACGACGCCGGAGATAATGTCGCCTTCCTTGCCGGCGTACTCCTCGTACACGACCTCGCGCTCGGCCTCGCGCAGGCGTTGGAGCACGACCTGCTTGGCGGTCTGGGCAGCGATGCGTCCGGCGTTGGCGGGCGTGGCCTCGAACGTCAGCGTGTCGCCGACCTGCGCGTCGGGCTTGAGCTGGCGCGCCTCCTGGACCGTCATCTCGATCTTGTCGTCCTCGACGGCGTCGACGACGGTGCGGGCGGTGAAGACCTGCATCGTCCCGTCCTCTGGGTTGATCTTGACGATGACGTTGGACTGAGCGAGGTTGTCCTTCTTGTACGCCGAAGCCAGCGCCATCTCCACCGCCTCGAAGACCACATCCTTCGGGAGGTTCTTCTCCGCCGCGAGCTGCGAGATTGCCGTGATAAACTCGTTCTTCATCGCGTTGCCTGACCCCTGACGAACAAAAGAGCCGGCGCGAGCCGACTCCCGAAATGGCGTCTCCAGAGTTCACGCGCAGTATACGACCGGCCGCGCCGCACCGCAACCGCCTGCCCGAGAGGCGGTGGCCGCTGGCGGCTCTCGCCCGCCGCCCGCGGCTCCGCGCGCCTTGACGGCAGACGCCCCGCCGGTGTATCGGCAGAGGGCGCGGCGAGAAGACAGCCGGTATGTCGAGAGAAAGCGAGCGGATCCATGGCCGATACCACCACCTACACATATGTCCCGCACCATCGCACCAAGGCGCGGCTCGCGGGTACGACGGCGGGCCCGGTCAAGGTCGCGGAGCTGCACGCGAAGGGCAACCCGGCCGCGCGGTTCAACGCCTGGTTCGCCGTGCAGGTCACGGATGGTGTCGGGACGATGTGGTGCGCGTACGCGTTCGCCGCCCTCGCCCTCGTGAGCCTGCCCGCCGCGATCAACTCGGGCAGCCCGGTCATCCTTGTCTCCTGGGTCTCCCAGACGTTCCTGCAACTCGTCTTGCTCTCCGTCATCATCGTGGGGCAGAACGTCCAGGCTGCGGCGTCCGACAAGCGGTCCGAGGCGACGTACGAGGACGCCGACGCCGTGCTGCACGAGGCCGTGAAGATTCAGGAGCACCTGGCCGCGCAAGACAAGGTGCTGGACGCGCTCGTCGAGAAGCTGCAAGCGGGCCGCGCCTGACGCGACGCAGGCGGCGGTAGCCCTGGCGCCGCGCCGCCTCCACCCGGGCGCCCTTCAGCGGGCCAGGTACGCCAGCGCGGCACGGATGCGCTCTTCGAGCGGCAGGCCGTCGCCGGCCGCCTCCGCCGCCGCGGCGATTGCCTCCTGCTGGGAGTAGCCGAGACCGAGCAGCGCGCCGATCAGTTCGGCGTCTCGCTCCGGTCTCGCCGGCTGCGGCGCCGCGCCGGGCTCGACGGGTGGCGTCACCTTGTCGCGAAGCTCGAGGACGAGCCGCTCGGCCGTCTTCTGGCCGATGCCGGGGACGCGCCGCAGGGCGTCCGTCTCGCCCGTGGCGATGGCGGCCGTGAGGTGCGCGTAGTCGAGCGCGGAGAGCAGCGCCAGGGCAGCCCGCGGGCCGATACCGCTGACGCCGATCAACTGCTCGAACAGGCGCAGTTCGCCCGCGGAGGCGAAGCCGTACAGCGTCAGCGCGTCCTCGCGTACGTGCAGGTGCGTGTAGAGGAGCGCGGCGTCGCCGGGGGCGAGCGCGTCCGCCGTCGGCGCGGGCACCGAGGCGACGATGCCGACGCCGCCGACGCCGACGATCAGCCAGTCGTCGCCCTTCTCCTCGATCACGCCGCGGAGGCGGGCTACGGGCATGGCGGCACGAGCGGAGAACCGCGCCTGGCGGGCATGTTCATGCTGCGCGGAGTATAGCCGGACGGCCCGTCTGGGGAGAGCAAGCGCCGGAACTACAGTGCCGCCCCGCGCCTCAGCTCGCCAGCGGCAGGTCCGGGTGCGCGCGGACGGCGCGGATCGGCTCTCGCGAGCCGTGTACGCACAGCGAATCGCGCCCGGCGCCCCTGGCCGAGGACAGCGCCTGCTCGGCCGCCCGTTCGAGGTCCTCGTGCGAATCGATGCCGTCGCAGGGCGCCATCGCGATGCCGATCGAGAGGGTGAGGCGCACGGGCTTATCGTACGGCTCGCCCATGAAGCTGTTCACCTGCACCTGGCCGCGGATCTTGTCCGCGACCGCGACGGCCTGCGCCTCGGCCGAATCCGGCAGGAGCAGCGCCAGGGTGTCGGACGCATAGCGGCCGCCGACGTCGTTGACGCGGAGGCGCGCACGGATGATCTCACTGACCTGTGACAGCAGGTAGCCGCGGCCGAGGCGGCCGACGCGCTCGCCGAGCGCGTGCAGGTCGTCGATCTCGAGCAGGATCAGCGACAGGGGCCGCGTGTACCGGCGGGCGCGCTCGAACTCGAGGCGCGCCTGCTCGTCGAACTGGCGCCGGGCATAGAGGCCGGTCAGCTCGTCGAGCGTTGAGAGGTGGTCCAGCTCGATCTCCTTGCGGAGGAGCTGGGCGTTGAGCTCGCTGACGGTACCCTTCGTGCGGTTGAGCTCGGTCCGGGCGGCGAGATAGGCGACGAAGACGAACGCCGATACGAGGGCCGGCAGGGCCAGGGCGACCACCGTATCCGCGCTGAAGCCAGAGGACGCCTGGCTGTAGGTGAGCGCGCCGAAGGACAGGCCGATGGCGCAGCCGCCCAGCACGACGAAGGCGAGCTTCTTCCTCACACCAGTATTCTCGGCCGGATGCGGACGCTGTTGAGCGCCCGGCGGGGCACGCCGGCCGGCGCCGCCACGCGGGCGACCGCCTATCGCCGGACGACAGATCCGCTGCGACCGCCACGGGCGACCCCGCGACTGCCGCGGAGCAGCCGGGGGGCCGTCACCGGGCCGGCGGGATGTTCGCTCACAGCTTCGCCGCCGGCGCGATGACCTCACGGGCGACGTACTCGATCGTCTCGGGGCGGTCGACATCGGGCATGTTGACGACCGCGTGGTCAACGCCCTCCTCGTGCAGCCGGCCGAGGATATCGACGGCCTGCGCCGGCGTGAGCCAGCGATTGCCGTCGCCCTCGGGGCGCACCAGGAGCGTGGACAGCGTCGTCTTCTCGATGTCCTCGTAGCGGCGACCTTCGCGCTCGCAGTGCTCGCGCAGCACGGCGAGCTTGTGGCGGATGATGCCGGGACCGTCGTCGCTGAGCGGGGCGAAGAGGTTCGTCGCGTCGGCGTACCGGGCGACGAGCCGGAGCGTCTTCTTCTCGCCGCTGCCGCCGATGAGGATCGGCGGGTGCGGCTTCGAGAGCGGCTGCGGCACGCAGAGCGTCTCGGCGAGCTGATAGTGCCTGCCGGCGAAGGCGCCGTTGTCCTCGCTCCACATCCGGTGTGCGATGCGCAGCGCCTCTTCGAGCCGCTGGAAGCGCTCGCGCAGCGGCGGGAAGGGCACACCGAGCCCCAGGTGCTCGCGCTCGAACCAGGCGGCGCCGATCCCGAAATAGGCGCGGCCGCCGGAGAGCACGTCGAGCGTCGTGGCCGACTTCACGAGGACGCCGGGATGGCGGTAGGTGACGCCGGTGACCAGCGTGCCGAGCTTGATGCGCGAGGTGCGGGCGGCGGCGAAGGCGAGCGCGCTGTAGCCTTCGAGCATGTCCTGCTCGGGCGTGCCGACCATGGGGATCTGGAAGAAGTGGTCCATCACCCAGAGGCTGGCGAAGCCGGCGTCCTCCGCGCGTTTCGCGATCGCGCCGAAGGTCTCGCCGAGCGCTGCGCCGCCGCCGGGCCAGGTGAATGACGGGACTTGCAGTCCGATGCGCATCGAGGACCTTCTTGATTGCGAGCGCGCGGTGGTGTGCGATCAGTTTGAACGACGCGGCGCACCTGCGCGAGCGCCTGGCGCGGGGAGACGACGGTTCGAACGGGCCGCGAAACCAGCGTTGCGGATTTCTTGAGCGTAAGGAGAGATGCGTGATAGGATTCACACGCCCACGGGAGATTGCATGACCAGCTCTGCTCGGCGCCACCTGCTCGGCCAACACCCCGGCCAGCGGAGTTCGATCCCCCGCGCCGACGCATTCTCGACCCTGGATCCGACCCGGCACCGTCAGCCATTGGCCGCCCGCAAGGCGCGGAGGCCGTTACAGAGGAAGGTGTAGCCGCCATGGCCGTCTACGAACACGACGTCCTCGTCATTGGCGGCGGTCTCGCGGGCATGCGGGCCGCCATCGCCGCGCAGCAACTCGGCGCGGATGTCGCGATGGTGTCGAAGGTGCACCCGGTGCGCTCGCACTCGAACGCCGCGCAAGGCGGGATCAACGGGCCGGGCGTCGGCGAAGACGGCGGGCCGTGGGAAGAGCACGCGTTCGAGACGACGAAAGCATCGGACTACCTGGGCGACCAGGACGCCATCACCGTGCTGGCGCAGGACGGCGGGGGCGAAGTGCTCCAGATGGAGCACTGGGGCGTTGTCTTCAGCCGCAAGCCGGACGGGCGGATGGCGGTGCGCCGCTTCGGTGGCATGGGGAAGGCCCGCACGTTCTTCGTCGGCGCCATCACGGGCCAGGCGATCCTCCACGTGCTGTACGAGCAGCTCATGCACCCGGCGCGCTTCCAGGCCATGCGGATGTACGAGGAGTGGTTCGTTACCAGCCTCATCGTCGATGACGGCCAGTGCCGCGGCTGCGTCGCGCTGAACATCCGCACGGGCGAGCTGCACGCGATCACGGCGAAGGCGACGATCGTCTGCACGGGCGGCCTCGGGCGCGTGTACGAACCCTCGACCAACGCGCTGATCTGCACCGGCGACGGCATCGCGCAGGCCTACCGGGTGGGTGCGCCGATCATGGACATGGAGATGGTGCAGATCCACCCCACGACGCTGAAGGGCACTGGCGTGCTGATCACCGAGGGTGCCCGCGGCGAGGGGGCGTACCTGCTGAACAAGGACGGCGAGCGCTTCATGCAGAAGTACGCGCCGAACATGATGGAGCTGGCCTCGCGCGACGTCGTCTCCCGCGCCGAGCAGACGGAGATCGACGAGGGGCGCGACGTCGACGGCTGCGTCTTCCTCGACATGCGGCACCTGGGCGAGCAGCTCATCAAGGAGCGTCTGGAAGAGATCTACGAGATCGCCCGCGACCTCGTGAACATCGACATCGCGAAGGAGCTGCTGCCGATCCTGCCGGGCGTGCACTACATCATGGGCGGCATCAAGACAGACGTGGACGGGCTGACGCCGGTGCCCGGCCTGTACTCGGCCGGCGAGGCGGCGTGCGTGAGCGTGCACGGCGCCAACCGCGTGGGCGCGAACTCGCTGCTGGACACGCTGGTCTTCGGGCGGCGGGCGGCGGAGCACGCGGTGCCGTGGCTCAAGGGCAAGGTGTTCCGCCCGATCCCCGAGAGCGTCGTCGAGAAGGACCGCGCGATGATCCGCGGCATCCTCGACCGGCCGATGGACGGCGACCGCGTGGCGAGGATCCGGCGCGACATGGGCGTCTCGATGAGCGCGAACGTCGGCATCTTCCGCACGCCCGAGAGGCTCAACAAGCAGGTCGAAGAGCTGAAGGCGCTGCGCGCGCGGTACGAGAAGGTCGGCGTCGAGCACAAGGGCAAGGTGTTCAACACCGACCTGCTGTTCCACCTCGAGCTGGGCTACATGCTCGACTGCGCCGAGATGATCACGAAGAGCGCGATCGAGCGGAAGGAGAGCCGCGGCGCGCACACGCGCCTGGACTATCCGGACCGCAACGACGCGGAGTGGCTGAAGCACATCGTGCTGACGAAGCAGCCGGACGGCAGCGAGAAGATGAGCTACCTGCCGGTGACGATCACGCAGTGGCAGCCGCAGGAGCGCAAGTACTAGGGGTCCGCGCGGTGAGCGGCGTCCTTGCGGAAGCGGGAGCAGGCGGCCGGAACTTGGAAAGCCTGGAACGGAGCAGCGTATGAAGGTGAAGCTCAAGGTCAAGCGCACGGACCCGGAGAAGGGCATCACGGGCTACAGCCAGTACACGCTCGACATGCACGACAGCGCGACCCTGCTCGACGCGCTGATCAGCGCGCGCGAGTACGAAGACGGGTCGCTGGCCCTGCGCTGCTCGTGCCGGAGCGCGATCTGTGGCTCCTGCGCGATGCGCGTCGACAAGCGCGCGCGGCTCGCCTGCCGGGCGAAGGTCATCGCCATCACCGGCGGCGACGAGGAGCACGAGATCCTCGTCGAGCCGATGGGCAACATGCCTGTGATCAAGGACCTGGTGATCGACCAGGAGTCGTTCTGGACGAAGATCCGCCAGGTCGACCCCTACCTGCAGCCCGCCGGCCCGGTGCCCGAGGGCGAGTATCGCGTCCCGAACGAGGCGATGCTGGACCTCACCCACACGATGAACTGCATCATGTGCGGCGGCTGCGTCAGCGATTGCACGGTGCTGGAGGTCGACAAGAACTTCATCGCGCCCGCCGCGCTCGCGAAGGCCTATCGCTTTGCCGGCGACCCGCGCGACGGCCACACCGTCGAGCGCCTGCAGAAGCTGAGCGAGTACGGCGGCATTTGGGACTGCACGCGCTGCAACATGTGCGTCGAGGTCTGCCCCAAGGGCGTGGCGCCGATGAACCGCATCCTGCAGCTCCGCGAGATGGCGATCGAGGCAGGCATCACGAACAACACCGGCGCGCGCCACACGGCGATCTTCACGAAGTCGATCGTCGACGGCGGGCGGCTGAACGAGGTGTGGATGGTGCCGGGCTCCGTCGGCATGTTCAACCTGCCGCGCATTATGACCGAGTTGCCGGGCGCGCTGAAGATGCTGCGCGCCGGCAAGTTGCCGCTGGCGCAGGTGATCCCGCCCGGTGCCCCGGGCTCGCACAAGATGAAGGGCATGGACCGCGTGCGGAACGTGGTGCGGAAGTCGGCGATGCTGAAACCGAAGAAGGCCGAGGTGACGGACTGATGGCGATGAAATACGCGTTCTGGCCGGGCTGCGTCTCGAAAGGCGCGGCCCCGGAGCTGTACATCGCGACGAACCGCGTCGCGCGCGAGCTGGGCATCGAACTGGTGGAGCTGGATCAGGCGACGTGCACCGGCGCCGGCGTGATCCAGGAGCAGAACCCGGAGCTGGGCGATGCGCTCAACGCGCGTACGTTCGCCATGGCGCAGCAGCTCGGGCTGCCGCTGATGAACATCTGCTCGACCTGCCAGGGCATCGAGAGCATGGTGCAGGACAAGCTGGCGAAGAACCCGGAGTACCTGGCGAAGGTCAACGAGATCCTCGCCGAGGAGGGGCTGCACTACGAGCCGGGGCTCGAGGTGAAGAACTTCCTCTGGATCCTCGTCGAGGACTTCGGGCTCGACAACCTCAAGAAGGCCGTCAAACGCCCGCTGACGGGGGCGCGCATCGGCCCGTTCTACGGCTGCTACATCCTGCGCCCGAGCCAGCTCCTTGGCAAGGAGGAGCACCCGGACCGCGACCACTACCTCGAGATGGTGATCGAGGCGGTCGGCGCGACGGCGGTCGACTACGAGGGCGCGAAGAAGTGCTGCGGCTTCCCGATCCTGACCATCAACCGCGAGAACTCGCTCAAGCAGGCGGGGAACCACGTCCACGAGGCGCAGGATCTGGGCGCCGACGCGCTGGTGTCGCCGTGCCCGCTGTGCCACCTGAACCTCGACGCCCAGCAGCCGGCGGCGAAGTCTGTGACGCACTTCGACATCGAACTGCCGATCATCCACCTGCCGCAGATGATCGGTCTGGCGCTCGGCATCGACCCGAAGGAGATGCGGATGGACCACCACGTCGTGTCGACGAAGAAGCTGCTGGACAAGCTCGCGCAGCCCGTGCCCGCGTAGGGCGCGCAGCGTTGGTACCGGAACGAGAAGCGGCGGACATCACGTCCGCCGCTTTCGTCGACTGCTGCGTCCATGGGTTCGCTACGCGGGTGATGGCTCAGACAGGCGCACGGTGGCGATGACGATCTCCTCATCTGGCGGAGTCTGGCCATCTTCGTGCAGTGCGAAGAGGTGTGCGGCGATCGCCGATCGCGATTCGCTGATGACGTCGTCGAGCGATTCGCCCTGGGCGAAACACCCCGGCAGTTCCGGGACCTCCGCCCAGTACCCGCCCTCTTCGGCACTGTGGATGATGAGGACGTAGTCCATGCTCACTTCATGCCACCCGTCCGGCGCTTCGTGATCCCGGCGGCGGCCAGGGCCGCGCCGAGCATCGCGACGGTCGCGAGCGGCCACACCGGCAGGCGCGCGCCCCGCGGACCGCTCCCGGCGCTGGGCGCCTGGAGCGGCACGCTGGCGATGATCGTACGCGACGGCGGCGCGGCCGCGGCGGCCGGCGTCGGCGCCGCGAGCCGCGCGTACTGCACCGGCCCCACGGTCGCCGTCGCCTGCACCGTCTGCGTGTAGCGCACGCCGTTGGCATCGGGGCTGCTGGTGAAGGCGAACGCGAACGTGCGTGCGCCCGGCACCGCCGGCGACGTGAGCAGCGGCGCGCCTGACGGTGTGACGCCGAAGAGCGTTGTCGTGCTGGTCTGCGGCGTGCAGAAGGTGAACGTCGTGGGCGCCGCCGTGGGGTCACCCACCACCGCGCGCATCACTGCCGCGTTGGTCGCCGGGTCGATGTCGAACAGGTAGTTGACCAGCAGGGGGACGTGCGGCGACGGCGACACGTCGGCCACCAGGCGCAGCCGGTGCGCGCCGGGCGCGACGGTCCGGAGATACGCCGGATACTCCGGCGACGCCACGTTGGCCGTCTCCTTGCGGTTCGGCACCGTAAACGAGACCGGGGTGCTGCACGCCGCGCCGGCGCCGCCGTTCGTGGTCGATTTCGCGTCGAGCCGGCCGACGATGGTGCCGTCGGCGATGTCGGCGTCGGCCGCGACGCTGCCTCCAGCCGGCGACGTGATCGTCACCTGCTGAAAGGCCAGCCCCGTCGGCGTGCCGATCGTCGTCCGGAGGTCGGGGTGTGCCCCGGCCGCGGCGGTGGAGACGACGACGCTGACCTGCGGCTTCGGGAAGGGCTCGGCGGCGGCGGCGGGCCGTGCGGCCCACAAGAGGGCCGCGGCGAGCGGAACGAAGAGTGCGAGTTGCCTGCGCATGTCCATGCTCCGATGCTGCCCCGCTGATGATAGAACGCCCGAGCCGCCGCAAAGGTGAACGGCGCAGGCCGCCGGCGCCGCGTCTGCGCCGCGGCCGCCCGATACCAGCACCTGTCGCCATCCCGCACAATGGGCGCGGGATGGCGAAGAAGCAGCGGCTCGACGTGGCGATGGTGGAGCGCGGGGTCGCGCCGTCGCGTGAGAAGGCGCGCGCCCTGATCCTCGCGGGCGACGTGCGCGTCGACGGCCAGACCGAGACGCGCGCGGGCGCCGGCGTCGGCGACGGCGCGGCGATCGAGGTGGAGCGGCCGCAGCGCTTCGTGAGCCGCGGCGGCGAGAAGCTCGACCATGCGCTCGCGGCGTTCGGTATCGACGTCGCCGGGCGCGTGGCGCTCGATGTGGGCGCCTCGACCGGCGGCTTTACGGACTGCCTGCTGCAGCGGGGCGCGGCGCGCGTCTACGCGGTGGACGTCGGCTACGGGCAGTTGCACCCGCGGCTGCGGGCCGACCCGCGCGTCGTCGTCATGGAGCGCACGAACATCCGCGACCTCGACGCGCTGCCGGAGCGGCCGTCACTGGCCACGGTCGACGCCTCGTTCATCTCGCTGACGAAGGTGCTGCCGCATGTCATCGCGCTCGTCGCGCCGGAGGCGGATATCGTGCCGCTCGTCAAGCCGCAGTTCGAGGCGCAGCGCCACGAGGTGCGGCGCGGCGTCGTGCGCGACCCGCTGGTGCACGCGGCGGTCATCGGGCGCGTCGCGTGGTGGTGCGTGCAGCGCGGGCTGCGCGTGCGCGGCGTCGCGGCGTCGCCGCTGCTCGGCCCGGCCGGCAACCGCGAGTTCTTCCTGTGGCTGAGGGCGCCGTAGCCACGCCCGCCGCCGTCTGCGGGTGGCAGTATCATGAAGTCGAGGGCGCTGCGCCCCCGTTCGGCGTGCGCCGGAGGAGAGCCCCATGACGCAGGAGTACCAGAACCTGATCGGCGGCCGCTGGACGCCCGCCCGCGACGCCCGGCGCTTCACGCGCGAGAATCCGGCGACCGGCGAGCCGACCGGCAGCTACCCGCGCTCCGGCCCGGACGACGTGCGCGACGCCGTCTGCGCCGCGCAGGATGCCGCGGCCGCCTGGCGCCGCACGCCCGCGCCGCGCCGCGGCGAGATCCTGTTCCGCGCCGCCGAGATCCTGGTGCGGGAGAAGGAGCGCTTCGCCCGCGAGCTGACCGAGGAGATGGGCAAGGTCATCAAGGAGGCGCGGGGCGACGTCCAGGAAGCCATCGACATGACCTACTACATGGCCGGCGAGGGCCGCCGCTCGTTCGGCCAGACGACGCCCTCCGAGCTGCCGGACAAGTTCGCGATGTCCGTGCGCGCGCCCGTTGGCGTCGTCGGCTGCATCACGCCGTGGAACTTCCCGATGGCGATCCCGTCGTGGAAGATCATGCCGGCGCTCGTCACGGGAAACACGGTCGTCTTCAAGCCGTCGCAGTACGCGCCGAAGAGCGCCTACAACCTGGTGAAGACGCTCGAAGACGCGGGCATCCCGCCCGGCGTCATCAATCTCGTCTTCGGCGAGGGCGCCGAGGTCGGTGCGACGCTCGTCGAGCATCCCGCCGTGAGCCTCATCTCGTTCACGGGCTCGAACGCGGTCGGCAGGACGATCGCGATGCAGGGCGCCGAGCTGGGAAAGCCGGTGTCGCTCGAGATGGGCGGCAAGAACGCGATCATCGTCATGGACGATGCCGACATCCCGCTCGCGCTCGATGGCGTGATCTGGAGCGCGTTCGGCACGACGGGCCAGCGCTGCACCGCGGCAAGCCGGGTGATCGTGCAGGCCGGCGTGTACGACGAGTTCGCCGAGCGACTCGTGCAGCGCGCCGAGCGCCTGCGTCTCGGCAACGGGCTCGACGAGACCACCGAGGTCGGCCCCGTCGTGAACACCGATCAGCTCCACAAGATCGATGCCTACATGGCCGTCGGACGCGACGAGGGTGCCACGCTCGCCTGCGGCGGCGCCACGACGAACGTCGGCGACCTGGGCCGCGGCTACTTCTTCCAACCCACCGTCTTCACGGACGCGAAGCCCCAGATGCGCATCGCGCAGGAGGAGATCTTCGGGCCGGTGACGGCGCTGATCAAGGTGGGCTCGCTCGAAGAGGCGATCGCGGTCAACAACGGGGTGCCGTACGGCCTCAGCTCGTCGATATATACACGGGACGTCAACCGGGCGTTCCGCGCGGTGGAAGGCATCGATACCGGGCTCGTCTATGTGAACGCGGGCACGATCGGCGCCGAGGTGCACCTGCCGTTCGGCGGCACGCGCGGCACCGGCAACGGCCACCGCGAGGCCGGCACCGCCGCGCTGGACACGTTCACGGAGTGGAAGACGGTGTACATCGACTACAGCGGCAGGCTGCAGAGGGCGCAGATAGATAGTGCATAGTGAATAGTGAATAGTGAATCGTAGGGCGGCGCGAGGAGGAAACCTGTGTCCGTTGTTTGTTGTCTGCTGTCCCGTGCCGAAGGAAGGACCTCATGACCACCCACGTCTTCCGCCCCGCGCACCGTCCATCGCACGAGCCGTCGACGCCGGCGGTGCCGCGCGGCGGCGAGGGTGCAATCCGTCACGGCTTTGCGTCGTTCTACGGGGCGCCGATCGTCGAGGACATGGACGACTGGCACGCGGACGTCGGCTTCGCAGGCGTGCCGTTCGACGCCGGCACGAACGACCGCCCGGGCGCGCGCTTCGGCCCCGCCGCGATCCGCGACGCGTCCGCGCGCTACCACCCGGGCGAGGAGTGGGCGGGGTACATCGACGCGGAGCAGGGTGCGCGCATCCTCGCAGGCGTGTCGATGGCCGACGTGGGTGACGTCGACGTGCGCACCGTCGATCTGCTCGAGAACTTCGAGATCATCACCGAGGCGGCGCGGCTGGTGCGCCGGAGCTGCCGCGTGCCGGTGTTCGTCGGCGGCGACCACGCGATCACCTTCCCGATCGTGCGGGCGTTCGACGACACGCCGCTGACCATCGTGCAGTTCGACGCGCACCAGGACTACACCGACGAGAAGTACGGCGTGCGCTTCTCGCACGACAACCACATGCGCCGGTCGAGCGAGCTGCCGCACGTGCGGCAAATCGTGCAGGTGGGCCTGCGCGGCGTCCTCGAGCGCTTCGAGCCGTACGACGCCGCCCTGCGCGACGGCGTCATGATCGTCCCGGCGGAGCGTATCGTGCGCGAGGGAGTGCCGGCCGCGCTGGCGTCGCTGCCGGGCGCCGGCTCCGCGTACGTGACGATCGACATCGACGTGCTGGACCCGGCGGGTGCGCCGGGCACCGGCTACCCGGAGCCGGGCGGCATCAACTACTACCAGCTCAAGGAAGCGCTGCTGCTCGTGGCGAAGCGGTACGAGGTCATCGGCTTCGACGTCACGGAGGTCGACCCCGTGTACGACGCCGCCGGCGTCACCGCCCGCATCGCCGCCAAGCTCATCCTCGATCTGCTGGGCGCGGTGTTCGCGCGAAGCTGAGCCCTGGCCGGGGAAGCAGTGGCGCCTGGAGCGCGAGCCAGGGAGTCGCGTGGGCAATAGGGCGCAGCTCGGGGAAGCCGGTTGCGTCCTCGTGCGCCGGGCGTAACGGGCGCGGTATTCGCGAGCAGAGAGCCAACCCGGAAGGAGCCGTGGTAGCCATGGGCATGTTTCACCAATCTATCGCGTCATTCCAAAGCGACACGGCAGGCATCGTCGCTCAAGAGCTTCATGAGGAGCTCGAGCTGTACGGAGATATGCTTGACCTCATTCTCAGTGGCGCCGGGCAGTCGCCGTTGGCGACAGCATCTGTCGATGGCGAGGTGAAGTCGGCGATTCTCATGCTAATCGCGCGAGCCGTGAATGACTTCGAGGCTTGTCGGCACCTCATTACCCGCGGCCTGGCGGAGCAGCTATACATTCCACTTCGAGACGCGGTCGAGTGCGCCGGATTGATCGTTCTGTTCTTGGTCAATGACGATCGGGCGCTTCGCTGGATGAGCGACTTGAGGCAGTATGAACCCGGTTCAGTGCGCGCCCTCTTGAGAGAGCAAGGATTCGACTTTCCCGAGTACGCTCTCTATTCGGCGCTGAGCAATCTCGCGCACTGCAACCTCCTGGGCGCCGTGACTCAAGTTTCTGAGCATCAGTTCGGCGCGGACACCGTGTCACGCGTGTACCGTTTCGGGGGTTACCGGAACCTGCCGTGGCTCCGTCTCGAAATGTGCCTCCTATTGGGGTGCATGTGGCTAATGCTGCGTGGGAGTCTGGCCCAGGCAGTGAAGTCGTTTGAAGGTGATTTTTCTGGCTGGTGGGAGCGAGTAGTCGCTTTGCGCGGTCGCCTGCTCGCGCTTGGTGTCAACTGGACGGAGGAGCCGCCGGATGGTCCTACAGTCTCGGAATCAAGAGTCAGCGTCGAACTCAGGCTCTTCGACTTCGGTTTGCTTGATCGTAACCTAGGAATCATCCCGTAGCGTGCTGGGGTTTGCCGCCGCAGACAACAAAACGCCCCGAGTTACCTGTCCGTCCCCCGGTTTCGTCCTCCCCCGGCCTTCCGGTTGGGCTTGCGCCGTCGCCGTACTGCCGGGTTCGTCCACCGAGGTCGTCCGTAGCAACTCGGAGCGATCGCTACGATATCAGCACCGGCGGAGGCTGTCAATAGCCTTATGTACCGCTGAGCATTGAAGTTTCCGCATAACGCCGGCGCGATTACGGTGAAGCGTCAATACGCGCCCCGTACCCGCCGGGCCGGCGCGGCGCCGATGCTAGACTGCGCCCGTGGAGAAGATGCGCGTCGAGCGGGCGGACGGGCGCTACATCCAGTACTACGCCTTCGATGAGCCGCTGCCGTCCGTGCTCGACCGCCCCCAGGCGGCGCGTCCGGCCGACGGCCTCGAGCTGCGCTGGAACCCGCTGCTCGGCGAGCACGTCGTGATCTCGACGGGCCGCCAGGACCGCACCTTCCTGCCGCCTCCCGAGTCCTGCCCGCTCTGCCCGACCGACCCGGCAGCGGCGTTCACGAGCGAGATCCCGTCGCCGGGCTACGAGATCGTCGCGTTCGAAAATCGCTTCCCGAGCTTGCGCCTCGACGCCGCGCCGCCGGCGAGCGGCTCCGCGCTCGAGCGGCGGGAGCGCGCGGCCGGGCTGTGCGAGGTGCTGGTCTACGCGCCCCGCCACGATGCGACGCTGGCGTCGCTCTCGGAGGCACAGGTGCGCCACCTCGTCGATGTGTGGGCCGACCGCTACGCCGAGCTGTCGGCGCGCCCGGAAGTGGCGTACGTCTTCATCTTCGAGAACCGGGGCCGCGAGATCGGCGTGACGCTGACGCACCCGCACGGCCAGATCTACGCCTTTCCATACGTGCCGCCGCGCGTGCAGCGCGAGCACGAGCTGGCGCTGCGCCACGTCGCCGGCGGCGGCGGCTGTCTGCTCTGCGACGTCGTGGCGGAAGAGGTCGCGGGCGGGGAGCGTATCGTCGCCACCGCCGAGGGCTTCGTCGCCTACGTGCCGTTCGCCGCGCGCCTGCCGTACGAGGTGCACGTCGCGGCGGCGGCGCACCGCCCATCGCTGCTCGCCCTGTCGGACGCCGAGCGTGCCGGGCTGGCGCGCATCGTGCGCACGGTGCAGGCGAAGTACGACCACCTCTGGGGCTTCACGATGCCGTACAGCATGTCGATGCATCAGCGCGCGGCCGACGGCGCGGATCGCGCGGGCGACCATTTGCACATTGAGTTCGCACCGCCGTACCGGACGCGCGACAAGCTCAAGTACCTCGCCGGCATTGAGACAGGCGCCGGCACGTTCATCAACGACACGGCCCCCGAGGACACGGCGCGCGCGCTGCGGGCGTCGGCGCCCGCGACGTGAGCGCGGCGCGCGCGGCCCGCGTCGATGCGCTCGCCGCCGCCTTCCGGCGCGAGTTCGGCCGCCCGCCAGAAGGCGTCAGCGAGGCGCCGGGCCGCGTCAACCTGATTGGCGAGCACGTCGACTACAACGACGGCCTCGTCCTGCCCTTCGCCATCGATCGCAGCGTGCTGTGCGCGTGGGCGCTGCGCGATGACACGACGGTTCGGGCGTATTCCGCCGAGTTCTCCGAGTGCTCGACGTTCGACCTGCACGACATCTCGCACGCGGCGCCCGGCGCCTGGGAGAACTACATCCGCGGCGTCGTCGCGGCGCTGCGTGCGGCGGGCCATGCGTTCGGCGGCGTCGACCTTGCGCTGACCGGCGACGTGCCGCCGGGAGCGGGCCTGTCGTCGTCGGCGGCGGTCGAAGTTGCCGTGGCCGGAGCCCTCCGGGACGCGTTCGGACTACCGCTGTCCGGCCCCGACCTTGCGCTGCTCTGCCAGCGCGCCGAAAACGCCTTCGTCGGCGTGCAGTCCGGGATCATGGACCAGTTCGCGTCCGCGCTCTCGCATCGTGACGCGGCGCTGCTCGTTGACTGCCGGACGCTCGCCCATCGCGACGTGCCGCTGCGGCTCGCGGGCGCCGGGCTCGCGGTGGTCATCACCGACAGCGGCGTGCGGCGCGAGCTGCTGTCGAGCGCCTACAACGACCGTCGGCGGGAGTGCGCGGAGGCGGTCGCCCGGCTGCGCGACGCGCTCCGGCGCCCGCAGCTTGCCTCGCTGCGCGATGTCTCGCTCGACGAGGTCGCGTCCCGGACGGGTCGTAGGGCGCTGGCGGACGATAGCAACGACACGCCGCTCCGCCGTGCGCGCCACGTCGTCAGCGAGATCGCGCGCGTCGCCGCCGCGGCCGAAGCCCTCGACCGCGACGACTTCGCCGCACTCGGGCGGCTGATGGTGGAATCGCACCTGAGCCTGCGCGACGACTACGCGGTGAGCACGCCGGAGCTGGACCTGCTCGTCGCGCTGGCGACGGCGCAGCCGTACGTCGCCGGCTCGCGGCTTACCGGCGCCGGCTTCGGCGGCTGCACGGTCAGCGTCCTCCAGGCCGACGCGGCCGCCAGCTTCGCGCGCGACGTGGTCGCGCCGTACGAAGCGCGTACGGGCCACCAGGCTGCGACCTACCTGACCTCGCCGCAGGACGGCCTCCGCACCTGGCGGCTCCCGTAGGGGCGCACGCTTTGCGCCCCTACGGTGCGGCGCCATCGCCGCGGCTGGCCAGCGTCGTCCCATCCTGAACCTGAGCCGGCAGCGGGCAGATTCGGCCGGAGGCGTCGCAGGGCCTCGTCATGGCGCGGGAATAAGCTGGCGATTTCGGGACTAAAGCCTGGACAAACATCGCCGACAATCCCTAGGAAGTTCACCTATGAGTCCCTCGCGGGGGGCACAGCGGGCCGCCGGGGGCGGCCGCGCGAATCAGGAGGTTGGCTATGAGGGCGTTGCGCGGGCTCCTCGGCCGGTTCGGGGAGGAGCGGGGCATCACCGGCCTCGAGACGGCGATCATCCTCATCGCGTTCGTCGTCGTGGCGGCCGTCTTCGCGTTCGTCGTGCTGAGCACCGGGCTCTTCAGCTCGGAGCGGGGCAAGGAGGCCGTGTACGCCGGCCTGGCGAAGACGCGCGGGACGATGGAGCTGTCGAGCGGCGTCATCGCCAACTCGAACGGCGCGAACGTGACGACCGTCCAGTTCGACATGACGCTGGCGGCGGGCGGGGACTCCGTGAACCTGGACCCTGCCGCGACCACGAACCGCACGGTGATCAGCTACATCGACGCCAGCAAGGTGATCAACAACCTGGCATACACCGTGACGCCGATCACCGGCAACGCCAACAAGCTGCTGGAGCCCGGCGAGCTGCTCGAGATCTCGATCGACCTGGCGGGCGCTGGCCTGACGATCGGTCCGAATACGATGTTCTCGCTCGAGGTGAAGCCGCCGACCGGCTCCTACCTCGTGATCCAGCGCACGACGCCGCCCGCGCTCGCGACGGTGATGGAGCTGAACTAGGGCATCGCCGGCTCCGCTGGACCGGCCTGAGGTGCAGGCAGGCGGGCGGCGCAAGCCGCCCTCTTGCTGCGTCCGGCCCCCGGGCGCGCCGGCGCGGCAAGCCGATGCCACGCGGCGGCGGCCTCAGCCGCCGGCGTACGGCGCACGGACGCGCCCGGCGTGTCATCATGCGGCATGGCGATGAACAGCGACGCGCACTCGAACCCGCCGGCCGTGCCCGGCATCGAACCGCTGGAGCCGGCGTCGCGGCGCCTGACGCCGACGCGTCAGCGCATGCGCCGTCGCACCGGCTCGGGCGACCGGGCGCTCGACGCGCAGATCCGTGCGCTCGTCGAGTCGGCCGGCGCCGAGGACGCAGACCTCCTCGAAGACATCGTCGAGACGGCGTTCCGCATGGCGAAGGGCGCCAACCGCGGTGAGATGAAGCTGGTGAGCCGCTCGTTCCGCGAGCTGGGGCGCTCATTCCGCATCTTCGCGCCGTACCGTGCGCGGCGGAAGGTGAGCATCTTCGGGTCGGCGCGCACGCTTGCAGGGCACGCCGAGTACGCGGTCGCGCGCGAGTTCGCGCGGCAGATGGCGGCGCGTGGCTGGATGGTGATCACCGGCGCCGGCCCGGGCATCATGGCGGCGGGCCACGAGGGAGCGGGCGCCGAAAACAGCTTCGGTGTCGGCATCAAGCTGCCGACGGAGCAGAGCGCCAACGAGTTCATCGCCCGCGATCCGAAGCTCATCGACTTCAAGTACTTCTTCACGCGCAAGATCACGTTCATGAAGGAGTCCGATGCCTTCGCCCTGCTGCCCGGAGGGTTCGGGACGATGGACGAGGCCTACGAGCTGCTCACGCTCATGCAGACCGGCAAGACGGCGATCCGCCCGGTCGTGCTGCTCGATACGCCCGGCGGCACGTACTGGCGCGAGTGGATCGAGTTCGTCCGCCGCCACGTCGTGGACAAGGGGCTCGTCTCGCCCGAGGACATGGCGTTCTTCACGCTCGCGCCGTCGGTGGAGGTGGGGATCGCCGAGATCGAGCGCTTCTACAGGAACTACCACTCGGCCCGCTACGTCGGCGAGCGCCTCGTGCTGCGGCTGCAACGCGCGCCGGATCGGGCACAGCTCGACCGCCTGAACGCCGAGTTCGCCGACCTCGTCGCAGCCGGCAAGATCCAGCAGATCGCGGCGACCTCCGAAGAGGCGGCGGATGATGACTGCGTCGACCTCGCGCGCGTCGCCCTCCGCGCGGACCACAACTTCGCGCGCATCCGCCAGCTCATCGACGCGCTGAACGCGTTCTGACGCCCTCTGAGGCCGCGCCGTACGGCCCGGCGCCGGTGTGCCGGTGCCCGTTGCCGGAAGTGCTGCTAGACTGCGCTCCGGGCGCGTCGCGTCCCTGGGCGGAGCACCTTCGCACGACAAGGAGCCGTCACATGGCAGGAGACATGGTGTCATTCGCGAGCAACGGCGGCCAGACGAGCGGCTACCTCGCGCGGCCGGCATCGGGCCGGGGCCCGGGGGTGGTAGTCATCCAGGAGTGGTGGGGGCTCGTGCCGCACATCAAGGAGGTCGCCGACCGCTTCGCTCGCGCCGGTTACCTGGCCCTGGCCCCCGACCTCTACCACGGACGGCAGACCACGGAGCCCGACGAGGCCGGCAAGCTGATGATGTCGCTGAAGATGGACGAGGCGGCGAAGGACATGGCCGGCGCGTACGAGTACCTGAAGGCCCACGACGCCTGCACCGGCAAGGTCGCCTCCGTCGGCTACTGCATGGGCGGCGGGCTCTCGCTCTACATGGCCACCCTGAAGCCGCTTGATGCGTGCGTCGTGTACTACGGCGTGCTGCAGGGCGTGCAGCCCGACCTCTCGAAGCTCGCCGGTCCCGTCCTCGGACACTACGCGTCGGACGACGCGTGGGCGAGCCCGCAGGTCGCGCACAACCTCGAACAGCAGATCCGCGACGCCGGCAAGCACGCCCAGATCTACATCTACGAGGGCACCGACCACGCGTTCTTCAACGACACGCGCCCGGAGGTCTACAACAAGGCCGCGGCCGAGCTCTCGTGGGATCGCACGCTCGCCTTCTTCCGCGAGCACCTGAAGTAGCGCATGGCGGAGGCGTGGCGGCGCGGCGGCTACCTGGTCAGTACTGACCCGTCGAAGCTCGACCTGCACGTCGTGCACCGCTGGCTGTCGGAATCGTCGTACTGGGTGCCGGGCATCCCGTTCGATGTCGTGCGGCGCGGCGTGGAGGGCTCGCTGAACTTCGGGCTCTATGCCGAAGGCGGCGCGCGCACGATCGGCCTCGCCCGCATCATCACCGACTACGCGACGTTCGCGTACGTCTGCGACGTCTTCGTGCTCGACGAGTTCCGCGGCCAGGGCCTGGGCGTCTGGCTGATGGAGTGCGTCGCCGCGCACCCGCGCCTGCAGGGCTTCCGCCGCTGGATGCTGGGCACGAAGGACGCGCACACGCTGTACGAGAAGACCGGCTTCAAGCCCGTCGCCAACCCCGACCGCTGGATGGAGAAGGCCGACGTGGCCATCTACCGCCGCCCGCGGGACGAGTAGCGCCGCGCGGACAGCGGGCTCGGGCGCACTTCGCGGTCGGTTATGACGCCGGTGATCCGGCAGGAGAGGGACGATGATGAAAGCTGCCGTGTACTACGAGACGGGCGCGCCTGAGGTCTTCCGGTACGAAGACGTGCCGGCCCCGCCGCTCCACCCGAAGGGCGTGCTGATCGACGTGCAGGCGATCGGCATCGAAGGCGGCGACGTGCTGAACCGCGCCGGCGGCGCCATGACGTCGAAGCCGCATATCGTCGGCTACAACTGCGCCGGCATCGTGCGCGAGGCCGGCGCCGAGGTCCGCGACCGCAAGCCCGGCGACCGCGTGACGGCGCTGATGGCGAGCGGCTCGCACGCATCGCTGGTCTCCGTCCCGGCGACGTCGACCTGGCTCGTGCCGCACGGCTGCGCGGTCGAGCACGCGGCCTGCGTACCCGTCTCGTGGGGCACGGCCTACGACTGCCTGTTCGAGTTCGGCCGGCTGCAGGCGGGCGAGGCGGTGCTCGTGCAGGCGGGGACAAGTGGTGTCGGCATCGCCTGCGTGCAGCTCGCGCATCGGGCGGGCGCGCGGGTGATCGCGACGTCGTCGAGCGACGAGAAGCTCGAGCGGCTCCGGCAGTACGGCATGGACATCGGCGTCAATTACCTGAGCGGCGACTTCGTCGATGCCGTGCGGAAGGCGACGGACGGGCGTGGCGTCGACCTTGTCGTCGACTCGGTCGGCGGCAAGACGCTCGAGGGGAGCATCCAGTGCGCGGGCTACCGCGGGCGGGTGATCACCGTCGGCAACGTCAGCCGCGAGGGGAGGTCGATCGACATCAGCGGGCTCAGCGGCAACAACGCGTCGATCACGGGGGTCTTCTTTGGTCTGGAGACGTTCCGGAGCCCGGGGCGGGTCGTGCCGATGCTGGATGGTCTCCTGCGCGACATCGCGAAGGGAGAGCTGAAGGTCGTCGTCGACCGCACGTACCCGCTGTCCGCCGCCGCGGCCGCGCACGCGTATATCGAGAGCCGCCAGGCGTTCGGGCGCGTGGTGCTGGTGCCATGAACGCTGCTCCGCGTACGGCCATCTGTGAGGGCGAGGGCGTGCGCATCGCCTGCACGGTGCGCGGCGAGGGTCCGCCGGTCGTGCTCGTGCCGTCGCTCGGCCGCGGCGCCGGCGACTTCGACGACCTCGGCCGGCGGCTGGCCCAGGGTGGCTTCACCGCCGCCGCCATGGACTGCCGGGGCGTCGGCAAGAGCACGGGCCCGATGGACCATCTGACGCTGCACGATTACGCGCGCGATGTCGCTCTGGTGATCGCGTGCGTTGGCGGCGCGCCCGCCCACGTGGTCGGGCACGCGTTCGGCAATCGCGTCGCGCGCTGCGCCGCCGCCGACTACACGGCGCTGGTGCGTAGCGTCACGCTCCTCGCAGCCGGCGGGCAGATCGAGCCGGACGCGGAAGCCTGGCGGGCGCTCGCGCGCGTCTTCCGTGCGGACCTGCCCGATGCCGACCATCACGCGGCCGTCGCGACGGCGTTCTTCGCCCCGGGCCACGACCCCGCGGTGTGGCGCGACGGCTGGTGGCCGGGGGCCGCCGCCGCACAGCGCGCGGCGGTCGCCGCGACGGACCCGCGCGACTTCCGGGGCGGCGGCGACGCGCCGATGCTCGTCGTCCAGGGCCTCGATGACCGCGTGGCGCCGCCGGCCAACGGGAGGGCCCTCCGCGACGAGTCGCCCGGCCGCGTGCGGCTGGTGGAGATCGCGGACGCCGGGCACGCGCTCCTGCCGGAGCAGCCGGACGCGGTGGCGGCGGCGGTGCTCGACTTCCTGCGGCTGCAGGAGGCCCCGTAGGCGAGGGCCCACCCGCGAGCCGGTCCGGCCGATGCGGGGGTAACCCCCGGTTGTCTCGGTGCCCGCGCCGCGCCTATACTCCCCGCACAGGCGAAGACGGAGACGAGTACGCCGCCGAGCCGCTGCTGAGCGAATCCGGGTACGGTGCGAGCCGGATGCAGCGTCGGTGGCCGAAGATCCCTCCCGAGCCGGCGCGCGGAACCCCGGCGGGGCAGTATGCGCGCCCGGAAGCCCACCGTTCGCAGGGCAGGGCGTGATCGCGCCCGGCATGAGCGTCCCGCCAGCAGGCGGGGAACTAGGGTGGTACCGCGGGGTCGAACGTCGAGCCCGTCCCTTTCGTGGGGGCGGGCGTTTTGGTACCTCACCCCCCGGCCCCCTCTCCACATTGTGGAGAGGGGGAGGTCGTCGAGCGGTCGACGGGCCGGAGCGAGTTGCCTCGAGAATGTTGAGCAGCAAACCACGGTGTGACTCGCAAGCGGAGGCAGTGCGAGGTTAGAGATGCGGAGCAAGAGAGCGGGCGCGGACATGTGGCAGAAGTTGCGGCCGAAGGCCCGATCCATGCGGCACTTGCCAACTGCCGCGGAGGATCAGTTGTGGGAGCGGCTCCGTGGCCGCCGACTCGATGGGCTGAAGTTCCGGCGCCAGCACGCGATCGACCGTTTTATCGTCGACTTCTACTGCGCGGAGGCCGGACTGATCGTCGAGATCGACGGCCCGGTTCACGAGAAGCATCGGGATGAGGACGCGACGCGGCAGTCATGCCTCGAGGCACTCCGCCTCCGTGTCGTGCGCTTCACCAACGCGCAGGTCGACGCGGACTTGCCTGCGGTGCTGGCTGCGATCGCTGAAGCCGCGGGGCACTCTTCCCGCAGCAACTCCCCCTCTCCACATTGTGGGGAGGGGGCCGGGGGGTGAGGTCCATGCAACCAGTACCGACACGGCCGGACTTCGTCGAACGCGAGCGGGACACGCTGCGCTGGTGGCACGAGCGGCGGATGATCGAGCGCTACATCCACCGCAACGACGCCTCCGCGCGGCGCTGGTCGTTCATCGACGGGCCGATCACGGCGAACAATCCGATGGGCGTCCACCACGCCTGGGGGCGCTCGTACAAGGACCTCTACCAGCGCTTCCACACGATGCTCGGTGAGAAGCAGCGGTACCAGAACGGCTTCGACTGCCAGGGCCTCTGGATCGAGGTCGAGGTCGAGAAGCAGCACGGGTTCACCTCGAAGAAGGACATCCTGGAGTTCGGCGTCGACCGCTTCGTGCAGGAGTGCAAGGACCGCGTCGCGCACTTCGCCGGCGTGCAGACGCAGCAGTCCGTCCGGCTCGGCTACTGGATGGACTGGGACCACTCCTACTACACGAACTCCGACGAGAACAACTACACGATCTGGATGTTCCTCAAGACGTGCTGGGAGAAGGGCTGGCTGTACAAGGGCCACGACGTGATGCCCTGGTGCCCGCGCTGCGCCACCGGGCTCTCGGAGCACGAGATCGTCACCGAGGGCTACAAGGAGATCACGCACACCAGCGTCTACCTCACATTCCCGCTCGTTGGGCGCGAGGGAGAGTCGCTGCTCGTGTGGACGACGACGCCGTGGACGCTCGCCGGCAACGTCGCCGCGGCGGTGCACCCCGGGCTGACGTACCTGAGGGTGCGCCAGGGCGACGCCGTGCTCTACGTCTCGAAGGGTGCGGCGCAGAGCGCGCTGCGCGGCGCGCACGAGGTGCTGGGCGAGCTGAAGGGCGCCGATCTCGTCGGCCTGCGCTATCGCGGGCCCTTCGACGAGCTGCCCGCGCAGCAGGGCATCGAGCATCGCGTCATCGCGTGGGAGGAAGTGTCGGACGAAGAGGGCACGGGCATCGTCCACATCGCGCCCGGCTGCGGCAAGGAGGACTTCGCGCTCAGCAAGGAGCACGCCCTCGCCGTCATCGCGCCGACCGACGATGAGGGCGTGTACCTCGGCGGCTTCGACTGGCTGACAGGCCGCTCGGTGTCCGCCGACGCCACGCGCGACGCCATCTTCGACAGCCTGCGCGGGAAGGGGATGCTCTACCGCACGCAGGCGTACGCGCACCGCTATCCGGTCTGCTGGCGCTGCGGCACGGAGCTGATCTTCCGGCTCGTCGATGAGTGGTTTATCAGCATGGACGAGTTGCGCCACCGGATCGCCGCCGTCACGCGCCAGATCCGCTGGATCCCGGACTTCGGCCTTGCGCGCGAGCTCGACTGGCTGAAGAACATGGACGACTGGATGATCTCGAAGAAGCGCTACTACGGCCTGGCGCTGCCCATCTTCGACTGCCCGCAGTGCGGCGCCTTCGAGGTCGTCGGTAGCGAGACGGAGCTGAAGGATCGCGCGGTCGAGGGCTGGGAGGTCTTCGAAGGGCACTCGCCGCACAAGCCGTTCATCGACGCGGTGAAGATCGCCTGCCGCGCCTGCGGTGCCGTCGTGCCGCGCATCCCCGACGTCGGCAACCCCTGGCTGGACGCCGGCATCGTGCCGTTCTCGACGCTCGGCTATCGCCACGACCGCGCCTACTGGGAGCAGTGGTTTCCCGCGCAGTTCATCACCGAGGCCTTCCCCGGCCAGTTTCGCAACTGGTTCTACTCGCTGCTGACGATGGCCACGGCGCTCGAGGACCGGCCGCCGTTCCAGACGGTGCTCGGCCACGCCATGGTGCGCGACGAACGCGGCGAGGAGATGCACAAGAGCGCGGGCAACGCCATCTGGTTCGACGATGCCGCCGACACGATGGGCGTCGATGTGATGCGCTGGCTGTTCTATCGCCAGAACCCGGCGCACAACATCAACTTCGGCTACGGCCCCGCCGACGACGTGCGCCGCGGCATGTTCCTGACGCTGTGGAACACGTACGCATTCTTCGTCACCTACGCCTCGCTCGACGGGTGGACGCCGGGGCCGGTCGCTCCGCAGATGGACGCAGATGGGGCCAAGGACGCTCCCTCATCCCGGAGCGCGGGCCCTCAGCCCGCGCGTCCCGAGGCCGATGCGGCCGAGGACGCCTCCTCATCCCGGAGCGCGGGCCCTCAGCCCGCGCGGCACGGCGCCCTCAGCGAGCTCGACCGCTGGGCCCTCTCCGAGCTGCACCAGCTCGTTGCCGGCGTCACAGAGCGCCTGCACGACTTCGACGCGCTCGGCGCCACGCGGCTCGTCGAGGCGTTCGTCGAGGACCTCTCGAACTGGTACGTGCGCCGCAGCCGGCGCCGATTCTGGAAGTCCGAGAGCGACGCCGACAAGCAGGCTGCCTACGCGACGCTGTACGAGTGCCTCACGACCCTCATCCGCCTGATGGCACCCTTCACGCCGTTCCTCGCCGAGGAGCTGTATCAGAACCTCGTCCGCTCGTTCGACGCCGACGCGCCGGAGAGCGTGCACCTGACCGACTGGCCCGCCGCTGACGCGTCGAAGATCGACCGCGCGCTCTCCGCCGAGACGCGGCTCGTGATGCGGGTGGCGTCGCTTGGCCGCGCCGCGCGCGCGAAGGCGCAGCTCAAGGTGCGGCAGCCGGTCGCCGAGCTGTTCGTCAAGCTCCCCACGCGGGCGGAGGAGGACGCGCTCCGGCGACTGGCGCCGCAGCTCCTCGACGAGCTGAACGTGAAGGCGCTGCGCGTCGTGCGCGACGAGGGCGAGTTCCTGCGCTTTGAGGTGAAGCCGAACCTCAAGTTGCTCGGCCAGAAGTACGGGCGCGCCGTGCCGGATATCGCGCAGGCGCTGGCATCGATGTCCGACGAGCGCCTGGCGCAGGTGGCGCGCGCGGTGGCGGCCGGGGAGACGGTCGAGGTCGCCGGCAAGCAGCTCGCGCCCGACGAGCTGCTCGTCAACGGCCGCGAGCGCGCCGGCTTCGCCTCTGCGGAAGAGGGCGGCATCGTCGTCATCGTCTCGGTGGAGCTGACGCCGGAGCTGGCGCAGGAGGGGCTGGCGCGCGAGATCGTCCACCGCATCCAGACCCTGCGCAAGGACGCCGGCTTCGAGATCGCCGACCGCATCAAGACCTACTATCGCGCCGAGGATGACGGCGGCGAGCTGCGCGCGGTGATGGAGCGCTACGGCGACTACGTGCGGCAGGAGACGCTGTCCGTCGAGCTGTCAGCCGACGCCCCACCGCACGGCGTCCACGCCGAGACGGCGCAGATCGACGGCCGCGAGGTGACGCTCGCGGTCGTGCGGGTGTGATTACCGATATGATTAAGCATGGCTCCCAGAGATTGGCCGGGCTGGCTTCAGGATCTCAAGCCTGATGTTGACGCTACCCACCGCGACCGCATGGCGTTTACGCAGCGTTTCACCGAACGCTTTGGACGTGAGCGGCCGGCTCCCGAGTCGGAAGTCGAGGCTTTCTATCGGCTGCGCGGCATCGCAGCGGAAGCTGTGCGGGTGTGGTCGCCCGGACGTCAGCCCCAATTGGACCAGTTCCTTGAACTCGCCATCGTGGACGCGCACGACGCCGCAGTCGACGCCATGGCCTGCATCGCCTCGGGTTACGGGGCGCCGGCGATCGCCCTTCTGCGGCGTCAGTACGAGCTAACGCTGCTTCTTGTTGCCGGCTGGGAGAACCCCGAACGGCTCGCTACGGAGATGGAGCGCGCGCTCAGAAAGCCCTACACGGATGATGCCCATGCGGAGCTGGCTGCACGGGGGATGTTCGGAGCCGTGATGCCCAGTGCGGCAGTCCTGCGTGATCTTGGATTAGGGGAATCTTCGAAGCTCGACGACATCGAGAAAGTCGTGAAATCCGTTTCGCATGGTGGCTTATACGCCGGAGGTTTCTATCTTTCGGCGAACCGTGAACGCCTCCTTGATCTTCGCGTGGAAGATGCAATGCAGTTCAGTCAGGTGGCGCATGCGAGTGTTGGTTTAAGTTCGGTTTCCGCCGCGATGATCGGGAAGCGACTGGGCTACCAGTTGGTGTATAGAGATGTGGAGCCGATCTTCGGCGTCGAGGCCGTCCAACAACGGGACGATCACGCAACGTCCATGATCGACAATGTCTTCCCGCAGGTGCTGGACATGATCTGGTCTGCGAATGTCGGGATCGGCAGCATCAGCCTTTCGTTCGGCGAGGCGATTGGTAAGCGACCCTATGATCTCCTGCGCCGCCAGGCGATGGTTATCGTGGACGCCTTCGAGACTGTGTGGGAAGCCACCGAGCTCTTCATGAGAGGACGCTTGGCGGGTTCCGCGACACTGATTCGTCGCCTCTTCGAACTCAGTCTGGAGCTGCAATCCTGGGCACAAGTTCCGGACGCTATGGCGAATCGCTTCAAGAAGACCGGCGGAGAGTCGACCCCGCCTACCACGGTTCTCATCCGCCTTATCCACGGGGCAAAGTCTGGTCCACTTCAACGCCGAACTTATTCCACGCTGTGCTCGGCGGCCCATGGCGGCGCCCAGGCTCAGGCGTATCTCCTAGGCTTACATCCCATCAGAGGGATCGTGGTCACGCCTGCTCCGACCTTCGCCTACACGCATCACCGGTGGCTCTTGGGAACGCTAATCAGTGCCTTAGATGCCGTCTTAGGAGCTGCTCTCATCATCGCCGGACGAGTGGATAGTGATATCGGCCGTAGTCACGCCCTCCACCTGCACATGTTTCGCAACGCCTACCACACACTGGACTTGGGGCTCATTCCCAACAAAGACCTAGACGAGGGAATAGTCACTTAGCGATGACCCGTCTCGCGGCTGCCGCGCACTCGCCCACGCCCCCGCCCACAGCGCCAGCACCGACATCATCGGCGCATGAAACCGCCGGTCGCCCGCCGCCGGCCCATCTTGTCGCACCCCATCTGCGCCATCGCGGATAAGTCGCCACCCCTAATCTGTGCCCATCTGCGAAATCTGTGGTTCCCGTCCCCTTCTCTCCACGATCCACGAAAGAGCCACCGCCGCCCACAGGCACAGCACCGGCGTGATCGGCGCGTGGAAGCGTGGGTCGGCGAAGAACGCGACGTGTACGAGCGTCCAGTACGCGACCAGCGACGCCAGCAGCAGGCGCGTGGCGCCGGCGATGCCGCGCGGGAACGAGAGCCAGCAGCGCACCCCGACGAGCGCCAGCGCGATCAGCAGCCAGTAGTACACGTCGGACAGTCCGCCGAGCGCGACCTTCACGCCGTGCG